>JAJFGD010000035.1 GCA_021776315.1 Hyphococcus sp. | reverse complement strand
TGGTAGTGTCGTTTTGAAGCCAGTCAAACAGCATTGCACCGTAGCAGGTGTGCCGGCGAAACCTGTTGGGGAATGTGCGGAGCAAAGCCCCTCTAAAACCATGGACCAAGGCTTCAACTACGATACCTATTCAATTTGAGTTTTTGGCCTGAGACGGGTACAGCGCAAGAATGCGTGTTGATCTATTTGACTTTGACTTACCACAAGAGCGGATTGCCCTAGAGCCGGTCAGGCCGCGCGATAGCGCGCGCATGTTGCATGTTGGCAAGAATAGCATATCCGACCGCCATGTTCATGATTTGCCCGAAATTCTACGCCCTGGTGATTTGCTGGTTTTGAACGACACGAAGGTGATCCCAGCCCAGTTAAAGGGTATTCGCCGCGCCCGGGCGACCGGCGGCGGCGGTGACGTAGAGATTGATGTTACGTTGCACAAAGATTTGAGTAACAATCGTTGGCGTGCTTTCGTGCGTCCCGCAAAACGGCTGCGGGAAGAAGATCAGCTGTATTTTGGCGATGGTTTTTCGGCTGGCGTTGAGGCACGCATCGACGCCGAGGCCATTCTGGAATTTGATAGCGGTGACATACCTTTTGGGGAGGCGCTCGCCCGCGCTGGCGTTATGCCGTTACCCCCCTATATCGCACGAAAGCGAAAGGTAGAGACGGTTGACGACGAGCGCTATCAAACTGTTTATGCCCAAGAGGATGGATCTGTTGCGGCACCGACGGCGGGCCTACATTTTACAGATGAGCTATTCTCAGCACTTGACGATACAAAGGTGGGATGCGCGATGATTACGCTCCACGTTGGAGCCGGAACATTTTTACCCGTTGCCGTTGATGATACTGCTGACCATAAAATGCATAGTGAGTGGGGCGAGATAACAGCTGCGCAAGCAGCACAAATAAATCAGACTAAAGAAAAAGGCGGCCGTATAGTTGCCGTTGGAACAACATCACTGAGGTTGCTTGAAAGCGCGACGGATGAAAATGGTATTGTGCAACCATTTGTAAAAGAGACTGATATTTTCATCACGCCAGGATATAGGTTCAAAGCCGTGGACATGTTGATGACCAATTTTCACCTCCCACGTTCGACCTTGTTTATGCTAGTTTGCGCTTTTGCAGGCACCGAAAAAATGAAAGTGGCTTACGCACACGCAGTAGAAGGCCATTATCGGTTCTATTCTTACGGCGATGCTTGTCTTTTGGAGCGTGGAAATGAGTAAGTTTGAATATGCTTTGCACGCAACGGATGGTGCGGCGCGCGTCGGTACGATAACAACCCCGCGCGGTGAAATTGAGACGCCAGCCTTTATGCCTGTCGGGACCGCAGCAACGGTTAAGGCGATGTTGCCTGAACATGTCCGCCAAACCGGTGCTGACATTGTTCTTGGAAATACCTATCACTTGATGTTGCGCCCTTCGGCTGAGCGTGTTGCGGCCTTGGGTGGCCTGCATAAATTTATGAATTGGTCACGACCTATTTTGACGGATAGTGGTGGTTTTCAGGTCATGTCGTTGTCGAAGTTGCGGAAACTTACCGAAGTTGGCGTGTCATTCCAGTCGCATATTGACGGGTCAAAACATATGCTGACCCCTGAACGGTCGATCGAGATTCAATGCCTGCTTGGAGCGGACATTCAAATGCAATTGGATGAATGCCCGGCTATGCCGATCGAACATGGCGACGCACGCGAGTCGATGTTATTGTCGGCACGGTGGGCAGAACGATCAAAAGCGGCATTTGAGGAAAAGGCCAATCCTGGTCAGGCCCTTTTTGGCATTGTGCAGGGCGCAAACTACGAAGACCTCCGCCATGAGAGCCTGCGCCGCCTTATGGAAATCGATTTTGATGGGTTTTCTGTGGGCGGATTGGCCGTGGGGGAAGGGCGCGCAGAAATGTTTCGCGTGCTTGATTTCACGACGCCTCATATGCCTATCGGAAAGCCCCGTTATTTGATGGGTGTCGGCAAGCCCGCCGATATTGTCGGGGCTGTTGCTCGGGGTATTGATATGTTTGATTGCGTTTTGCCAACCCGCGCCGGCCGCCACGGTCAGGCATGGACCAAGATCGGACCGATCAACATCACCAATGCGCGATTTGCTGAAGACCCAGAACCGCTGGACCCTGAGAGCGCATGCCCGGCCAGCCGTGATTATTCGAAAGCCTATCTCCATCATTTGGTTAGGGCCGGTGAATATTTGGGCCCGATGCTCTTAACGTGGCACAATCTACAGTATTATCAGGATCTTATGAGCGGATTACGGGCGGCGATTGGCGCTGGTGCTCTTGGCGATTTCATCGCTGAATTTAAAGCGAATACCGGCGAAGAATTGGTCTAAACGCCCTGGTCCGAAATCGTATCCAAAACGGTTGACCCGGCATAAGGCCAACACTATGTTCCGCGCTTCCTGACCGGGCTCGCCCAAAAGCAGCGGTGATCCCAAGATGGTACCAGCCGACATATTGGCAGGTTTTTTGAGGGCCCTTAGCTCAGCCGGTAGAGCAACTGACTTTTAATCAGTAGGTCGATGGTTCGAACCCATCAGGGCTCACCAAAACAATCAACGACTTAGGCACCGTTCTCCTTCTGGCTTGTTGTCTCAGTTTCCACTTGGTTTCCGTTTTGTGGACTTGCTTTGTTCGTAAGTGCGTTGATGACTTTGGCGTCATCTACATAGACTCGGATCATTTGATCCAATTGTTCTTCGCCCCAGCCTAAGGCTCTGCATACAACTGCACGCGTTATCACGTCCGGTCGTTTAGTATGCGCGACAACAAGATCGGTTGAGTAACTTGAGCGAAGGGCGTGCATTGTTGGTTCAATTCCGAGCTTGCGGCGACGCTTGTCAAACGAACTTGAGAGGCCATCTGGTGTCCACGGACGCCCACGAGAATTGACTAATAATGTAGTCGCAACAACATCGTTGTTCTCACGACTTTGTAGCAACTCTTTAATTAGCTGACGCCCCTCGGGTAGGATTGGCGCAATGGCGGTCCTTTTCTTTCTGCGACCCTTCGAGGTTTTCCAGACAAGCGTATCGCCTTGAACTGCGGAGATTTGAATTTCAACGGCATCCTTCCGACGCATGCCGAAACATCGAATAAATCGCGCCGCCAACGCCAATTCACTAGCGCAACCTGGGCCAATGAACCGGCGGAATTCGTTATCTGACCACCCTTGACCTTCATCAATTGGAGGCTCGTAGAGGCTTTCAATATGGGTCGCTCGATTTGTGCTTAGGCGACCTTCTGAACAACCGAATGCCAGTATTCGCCGTACAACACCGACTGCCATATCGGCTTGTCGTGGTGTGCTTGCCATACTGTCACGCCAGCGATTCAGATATGGAATGATTTCGACTCTATCGAATGCTTTCAGCGGCGCATTGCGCGCTACCTTGCCACCTTTTAAGGGCATGTCCAGCGCAAGTGAGATGTAACGCTCATTGTCGCGCTTCGTAGCATCAGCGTTTCGTTGATACCGTGGACTTGTCCGAAAATCTAAGGCGAGTTTTCCGAACGTGCTATCTGCATCGATGCCGACCTTTTGGGCGCTGTAAGCATCAAGGAAATCTTGTGGTGCTTCGTCAAGAGACGAAAAACGTTGCGGCGATTGGTAAAAGCTTTTTCCCTCGCCTTTGGCGGTGTAATAGTAAAACATTTCGCTGTCGTCAGCGAGTATCTTCCGAACAGTGCTGAACTTCTTCCGCCTTTGCATGTTTAAACCCAGCCATCCACGTCGTCAGTATTTTCAGGGGGTGCCAGGGCAACAGAGACTTTCTTCTCGGCCTCGATAAAAATACTCACTGTACCATCTGGCGCAACCTCAATACGACCGACAACAATGCCGGTGGCTTGCACGGCCTTTACTGCACGCTTGATATCTACTTGGAGAAAATGAGCCCTAGGCATTTCTGAATGCCACTGCAATCTCGATCAGCTCCGTAGTATGGAAGGTTGCTCGATATTCACCACGCAATTTTTGAAGCTTTGGATCGTCTACCAGAGTGGTCCCACCGAAATATAGAATTGTATCGCGAAGTGTAAATCTATCGCTTGATATCTCTGTTTCTTCATCTCTGAATCGAAACCTAACAATGGGGATGGGCCAGCTGATCGTAAAAAGAATGTTGTTGTGGCTGGGGATTTGTTCGTGAAACTTCGAGATTAAATAGTCATCCATCTCTGCACGGATTAAGTTTCCAAATGAAGTCCGCAAATCGCTACCTACAAAAAGAGGCCCGAAGCGGTCAAAGAACCTACCCATCACTCGTTGGATCCGTTCATTACGGCAGATTTTTTGGCGGGACGTAGGCGGATTGGTAAATCGTTCTGCGCGACTAACTACGTTATAATAATCGGAAACTCGCTTAGGCGATTCTGACGCGGTGTCGGAAATAGTGAGTCCCAAAATCAAATCGAAGGCATGTTCAGGTTCAACACTTGCTGCGGCAAGTCCTCTACCAGCCTTTGGGAAAAGCCCAGCTTCACGTCCGTATCGACAGTAACTTGTTACACGACCTTCATCAAAACCAGTAACTTTTGCAATTGTTGATGCGAGGCCGGTGAGTTTCAAAGCTTATTCTCCATCGGGTATCGTTGCTGATCGCTTTAAATGGTTCTCCAACAATGTCAACCGGTATCGTTGCCGATGACATTTCAATGACCGTTGTTGTCTTCATATCGATTTATTGGTACAGCGTATTCATAGGGTAACACTATGTCAATGCATGGTGTCTATTTGTGGATACATGGTACCAATGAACTCAGCACAATTGAGAATGGCAAGGGCAGCATTGAAAATAGGTGTTAGGGAATTGGCCGAGCTATCCAATGTCACCCCGAATACAATTTCGAGAATCGAAAATGGTGGTGATGCGATGTTATCTACTATTGAAAAACTAAAAGATGCGCTCGATGCCGCCGGCATACAATTCATTCCCGAAAACGGTGGCGGTGCAGGGGTAAGGCTAAAATGACCCCTGAAGCAAGTGCGCAATTGGGGGTAATTCTAGGCGCGTTTTTGGGCCTTGTTGGCACAATATTTGTTGCAGAAAGATATATGCTTGCTGGACAACACGTGGCCATCCGAACAATGTAACTAAAGCAATCGAGCGCCAAATTGCCTTTGGATATGTAACCACTGCGCGCCTTCCAAAAGACCATCGTCGCCGAATTCACAGCGTGATTTACAATGAAGGCGACAAAAAAGTGTTTTGGCGAGA
>JAJFGD010000034.1 GCA_021776315.1 Hyphococcus sp. | reverse complement strand
GATGATCTGACAATTCCAACCCGAGGGGCAACCGTGTAGCGCACCGCGCAATGCGTTGGCTTTGCTTGGGAAAAGGTCCGGCCGTTTTAAGACAGCTTCAATCGTTGTAAGCTCTGGATTTTTGTCGAACATATATTGAGGAATCCACCAACCATCCTGACCGCCGTCTGTAAGAATTTACCCTGCGATTTTTATACGGCCCTCATCGACGGCTTTCGCAATAACCTCGCGCAACGAAGTCATCCATATTTCAGGCGCGATATCGGGCTCACCTTTTTCAGTCATTGACGTCGCCGTCGGCATTGTGTCGCCAGGGACCAGTTCGACGCGACACCCGTAGCCTGCCTCAAGAATAATTTTATCAACGGACGTGGCGAGTTCTGCAGATGCCCAGTTCATACGTGCGATCGTTACGCGTCCACATGAGGCATGGGCGGTGTTTGCAATCGTTGTCATTGCGACCAGTAAAAAAACAACCAAGTAAGCGTGGTTAGAAGTGGGCATGACTTGTCCATTATCCTGAAACTTAACGACTGGGTGCCTATAGATGTATCAGTTTGAAAGATGTAACTATAGGCTTAAAAGGCATGCTAGGGGCGTTGTCACGCTAACTCACCCAACGAGCTGGACCCTTGTGCTAATGCTATCCGATCAGCAGTTCTTCCTATCGTCGTCATCGCTTCCTGGCCGCTGTGATCCAGCAAGCGGTCTGGCTGTACTTTAACGACAGATGCAGCGATTCAAGACAGCTGGTTCGCGCGATGCGATCGACTTGGTTTGCCTTGCGGATAAGGTACTTGGGCCCCGGATAGAATTAGAATTCGTCTACCTTATCCGTCCAGCAATCGCTCGTTACAAAGCAAACGCGGAGTGCCTTCACCATCGCGGTTGACTTTTTCCCGGTGATAGCCAACTCAGGATAACCGTTGCGCCTCAGAAAAAGCTGTATCCGCAAAATCGATTGTTTTTCGGCAATCTGCATCGCTTGAACCACATCTTTAAATCCTTTCTCTCGCTGGCCTCTTTTTTTCTGCAACATAGCGCGTTGGAGATAAAGCCTCGACCTCTCATCTGGCCTCAGCAAGAAGCGAGGACGATTGTAGTCGGTTGCAAGTAGGTTCGTTACGTCAAGCATCGCGGCATCATTTCGGCCCAAACGCCGATTTGCCGACAGTCGCATTTTTATAGTCTCGCTGCTGCGAGGATTAGCCTGCAGATAGATATCTAAGTCACGGACTGCACCGACAAGATTTCCCATCTGAAACCTTAGTGCGCCACGACGGTAACGCGCGGGCAGATGCCTGGGATCAACGGAAATTGCTTTGTCGAGGCCAGCCAACGCTTCGGCGGGCATGCCCAAGCGTTTATCAATCTCAGATCGGCCCAACAGGGCGAATAAGTGATTTGGTGCAAGAGCAAGCGCTTCTTGAAACTTGGCATGAGCTTCGGCGTCTTTAAAAGACAGTTCTAGAAGTTTTGCTTGTGTCGCCAAAATATCTGGGTTTTTAGGCTCAATGGCGTGTGCCAGTGCAACGAGGCGATCGGCTTGTTCTAATTGCTCTCGCTCGCCGTGATTGAGCGCCAATGTCATCGCCAATCGCGCGCCCAAATGCAAGAACGCCGCTGAAGCGGTACCGTTAGCAATCTGCTCTTTCACCAAACCATAGGCGCGCTTGTCCTTCCCGAAATGAATCAAGGCAATTATCTCGACCATCACGTCGTCCTGTTTTTTTTTGTCACGAGAAGCAGTGCCAAACACGCTGGTTCTGCATGACTGCAAGGTCGCCTTGATGCTGTCGTCGATGCTATTATTTTCCGATTTTGTGCAAGGCAGCTCCTGAAATTTCTCCGCCATGCCCGCCACATTGATAGTGGAGCGCAACTCATCAAGCGTTATGCTGTCAGCGGATGCAACACTCAATGGCATCAAACAAGCTGCGATCGTCAATCGCAATGTTGTGTTAAGGCGGCGAGCGGAACGTACAGTGCTTGTTATATTCATGAGCAGCGCTCATCATGCATGCAGGCAATTACAGCATCTTCAATGGCCCGATCAATTCCATCCGGTGTTTTCGGAGCAACGTAGTATCCGTGTTTCGTAAATTTTTTCAGAGTACTATAGGCGAAAGAGGAATCGACCTGGCTCGACTGATAGATCGCATTGAGCGCCAACGCCGAAGCTTCGGTCGGTTTGCCAAGGCGGCGCAGATTGAGTGCTTTTTCCCACTTCAAATACGGGGAAACATGGTCTACCTGGCGCAGTTTGATTGCCTTATCGAGAAGTCGAAGCGCCTCCTTTGGCTGGTTGAACAACCGCCCGAGCAAAAATGCTTTATGTTGATAGGCTGGGGAAAAATCCGGATCCAACCTAATCGCCTTTTCAACATCTTCGAACGCGTCCTTAGCCCGGTTTGGGGACCTAGTGCCGTAAGGAAGACTGTATAAGAACTCCGATCGCTCAACGAATGCAATCGCGTTGGGGTAATCTACTACCAACGCGTTATACCATTTTTCGGCCGCTTCGAAGGATTCCTTAGCTCGCAGCGCTTTGCCATGCATCAGTGCAGCATCAAAGCGCAAGTCAATTTCGCGCTGATGGGTCGTGACTTTCCCGAGATTTGTTAGTTCATTCGATTTATCTGTCAAATATGTGGTTTCGACCAACACGTCATCCCAACGCTTCAGACGTTTGAGCAACCTTGCTCGAGTATGGCGTGCCCAGGCATAGCTAGGTTTGATATTAATCGCCCTGGTCAGTACGTCGGCCCCTTCTTTGAATCGCCCGACCAGACCTTCCAAAATCCCTAGCGAAGTATATGCCTCCGCGCGATTTGGGTCCAACTCGATTGAACGCAGTATCCATTTGCGTGCTTTGCGGTAATCACCCAAGCCTTCGCCAAGCACTCTCCCAAGCCAATCTGCTGCCGGCGCGTGTTCTGGAAACATCGAAAGAACAATTCTAAGATCGGCCACGGCCTCGCGAGGTCGCCCGCGTTCACCATACCAAAGTGAACGCTGGTAAAGCGTTTCCGACCGGTCCTTTTTGGATAGTCCGTCTCGCTGTAAGATCTTTGTGCAAGAGGCTGCGTACGTATCGCTTTTATGTTGAGCTTCAAAGTTGCCAAGGCTGCATGGGCCTTTGATCGGATCCTGTGCCTGTGCCACTGGAGCAGCCAGTGGCACACTGCAAACCGCGAGTAGCGCTGCAAGCTTTGACTTGATCTTCATAAAAAAACCTTCCTACCAGAACGAGGTACTAAGCCGCTGGGGTAAACGGGCACCACGGACTAATCTTGGGGAAAGTCCTAAATAAATTAAGAATGGACGTAGTTAAAATTTCCGCAAATTTAAAAATTGCAAAGCCGATGGGGTACTGTCGACACCACCACGATCGTCCATGTTTTGGTGTGTCTTATCTCTTCCTGGCTCATTGCTTCATTATCGCGTGACGGACTAACGTCAGCTTCGACCAGAAGCGGACATAGCCGACAAGGAACCACCCCTCTCGACGTCCGCTAATGTATGAGCCTGTGTGAAAACTCCTGTCGGCAAATCATGATACGATTTCCGTGAACAACAGCGGGGGGATCGTATGAAGCGGTTCATCGAAGGTTTGGATCGGCGACAGGTAACGCTTCTGCCTGAGACTCT
>JAJFGD010000033.1 GCA_021776315.1 Hyphococcus sp. | reverse complement strand
TGCTTTGGCCTTGGTGGGGATTTTATGGACCCGAATTCGGCCACAGTGGGGGAAACAATTTACAGTTCAGCCATCTGTGATGACACAAGCGGTCTTAAAATGTTCTGAAAATGAGCTACGCATCGAGCTACAAGGCGACTTTCATCACAAAAATTTGGATGAGCTAAGACGCATTTTTCGCCAAGCGGCTGCTGCCAGCGGAGATGTTATCTTGGAATTCGCTAATATCGGTTCATTTGACCGGTCGTTTCTAGGGCTGATTTTGATGCTGGAAAAGCATACCTCGATACGTGGGGCAAAATTATTCGTAGAAGGGGCTAATGTTCGACAATTGAAGGTTTTGAAGGCGAACGATATGCGCTATCCGAGCTATAAACCTGTAAGACGTAAACAGGCCAATGTGGGCGAAAACTCACTACGATCCCATGGATCCGTCGGACGCGTATAAACCTGGTTTGGTGAGTCTGGCTTCGAGGAATAGGTAAAAAAGGTGACGGGAATGATTAATCGGCGAAACATGAGTAACGACGCTGTGGAAATTCAATACTTAAAAAAGTCCCGGCGGCAATTACCGCTACGGCTTTTTTGTGCCGCAGTTTTCTTATCCCTTGCTGCGTCATGCTCCTCACCAGAGCAGCGCCTTGAGAAATATACAAAGAGTGGCGCTGAATTTCTTGAAGAGGGCGATTTGGGTCGTGCAAATATTCAATTCCAAAATGCACTCAAAATCAACGAAGAGCATGTGCCTGCATTGACGGGTCTTGTAGAAATTGCTGAACAAAAAAATGACTTCCAAACAATGTTTGGCGTCCTTCAACGCGTCATTCGATTGCAACCTGAAAATGTCGAAGCGCAAGTTAAAATTGGCAAACTGTACCTCGTTGGCAGTGATGAAACAGCGGCAATTGAGCATGCTGAAAATGCATTGGCGCTTGAACCGAACAATATAGATGCCACTGCGCTAAAAGCTGCCGTCCGGTTAAAATTGGGCGATACTGCCGGTGCCGTCGAGTTGGCGCAAAAAGTCGTTCAGGAAGATCCTGCCAACCCTGAGGCGGTTACAGTGATTGCTACCGAACGGTCTCTAGCTGGTGACTATGATGGTGCGCTTGCCGAGTTGGACCGAGCTATCGCGCTTCGCTCCGATGTTGCAATCTTGCAGCTCATGCGGATTAGTCTGCTAGAGAAAATGCAGCGTACTGATGATGTCAGCGTAGCCTATGCAAGCCTGATCGAGCGGTTTCCAAATGAGCCAGCATATCGCCGAGTTTACGCAATCGATCTGCTCAATAGAAATGAATATGATGGCGCTACGGTGCAGTTGGAAAAGATCGCTGAGCTGGAACCAGACAACCTTGACGCAAAACTCGATGTCATCCGAGTGGTGTTGAACCAAGAGGGGGAAGCTGCTGCGACGGCACGACTACAAGCCTATGTTGATGCCGCACCCGAAGATATTGACCTTAAATTCGCGCTTGTAGCCTTTTTGCGCCAGACCAATGATATGGATGGGGCATCGGCGTTGCTTTCAGAATTGTCGCAATCTGACGACATGGATGTTGTGCTTCGTGCTAAAAATGAAATAACGAACAATCTTTTGAAAAATGAGAATATTGATGCGGCCAGAGCACTAATTGCCGAAGTGCTTGACGCAGATGAGCGGAATACAGATGCGCTGATTAAACGTGCTGGCTTACACATTGAAGACGGTAATTTAGATACTGCCATTCTAGATCTTAGAACGGCTCTCGATAATAGCCCTGACTCCGCAGATGCGATGGTCTTAATGGCGTTGGCCTTTGAAAAACAGGACAATGCAAGTTTTGCACGAACCGAATTTGTTAAGGCTTTTGAAGCAAGTGGACAAAGTCCGAATGTCGGCATTGCTTTCGCAAAATTTCACCTACGACAGGATGATCCTGAGCGTGCGGAGGTCGTATTGACCGATACCCTAGCGGCTACTCCTGGAAATCTCGAAACGCTGAAAATGCTAGCGGGTGTTCGCCTATCGCAACAAGACTGGCGCGGTGCCGAAGAGGTTGGTCTGATAATTGAGCGATTAGAAAATGAAACTGAATTAGCAGACCGGATAAAGTCGGCCGCATATGCGGGGCTTGGTGATTATGATCGAATGATCGACGAACTTACTGCACGAAATGAAGATTCTCCACTCGCCAGTCGTCCACTGGCTACCCTTGTCGGGGCGTATATGCGAACCGACCGTAGTGATGAAGCCGAAGAACTATTGCAGCGTATAATTGAATCGGATGCGAACGACTATTCTGCCCATATTTTACTGGCGCAGGTTTATGGTAGGCGGCAACGGGCAGAAAGTGCGCTTGAGATTTTAACCACGGCAGTTGACCTCGACCCATCGCGTTCCGAGGCCTATGAGCTTCTCTACCGTTTTTACCAGGGGACTGGTCGACGAGAGGAAGCAAGGATTCTAATTGAAGAAGGACTGAAAAGAACACCAGACAATACTGCGCTTCAAGTTTTTCAAGCGGATCGGTTGTTGAGTGATGGCCGCACGGAAGAAGCCTTTGCGCTTTATGAAAAGCTTATCGAAACGCGCCCTAACAACCGGGTAGTCGCAAACAATTTCGTCAGCTTGTCGAGCGACCTTCGCCAAGATGCAGCCAGTGTTGCGCGGGCGCTTGAGGTTGCGAAGGTTTTAGAGGATGAAGAAAACCCTTTCTTCTTAGATACAGTAGGTTGGGCATATTATCGCGCCGGAGAATTCAACAAAGCAGTTGAATATCTAACGCTGGCTGACGACGGCGGGACCGAAAATCCTGAAATCGTTTATCACCTCGGCGCTGCCCTACATGCCGCCGGCAACTCGGATGATGCAAGGGTCGAACTCGAGCGAGCACTGACTTTAGGCGGTGATGATTTCCAGTATACGGATGAAATTAATGACTTGCTGGCGAATCTGTGACCGCCTTGGCTGAATGGACCTAAAAATCAGTGCGACGAAACATCAATTTTTGGCACGAGGTAAGCCTGGATGTATGAACAGTTTTTCGGGTTAACGGAAAAGCCATTCACAATACAGCCGGATCCATCGTTCCTTTATTGGGGGCGAACCCATCGGCTTGCCTATGCGATGCTTGAGTATGGTGTGCTCAATCATGCAGGTATCTCGGTAATTACGGGCGAGGTTGGGTGCGGGAAAACAACACTTGTTCACCGCCTGCTCGATCAATTATCAGACACCCACACGGTTTCGCTACTCTCTAATGTGCAAAAAGGGCGTGGCGACCTTCTAAGCTGGGTGTTGATGAGTTTTGGGCAACCATTTGCAAACAAAACCCATGTGGAGTTATTTGCACAGCTACAAACGTTTTTCATAGGCGAGTACGCTAAGGGAAAGCGGGTTGTATTGATAATTGACGAGGCACAAAATCTCTCCATCGATATGCTGGAAGAATTGCGACTATTGTCAAATATCAATGCTGGCAAAGATCAGCTTTTGCAGCTTATTCTCGTGGGTCAGCCTCAACTAAAAGACTTATTAAACCAACCAGAATTGTTACAGCTTGCCCAGCGGGTTGGTGCAGACTTTCACCTAACACCGCTTTCGAAAAAAGAAGTACAAGCCTATCTCGAGACACGACTGTCTATTGCTGGATGCGAGCGAAGAGTGTTTACGGAGCGTGCAATAGATTTGATCGCTGAACAATCGCGCGGCGTTCCCAGGGTGATCAACATCATTGCTGATACGGCATTGGTTTATGCTTTTTCGGCTGAAGACCTCGTCGTCGGTGTTGAGATTATTCGCAATGTTGTTCGTGATAAAATGGAATATGGTGTTTTCGGCCTTGCCTCGGATGATGTCGTTGTGCCCGATGGTAAGGCAGATCCGAGTGGCCCAGATGCTTTCGTGCGTTCGGCATATCCGACAGAGCTACCGAAAGATGAAACATCCTCGACTGGTGGTGATGCCGATGCGCAGTCGGCCCCGCCAGAATCCGCCCGTGAGAGCAAAAAAGAGCGGGAGGCGGCTGTTGCTAAATCGCACGCGGTTGATGCGGTACCTGTAGCAAAAAAAAAGACTGCACAGCAGCGGCAAAAAACTGATGCAAAAACACTCTCTGACCTGAAGGCCAATGTGCAAACGCGCGCGGAGCCTGTGCCATCACCGAAGCCAGCAAGTGAAAACACGTCACCGCGAGAAGAAACTGCGATTACCGGTGTGATCGTTGTCGGTGTCGATAAGAATATTTCGCCAGAAGCCGCAATCCGTTCTGTTGGTGATGGGCGCGCCATTGTATTTGCTTCATTGGGTGCGTCTAAAGAAGCAAATGCGATTGCCCGTAAATCAGGCGCGATTGTCGTCGAGGAAAGCGAGCGCGCTTTAAATACGGGTGGGCGCGCGCGGAACGCCGCCTACCGGCAACTCAAAAAAGTTGCGCCACATATAAAGTATGTTCAGTTTTTAGATTCCGACAGCGTGCTAGATCCAGATTGGATTGCTACTGCTGAGCGGTTCATGGCTCGAAGGCCAGAAGTCGCAATTGTCGGTGGTCAGGTGAAAACAACAACTGGCGCGCCAATAGAATATTCAACACTGGCCGATCGCAAACGCCACGAGGATGACGGGGAGATCCAAACCGTGATTGGCGGTTCCGCATTGATGCGAACGGACAAATTCGAGTCTGTTGGAGGATTTCGTGGAGATTTGCAGTCAACGGAAACGACCGATCTTTGCATTAGGCTGCGGCGGCGAGGCGCACATATTTGGCGCCTTGAAGACGCCATGCGGCTAAGCGATCCAAACGCCAGAAAGCAAGAAGGGTGGTGGGTGACGGCTGAAAAGCGTGGTTATGAAAACGCCTATGGCGCTCTACTCCACGGTGCGCCGCCTGAACGATTGGGTGTTTTGGATGTGGCGCGTGCAGTATTTTGGGGCGGTATCTTCCCGATCGTTGTTATCCTTGCGGCGGCATTGGGCGGTGTTGGTGCTGCCTTTTTATCACCGCTGACCCCCTGGCAAATCATTTCCGGCTTGATATTGGGAATCGGCTTAGGCGTTTATGTCATCAAAATCATCGCCGCTATTATAAGGCGCGGATTGCTAAAGCCGAGTTCATGGGTGCGCGGCTTTTGCGCGGTAATTGGTCGGTTCGCGGAATTTATTGGGGTCATGCGATTTTGGCTAGGGTCAAGGCGGCCGTCGCGAGTTGCATAATACGTGGATCAACTTGCTCCAACAAGTATTTATAGTTCGATCATTTTTGGTGGCTAACGTATGTTTTTAGCATTCGAAATAGCAATACTCATCGCCAGTATCATTACCTTTGTGCTCGCTCTTATTTTGTTCGTTGAGGTCATCGGTGCCTTTTTGCCGATGCGCAAAAAAGTGGTTGATGATTTTAAACCAGGCCCAATAGCGGTCGTCATTCCCGCTCACAATGAAGCGACGTCCATAGAGGCGACCTTACATTCAGTCTTGGGGCAACTACGCAGCATAGATCGCGTGATTGTCATTGCTGACAATTGTACTGACGAAACGGCGGAAATTGCTGAAACAGCGGGCGCACAATGTTTGGTGCGCAATGATCGCAAGCGTCTAGGCAAAGGCTATGCATTGCAGTTTGCGCTTGAGCACCTCAAAAACCAACCGAGCCAATCCGTTGTGTTTGTCGATGCTGATTGTGTATTGAGCGAAGGTGCATTGCTTTCTCTTGCGGCGACAGCTGAACGCGAAGATCGACCAGTGCAAGCTCTTTATCTGATGCAAGCACCGCCTGAAGCGAGCGCCCGATTGCGCATTGGCGAATTCGCTTGGGCATTCTTGAACCACGTGCGCATGTCCGGTCTCGATCGAATTTTTGGTGTAAGCCGCATAACCGGGGCAGGGATTGCATTGCCGTGGCGGATTGCATCGACACTCAATGTTGGATCCGGAGAGATCGTCGAGGATTTGTCGATGACACTAACGCTTACGGAACAGAGAAAAGCACCACGCTTATTGCACGATGCGATTGTCACAAGTGAATTCCCAACATCTGAGGATGCATTAACGAAGCAACGGGCACGCTGGGAACATGGTTCCCAACGATTGGCGATGCGACGCTCCATACCTTGTTTTGGGCATGGAATTCTAACAGGAAATTTACGTCTGATTGCGATTGCGTTTGATTTGATGATTCCGCCTACAATCAACTTTCTTGGTCTGCTGCTCGCCGTTTTTACTTTGAGCGTGATGACCATGATGGCTGGGGCACCTGCCGCCTTTGGATTTGCTACGGCCTCAATGGTTCTTTTTGCGATTTCCATAGTTGCAGGTTGGTTCAAGATAGGGAAAGACGTTCTGCCACTTTCAAGCCTCGTGGGGTTGCTTCCGTTTTTAGTCGCAAAAACCCGTATTTATGGTGGTGAGGGCCGCAGATCATCGAAACAATGGACGGCGACGAGAAGTGGCGAAACAGACAAGAATACGAAACAATGAACCGAACAGTATTTTTGATGACGCCAAATCGCTTTATCCTCGCAAAAATCCTTCGACATAGTGAGCACTGACGTGGGTGATCTAAGATCTGATATTGGATTTGTTGCAATCGGACGCAATGAGGGCGGGCGGCTAGAGCGCTGTCTGACCTCCTTGAAGCAACATTCAGATCGGGTTTGCTATGTCGATTCTGGGTCTGTCGATGACAGTTTGGCTTTAGCTGAGCGGTCGAATGCGCTGACGGAATGTTTGCCAGCTGATCAACCATTCACGGCGGCCCGGGCGCGAAATGCGGGGTTCGACGCTCTTTTAGAAAAATGGCCTGACATCCAGTACGTGCTTTTTATTGATGGAGACTGTGAATTAGCGGACGGATTTCCGGCTGCAGCGCGCAGTAAATTGGAAAAAACACGCGACATTGGCATAGTGACGGGTAGATGCCGGGAACTTTATCCAGATGCAACGATTTATAACCGCCTAGCCGAAATGGAGTGGAACGGCCCCATTGGGGAGATTGATGCTTGCGGCGGGATCTTCGTCACGCGCACAGCCGTCTTTAACAAGGTTGGTGGATTCGACGTGGATGTGATCGCCGCAGAGGATGACGATTTCTGTATTCGTGTTCGACAAAACAATTGGCGTGTTGAGCGTATTGACCATGATATGTGTTTTCATGATGCAGACATGCATCGGTTTGGCCAATGGTGGCGACGGGCTGTACGCGCCGGTTATGCCTATGCGCAAGTCGGTGAAAAACATGCTGGATATTTCGGCGCACCCCGTCGCCGTGCTTGGTTCTGGGGATTGGTTTTACCGGGGCTGGCTCTCTTGGCTGCACCGTTTTCGAGCGGATGGAGCCTTTTATTGTTCGTTTTGTACCCCCTATCGTTTTTGAAAGTGCTGCGAAAGCTGGTCAAAGATGGCGCGAAGCCAGACCAGGCGGGACTGTTTGCAGGTTTTTTAACACTTTCAAAATTTCCAAACCTGATAGGTATGTTGGACTACAAGCGAAAACGTCTTCTGGGTCGTGAAATCGCGATTGTTGAATACAAATAGGTGTAATCACGCCGGGAATAGGATTGATGTCGTCAACGCCGATTAAAGTAGGGCTTTTAGGAGCTGGATATATTGCCAAATGGCACGCTAATGCATTGCGGCGCGTCAATGGCGTTGATGTTACAGCAATCTGTGATGTTTCCAGCGATGCTGCAGGTCAATTGGCTGACGAGTTCGGTGTTAAAGATCGCTTCACCTCTCTCGACGAAATGCTTTCCTCAAACCATGTCGACTGCATTCATGTCCTGACGCCACCGCAATTTCATGCAGATGTCACCAAGCAAATTCTGGAAACTGGTTGTGCAGCCTTTGTTGAAAAGCCATTTACGTTAAGTGCCGATCAGAGCCGGTCTCTTGAGGTATTGGCGCGCCAGAAAGAAATTGCTCTTGGTATCAATCACAATTTTTTGATGTTGCCATCCTATGACCGGTTGAAACGTGACCTTATCAGTGGGGCGATCGGTGCCATCGATAGCTTTGAGGCCAATTGGCAATTTCCCCTAGCGCCATTGCGATCAGGTCCCTTTGGA
Organism: Hyphococcus sp.; assembly: GCA_021776315.1. Lineage (GTDB taxonomy): Bacteria > Pseudomonadota > Alphaproteobacteria > Caulobacterales > Parvularculaceae > Hyphococcus. Next base: position 6,556 of record JAJFGD010000033.1, on the reverse strand, counting down.
TTGTGGATGTTGCGCCAACCGGAAAATATTTTATTTGAAATAGGGCCACATCTTTTCGCCTTTGTTGCGGACATATTCGGCGATCTAGATCACGTAGATGTTTCTTTGCGTCACCTGATCGAAATTCCGGGCGGTATTCAACATTATCAAACATGGCAGATTTCAGGTGAAGCGGGCGGCACTGCGATTACAATCAACTTGTCGTTAATCGAAGGTCACGATAACCGCAGCGTTCGATTGCGCGGGCTCGGTGGGTTAGCGACTTATGATTTTGCTCAAGATACTTACTGTCTCGAGCGTGCTGGGTTCCAAGATATCATCGTCGGACCTGTCGCTGCGCAATTGTCGCTTGCCGGTCAGGCATTGCGGTCGGGTACAATCAATGCCGCACGGCAACTAGCCTCTCTCAATGAGCTGTCGCCATACGGGTTATCGATTACGAGGGCCGTCGATAGTTTTTATAGCTCCATAAAGGGCGGAAAACCTGTTGATCGCCGGTTGAGTCCCTCATTGGCGACAAATGCGACTGCTTTGATCGAGAAAGCTCTGGCGAAAGCGCGTCCACAATTACAGACAACGACCTCCGCGACGACGGCAGTATCGTCAAAACCGGAAAACCAAAAAACTGCTTTGGTTATCGGGGGCACCGGATTTATTGGTCGGGTATTGGTTACTGCATTAGCGGATGAAGGCTACGCTGTGCGCGTTTTTTCCCGCGGCAGTGGCAGTGGATTGTTACGGGAAGATGGGCGCGTGAGTGTCGTCACCGGCAGTCTAAAATCAGACGACTGTCTAATTAGTGCAATGGATGGCGTCGACACAGTGTTTCATCTGGCCAAGGCCACCGAAAGCAGTTGGCAAGGATATCTCGATAATGACATTGCAGTGACACGGCGTATCGGAGAGGCCTGCTTAATGGCGGGAGTCGCACGCTTAGTCTATACAGGTACAATCGATTCCTATGATGCGTCACAACCGGACCGTCCTATCACTGAACAAACGCCATTTGACCATGATCTCGAGCGACGAAATTTATATGCGCGATCCAAAGCAGCGTGCGAACGCGTTTTAGAAGAACTGGCATCTACTAAAGGTCTTGCCCTGACGATCGTGAGACCGGGGATTGTTATTGGCAAAGGGGGGCCGTTGCAACATTGGGGTATCGCGATGTGGCGTGGCGCTACAGCTTGTAAATTGTGGGGGCACGGGCGCAACAAAATGCCATTCGTTTTGGTTGAGGATGTGGCTGACGGTTTGGTTTTAGCAGCCCAAGCAGATGACAAAATCGCGAAGGGTCAATCCTTCAACCTGATTGGCGACCCAATGCTTTCAGCACGCGATTATTTTGCAGAGATCGGCTTGGCGAACGATGTTTCTATGCGTGCGCGACCAACGCCGATATGGACATATTTTATTACCGATGTTGTGAAATATTGGGCCAAGCGCATATTGGCAAAACGTAAAGGGCTCACCAAGCCGAGTTTTCGAGACTGGCTGTCTCGCGCACAACTTTCGCCGTTTCAAAATGAAACGTCTAAAAAAATGCTTGGCTGGCAACCAGAGGCTGACCGTACGCGCTTTATTCAGCGCGGCATTGTTGATGCAGCATTGTTTGGTATCGCACCAAAAAGCATGCCTCCCGGTGTCGGCGATAACGGGATAATAGACGGCAAAATTGGCGCGCCACATGAATTAAAAGAATCAGCCTGAAGCAAGAAAGAATAATAGGCGATGACATATCTCAGCATCACAGATACCGACCACGGCTTTTTCGATGCCGCCGTCTTGTCGGAAAAAGGGGTGGATCTCCATGATCAATATGTGAATGCCGATCCATTTCCGCATATTATCATTGATGATTTTATGACGCCTGACATTTTGGAAGCGTGTCTTCAATTCTTTCCCGAAAAACCCGACCCCAACAGCCAGTCATTTGATCGGGATCAAGAGCGCTATAAAACGAGCTTTAACCCAGATTTTTTACCCTCTCAACTGCGTTCATTTTTTTATGCAATGAACTCTCAACCCTTTGTCACCTTTTTAGAGAATTTGACCGGCGTTAAGGGGCTTATTCCGGATCCTTATTTTCTCGGTGGTGGGTTCCATGAGACTCGGCAGGGGGGCCATTTAAGTGTCCACGCCGATTTCAATTTACATCCGAAATTGCGCCTGGAGCGGCGTCTAAACTTGTTGATCTATCTCAATAAAGGTTGGGAAGAGTCGTATGGAGGCGCTCTAGAATTGTGGGATCAAGAGATGTCGTCATGTGTTCACCGCGTAACGCCAGAATTTAATCGCTGCGTTGTCTTTTCAACCAATGCAACAAGCTATCATGGGCACCCTATGCCGGTCGCCCACCCCGATAGCAAACCGCGCAGGTCAATTGCGCTTTATTACTACACGGCGACCTGGGACGGCACGGCGCGCGAATTTACAACCCAGTTTAAGACCCGGCCGCAATCTTTGGATAAGACTGATTGGGGCGTTAAACGGGATGAATTGGTCAATGATTTGTTGCCACCCATTGTTGCCCGCGGTTTTCATCGATTTAAACGTCGGCTAAATCGGTAGTCACATTCGACGGCTTTTAGGGCTGCATTGACTATCTAATTCAAACTTAAACAAAATTGTTTTTGGTTCTTTTACGCCTAGTTAAGAGAACCCCTGCGCCTTTCCTTTAATATTTTGTAAGACAGCATATTTTCGCTCTTTTCCAAAAAATTCGAACTAATTACGCAAGGGAAAAAACGCCACACTTCGTTACCTTACTCGCTGTTGCGCAAAAACATCGTGCAACAAAAAACCTGGCAGCCGCGTGATTGCGTATAAATCACAAGCCGGCTCAATTGTATCGAGTGAGTAGTTATGAGTTCTGAGTCTCGCGCCGACAGCAAATTCATCCATGCCGATGTGTTTAATCTTGATGCCCTCGTTGAAGCATCAAAAAAAGACTCTCTCCAATCGATACAACCGAAAAATCGAAAACGAACAAAAAATTCTCGGTATAATCTCGCTAATGCGGGGCTTTTTGCACCGCTTCTATTGGCAGAAGGGTGCTTGAGTACTGGTAAACGCGGCTTGCTAGACAGTGCGGCCGATGAAGGTGATGAGCCGACATTGGCCAGCCGCGCATCAACAAATGGCGCTAGCGATTCATCGGGCATTTTTCCCGGTTTCGCTGACGATATTCCGATACCCGGTTTCGGCCCAGCTACGCAGCCTGCCGAGGCGCAAGATGATACCAATTTTCACACTGCTATGGAGGCTTCGTTAAACATTGCGACTGCCGACCTGTTGGCAAATGATGGCGATGGTCCGTTGGAGCTCGTACGTGTGTTTGGGGCCACGAATGGATCAGTATCCCTCGAAAATGGTGTTGTCACATTCACACCAGATGATGGTTTTGAAGGCATGGCGCGTTTTCAGTACGAAGTGCGCGACAGCAACGGAAATATTAGCGATGCAAACGTAGAGATTCATGTCGGCGCGATGGACCATGGAGACATGGGGCACGGTGACATGGGCGATGGCGGCCACGGTGACATGGGACATGGTGATGGCGGTCATGTACACCCCGATGACTCGTCGAAAGCCAGTGAGCATATGGCGTTGTTGGAATTAGTTCCGGTAGCTGATGCAACCCACATTGCGGTAAATGATGGCTCTTGGTTCGACCCGAATACGTGGGCTGGTGGTGAAGTTCCAGGTGCAGGGGCGAAAGTTTTAATTTCTGAGGGTGTAACGGTTTCTTATGACGACGAGAGTGCCGTCTCACTTTTCACTGTACGGGTTGATGGTGCACTTGAATTCGCAACAGATGTCGACACATTCATGGAAGTTGATACGCTCGTTGTTTCTCCGTCTGGCACAATGACAGTTGGCACCATTGATAACCCTGTTGCTGCCAATGTTGAGGCGGTCATTCAGATCGCCGACAATGGTCCCATCGATGTTGCTTGGGATCCAATGCTGCTTTCGCGCGGCATCATTAGTCATGGAAACTTTCAATCCCATGGTGCCGAAAAAGCCGCTTTTCTGAAGGTCGCTGACGACCCAATGGCAGGTGATACTACATTGACACTGGATGAGGCACCCGAAGGGTGGCAAGTCGGTGATCGTCTGGTTTTGACGGGAACACATCTTGGGCCGACAAACAATACGCCAGCGCCTGGCGAAGAATTCGATGTTTCTACGGAAGATGAAGAACTCATCATTACGGCCATTAATGGCAATGTCATCACTTTCGATCGCCCCTTAGAATATGACCATGATACGCCTCGTGCGGATCTAAAAGCTTATGTTGCCAATTATACGCGCAACGTTCGCGTTGAAACGGAGAATGCAGATGCATTGCCCGTGCATCAACGTGGTCATGTCATGCTTATGCATTCCGACAATATTGACGTGCGTTATTCAGAATTTTCTGACCTTGGCCGAACCGATAAATCAGAACGCGCTTTTGATGTTGGCGACGTCGAAACCATCGCATCTGACTCCAATGTAAAAGGCCGGTATTCGCTGCATATTCATCGAGCAGGCGTAACTGATCAGGACGATCCTGCCATGTTGGTTGGGAATGCCGTCTGGGGCTCTCCTGGTTGGGGGTATGTTCATCACGATTCAAATGCGGTGCTCGCTGACAATGCCGCCTATGATGTATTCGGAGCTGCATTTGTTGCTGAAACCGGAAATGAAATCGGTCGATGGTCACATAATATTGCCATTAAAGGTGGCGGTGTTGAGGGCGGCGCAAAATGGCATGAAGATGTAGAAGCATTTGACCTTGGACGTACCGGTGCGGGCTTTTGGTTTCAAGGGCGTCTTGTAGACGCCGTGGACAATGTTGCGGCAGGCATGCCAGGCGGTGAGGGCTTCGTTTATATGTCGCGCGGCAATGGTATGATTAACGTCTTGGCAGAGAATGCGGATCAATCTGAATCGTTGCTCTACCTTGATGAGGCAGCTGTTAATCGACCACCAATTTCTGGCTTTCTGGGAAATGAATCTATCGCCACCAAGTCGGGCCTCGTCGTGATTAAGGGCGGCCCAGAACAAGCCAGCGATGTCCGTTCTGTGATTGAAGATTTTGTAGCCTGGGAGACCCAATATGGTGTCCATCTGCAATATACCGGACACTATACTTTCAAAGATATTGATATCATTGGGACGGATCAAACAGGTGGCAGTGGCCCGGCAGCGAACGGCATTGAGCTTAGCGTCAACACTTTTGATATTGTATTTAACGGGGTCAAGGTTGATGGATTTGAAAACGGGTTTAAATTCCAGAAGGAAGTCGTCAATCATAACCACCCGTTCGACGGAAACTTCGGATATGTGATCATTGATCCAACAATTACGAATGTCACAACTGATTATCTAAACGTTGACGCCGGCGATCTGTTCTTGAGCAGCGGCGATTTGGTCGAAGGGCGGTTGTTGTTTGATTCAGATTTGAGCGGATTCCCAACGGCGCCAGCTAACCCAGCTGCAGGGTCTTTTGAGGTTGGTGGTATTAAGACGGACAGCATCGGATCGTCTCAAATTTCACAAGTTTGGGATCCAATTACTTATGACTGGTTCTCATTGCGCGGCGCAGTTGAGCAAGAAGGGTATTGGACCCTTCCTGACGGACGACATGTCACACAATTTGAACAATATGTTTCTGATCGTGCAACGGGCGAGTTGACGAAAGTGTCTGTGTTTGTCGAAAATCCTGATACTGGCAATCTTAATGCAACGGGTGGCTTTACGCGCGTTGATCCCGTTTATCATGGGGTACTCGACCTTGATAGTGCTGCTCCGGTGGCGCGAACGGATTTCGCAACGGTTTCGGAAAATGGATCAGTCAACATCAATGTTTTGGCGAATGATTTTGACCCAGACGGAGATTCGATTGCCATTGATGGCCTTGTTCAGGCGAGCCACGGTTATGTGTCGCAAAACGAAAATGGAACGCTGACCTACAGACCGGATCCAAATTTCAACGGAACGGACGAGTTCTGGTACTGGGTAGAAGATGATCACGGCAATTTTGCAAAAGCCAATGTTTTGGTCACAGTGGATATTTAGATCTCCAGCGCCAACTGCCATTCTTTAATAACGCTATCATCGTTCTCACGACCTTTATATCTTTGCGCGAGCTGACAAAACTCACTTTGGTCGCAAAGCTCGGCCAAGGCCCAGACGGCGGCCCCGCGAACCAACGGATTTTCGTCGGTAAGCAATTTTTCTGCACTAGGCATTAAGGAATGATCTGCCGAATTTCCTATCGCAATGAGTACATTTCGAACAAATCGGTTGCGGCCAGTACGTTTCACCGGTGAGCCCGAAAAGAATGTTCGAAAGCTTGCATCGTCTAGTGCCGCAAGTTCTCGAAGTGCTGGCGATCGCAAGGTTTCACGCGCGTGAAAAGCGGATTCTTGTGAAAGCGTTGCAAATTTATTCCAAGGACAAACGGCTAGGCAATCGTCGCAGCCGTAAATCCTGTTTCCCATCGCTTTTCGAAATTCTCTAGGAATCGGGCCCTTATTTTCGATGGTCAGATACGAGATACAGC
>JAJFGD010000032.1 GCA_021776315.1 Hyphococcus sp. | reverse complement strand
GGCGGGTTTCGTTGTCTACGCTTTATTGACAGAGGAATCGATCGGTCAACTATTCATTGCCGGTCTCCTGCCGGGCATTTTGCTTGCCATATTTTTCATTCTCACGATCGCGGTCATGACATGGCGAAACCCCGAAATCGGCCCGGCCGGCAACAGAATCGGCTGGGCCGAAAGATTAAGCGCTCTTGCCGGCGCCTGTCCCCTGCTCATCGTTATACTGATCTCCATTGGCGGCATTTATCTTGGTGTCTTTACCCCTGTGGAAGCTTCGGGAATCGGTACCTTTTTGATCTGCACAATCGCCTTTCTTTCAGGAAACCTGAAGCCACGTGCATTTCTCCCTGTTGCCCTGCAATCGGTCCAAACGACAGCCATGTTGTTTTTGATTGTCATCGGCGCCAGTGTGTTCGGGCCCTTTCTGGCGTTGACGCACTTGCCCGACGCGCTGGCAGCAGGCCTGGCATCGGTCAATCTCGGTGCCACCGGAACGTTGATCCTGATTTTGCTGGCCTACATTATTCTTGGTACTTTTCTTGAAAGTTTTGCCATGCTGGTCATCACCATCCCGGTTTTTCACCCGATCATTACACAACTGGGGTTCAGCCCGATCTGGTTTGGCGTGTTGGTGGTTATTGTGGTTGAAATGGGCATGATCACGCCGCCGGTCGGGATCAACGTATTTGTCGTCAAAGGCGTTGCCAAAGACGTTCCCATGGCGAAGATTTTTGCCGGTGTGTTTCCGTTCTGGATCGCCATGATCCTGTGCCTCGCCTGCCTGGTGACATTTCCGCAAATCGCTCTCTTTTTGCCAAGCACAATGTTTCAAACAGGCGGATAAACTAAATTGACCGAACAACAACAAAACGGAGGATAAAGCAATGGCACGGAATGCACATTTGGTGGGTAGCGTCGGGCTAACAGATTCAAAAGAAGTTTTTACAACGGTATCCGATATTCTCGGCTCGTGTTGTCCGCGTATTCCCGATGGCGAAACCGGGGAGCGCGGTTATTGGATCCGCTGGCAAGAAAAAACCTTTGCCAACGCACCGCAAATTGAGGCGGTCGAACAGGAAGTCAAAATACCGGGCTTCAAGGACGCTCTAAAACGAACATTCTATGGTATAAAACCGGGAACTGATCCTGCTTCCATCACGTTCGAAAACCTTGGTTATGCGGACGAAGCGATCGCATCCTGGAAGGTTTTCAAGGCCATCGCCGATGATGGCAAGATAGGCCCCAATACCCGCTTTCTTGTGGCACTTCCTACCCCGGTCGCCTTACTTAGCGGGTTTGTCCTGATGAAGGACAGAGCGACCCTCGAACCGGCGTTAAACGCCGCCATGAAAGATGAGGTTGAAAAAATTTCCAGCGCGATCCCTCATGACCGCCTGAGCATTCAATGGGACGTTTGTTACGAAGCCGTCGCCGTCGAGGGCGGCGGACCACCGGTCCATTACGACCATCCACTGGCGGGCTCAATCAGCCGCGTCGCCCGCCTCTGCGATTTGGTCGACGGCGATATCGAACTCGGAATCCACCTTTGTTATGGCGATCCCGGGCATCAACATATTGTTCAGCCGCAAGATTTCTCGGTTTGTGTCGATTTCGCCAATGGCATTTGCGCGGCCGCCTCCCGGACCGTCAATTATATTCATATGCCGGTCCCCAGAGATCGCGACGATGTTGCATATTTCGAACCGCTTGCGAAACTAAACATCACGGCGGAGACTAAACTCACCATTGGCCTCGTGCACCATACCGATGGCATTGAAGGCAGCCGCCGCCGCATGGCCCAGGCAGATAAATATGTCAGAGACTACGACATCGCCACCGAATGTGGGTTTGGGCGCCGAGACCCAGCAACGATCCGCGATCTTTTGGCAATTCACAGCGATTTATGCAGAGACGAGAAAGGTTAAACGACATGGCAATTTTCCCCAAACTTGGCAACGATGCCGCCGTTGTTGATATCGTAAAAATGAGCCCCGAAATGGGCATCGCGCTGATGCATGTGCATCACCAGGTCATGCGCGCGCCATCGCCCCTTTCTGAAGGCGAGCGCGAATTGATTTCCGCTTATGTGTCCGGTTTAAACAAGTGTCGCTATTGCTATGGAACCCACGCGGCCTGCGCCGAAGCCTATGGCACACCGCGCAGTGTCATGGACGCCTGGTACGATGATCTTGAAGGTAGCGGCGTCGATGGCAAAATGATTCCGCTTTTGAAAGTCGCCAAAATTCTGACCGAAAATCCGTCAGGCATGACCGAAGCCGCGGCGCAAGAGGTTTATGATGCAGGCTGGGATGAGCAAGCCCTTCATGACGCCATTTCGGTTATCTGTTGTTTCAATTTTATGAACCGACTCTTGGAAGGTCACGGGGTCCATGGCCACGAGGAAATTTATCAAGAGCGCGGCAAGATGCTGAAAGAACACGGATATCTACCGCTCATTGATTTGGTCAAACCGAAAATCAAGGTCAAGGCTGGCGCCTGATTCGAATGCGTCCTCTAACGTATTTGTAATTCTGATTTCAGATTCTGCCAATTTTGCGGTAAAATGCCATTGTTG
>JAJFGD010000031.1 GCA_021776315.1 Hyphococcus sp. | reverse complement strand
ATATGAAACCCTTTTTTGGAAGGTTTTTTGATTGACTTGCCTATACGGAATTCTCTCCAATTGATGATCACGTTTTCACAGGTAATTCGTAAAAGGAGTATTCTTCGTGGATCAAGAAATTCGGCAGGAAAAAATTGACGAATATATCCGATTGATAGGAGCAAAAGACGCTGGGTTAATCATTGGCTGGCGTAGTAGGAAAACATTCGGCATCAGAAGGGCTAGGGCTCGTGACGCTGAAAAGCGCGGTCTGGAGGACGTTATATACTTTCCGCCGGATCGAACCGCTGGCCAAGTGTTCAAGTATGAAAAGTACTACTTTGGTGATGTTCGGATGTATAAACACTGCTGTTATTCAGGCGAAAAACCTCAGTACCCCGATATGTATGCCGTAAAAGACCACCATTTAAAGTATTTGTGATAGAAAAATGCTAAAACCCTTGACAAATCGTCCGTAGACGTAGTATTATACTATATACCCTATATAAATCGGGCGAGCTCAGTGTCCGACACCAAGGAAACAGGATTCATTTTATTTCCTGAAATCCCTGAGCTTTTATTATTTATTGCATTTGACGTGGATAAAGATGATCGAAATAGATCCTCGACGTTTGAGGGCCAATTACATAGAGTGGATGGATGATCGCAAGCTTAATGTAAATATTACGCTTCAATTTAATGCCCAAGTCACGGAAGCAGTAATGCAACATAAAGCTGTTGTATTTGTGCGTAGGCTTGAGAAAAAATGTTACGGCCGTGCAATTGATAAAATCCGAAAAGAAGAGCAATTCATTGGTGTATTCTTTCCGGAAAAGGTTGGTCACAGTCCCCACCTACACGGACAGGTGAGGGTGCCGGAGGAATTCTGTAACGCAGATGCACTGCCAGCATTTATAAATAGAGCTGAAAATATCTTCCAGAAACTATGGCCGGCTGGAACGGTTCATATTGGAACAACCACTCTTCAGAAATGGCGAAATTACATAACGAAAGAATCGGAGTCAGAGAAACTAGAGTTTTTCTCCCGACCAGTTTTCATTAACTAGCGTTGTGCGCGCCGTGTTTCTCGGCGGTACACTAAAAGACGCATTGAAACCGCCTTCTATTGAAGGACGGTAATGATAAAGGAGTCACTAAATACATTATATTTGAAAAGCTCTACGGACAGTCAAAGCCAAGTCATCCCCTTCGGGTACTGGCTGAAACCGTCTATCAACGCTTTGCAGCCGGTAACGTAGTAGTCATCAGCTCGCCTTTGACTGGACGGGAATTACCTAAGGACTGGTATCTTGTCGTTAGGCGAAAGTTTCAGTGCAACCATCCCTTGGCAACAGTCGGTGGCAATCGATACTTACGAGTATGCATTTGAACTATGTCGGATTGCATATGACAGCGTGCAACCCCAATGAATCCGTCAGCTAACTTGACTGGTAGTCAAAGGGTTTTGAGGTTGCTAGCCCCTACACCCCAAATGTTATGTCGGTGAGAAGGAAGCCCACAGAGTCCCCGACATGATTCAAAATTCAACCACTCAAGAGAAAGAGTACCAAATGGAGATTTAGAGATATGACAATTGAAATTATTGATCCGGCAAAAAATGCCAGCAAGACAAAATACGATTCACTTTTCAAGATTCAGAATAATTTTAGCTACGACTCGGATATGCGTACTGGGAACAAGAATTTGTTGTCATGTGCAAATGTATTGGACAATTCATTCGCTACATTACACCAGCTAGAGGCTTTTGCAGCGGCTCAAAATGCTGATGAGACACGTCCGAAAGCTAGCAGGCTCATAAATATATCCCAGTTCGCCAACAAGCGCCTCAAGGAACAGATGGCGCAAATTATTGATGTGCAGGCATCACTGATGGAGGCGGGTACCGGATATTCTATAAAGGTTCAGGAAGCTAAGTTGCCAAGAAATGCCGCATTAGAAACGAGGCGATCAACTATCCGAACAGAGCTCCAGAGAATGGAACGGCAGGCAAGAAACAACTTTTTGGCAGATTGTTTGTTGGCGAAAGATGAGGCGGTAATTGATGCCCTCTCAACGGGTCCTAGAAACCCCACAGTTGCCATGTCACACCATTTTGATCAGGCGGATGCATTGTTTGCTGAAAACATTTTAGGGTCTACTGACAAGGCTCTGTGTGACGATATGAACGCTGCCTATGGTGCTCTTGAGCTCGCTGCAACATCGCTATCAACGACAATCCATCAAGATTTCATCCAACCCGCTACGCTAGAGGCTCAGGCTCAGTCTGAAGCCCAGAACTCTTACGAGGCTTTCGGGCAAGATGCGCTGCCACACCAGATTCAAACAGAGATGTCATTTGATCAAGATGCGCCAACGTCTGGAGAATAAGGAATGTTGGACACAGCGAGCGCTGATGTACAGGGGCAGGCACTGACGACAGCAATAGAGAAAACGAGAGATCAGTTGGAGCGCTTAGAAACTATGCTTCATCAAGCGCGGTTCAAAAGAACTGAAGAATACGAGTTGCACTTGAGAATAGAAGAGAAAATACAAAGTACTGTCAGGCTTCTTTTGGAGTTGCAGGAACGCCAAAAGCCAACGCCTAGCCACGGCGATCATCCTGCAGCTTCCATAACAGCCGTAATTTTGGATGCTCTAGAAGGCTATCCAGAAGCAAAGATGGCTCTACACGACGCGCTACAACCGTCGGGAGCGTAATTCTTTCATGTCATCGAATTCTGTTAAATCAAAGCCATTACCACCTGAGAATATAGAGAGATTGAAGCGAGCTCTGAATGCTTCAGATATTTTCGAACGCAATAATTTGGTACCTGACGGATGGCAAACGCAACTACTCAACCTCACTGAAAACCAATATCTTATTTGCTGTTCTAGACAATCTGGTAAGACGCTCACCGCATGTGCAGCAGCTGCACAAAGGGCATCTACACGTCCGGGAAGCCTGATACTGGTTGTTGCTCCATCTGAACGCCTTGCTAAGGAGAATATCAAACGCATAGCTGAATTGATGATTCAGGCTGGTTACGGATCGGAACTCAGAATCCAAGTTTCTGAGCTGAAATTCAAAAACAAGTCCCGTATCATTGGATTGTCAGGCGCAAGGCCCGATTTGTTACGCGGATACTCTGCAATCGATATGGCGATATTAGATGAAGCTGCTTTCTGCAATGACGACTTGTTTTCAACTCTAAGCCCAATGCTGGCGACAAACCCGAATTCGAAACTTGTATGCCTTAGCACTCCGTCAGGTCCGCGCGGTTGGTTCTATCGACAGTGGATCGCCAATGATAACTTTGTGAAAATCAAGGTTCCGGCCAGCCAGATTTCCAGAATCCCTGATAACTTCCTTGAACAAGAGCGACGAACAATCGGGGAGGCGGCATATCAGAGGGAGTATTGTTGTTCATTCGATGAAAACAATGACCTACTTATCCATCCTGATGTATTAGACGACACATTTATTCCCATGGGCACCTTGTATGACCAAGAATCGTCTGTGTTTCATTCAGAACATAACATCATAGGAATGGATGTATCTTTTGATTTAGGTGATGAATTTTCTTTTTTCCGTCGTGAAAACCCACCATTACCTAAACGTGCAGAAATACCGAAGCCTCCATTTTCATACTCATACATTGTCGGTATCGACCTTGCTAAATCACAAGACCGTTCCGTTATTTGCACAATTATGACTAAGGAAATGAATGGAAAGAAAACACATATCGTTTGCGATTTGGTGATCTTGCCGAAAAACCAGAATTACAACAAACAAGCACAAGCAATTGCTGACTACATGGATAAACGACACTTCAAAACGTGGAAGACAAAGCTGGTCATTGATGCAAGCGGGGTAGGGGCACCAGTCTGTGACAACGTAGAAGAAAATCATTCATTGAAGTTTGACAGGGCAATAATCACGAGCGGAGCTTCAAAGCGCTGGAATAAGTTTTCCCGAAATTGGCTGATACAAAATCTAATCAAGTGGTTAGCCAAAGGAAATTTCTATATTTCAACTGACGTTGCTGGCACTGAAAACCTAAAACAAGAAATTGGAGCATTACGTCCAGATTATCGAAGTGATGGTACCGTTATTTTTGTTAGTCCTGAACATGATGATATGGTTATGGCGTTGGCGCTTGGTTTGGCGGTTTTGCATAAGCAAAATGCAATAAGAAGCGGTGTAACGGATCTTTTGTTCTCAACTTTCCACCGTAGTAAATGCGGTCCACTATAAGATTGCATTGATTGCGAGAATTAGCGGGCGGATCTTTATTCGCGCCTGCAAAAAATTGAACTGATTGAGCGTAAATAACTCAAAACGGTTGCTTAACTCCAAAATTTTCACCCTAGCTTTTACTTTGACGAAGCGGTCTGATATATATCTTGAAGGAGGTTAAATTGGCTGTAAATCTATTGGGCAATCAAATAAGCTGTTTATATCTCAAGGGTCGTTTGACATGAATATATTCTTGAAAACTATCATTGTTGCAACAATGGTTTTTCTTTCTTCGGGCTATCAGACAACTGTGGCCCAGACGCTTAATGTTCCGAATGGGATCAGCGTATCTGATGAGGATTATGCAGACATTGGCCGAGCGGTATTAATTAACGATATTGATTACGTTCGACAGCATGTAAATAGTCGTTCAAGGGCTAATTCCAAAATTTTGCTCAAAAATTGTGGGACTACCCTTGTAGGAGAGGGGCTTGATGCACGCATTAGTGCTACGAAACAGACCTCTCTGCTCCACCTTTCAGCTGCATTGGGTCGGGTTGAGATAGCGGAGCATTTTTTAAAAATGGGTGCCGACCCAAATAGCATTAGTAGGCTAAACTGCAAATTTAGTAGCAGGATGCAGTTTGGAAAAGCTAGGCTGAGGACGGTGGATGATCCGTTTGAAATAGGTGGTTACTTAGCCAGAGAAGGAACGCCACTGAGTTTTGGGATAATTGCGGGAACAAATCGATTGGCAATGACCAGAATGCTGCTTAGTAACGGCGCTGATGTTGCATTGTCAGCGGTCTCCACGTCACCAACCATCAGTGTGCCAATTGTGGTTTTCGCCATGACGTCATATGGAGGCTGCTGCGCTCTTGCAGGCGAGGGGGAAGACCAGAGCTATGAAAAGTGGCGGATCGTAATGTTGCTGATTGAAAACGGTGCAGATGTGAATGCCTCTTTTGACTACGATGGGACCACGTCGTTGTTAAATGTTTTGCTCAAGAACTGCGATAGTTGCGGCCATATAGGGCTCGGTCCTGATCCTAGTTTTTCAAAAAGATATGAAATATTTCAGTCGCTCGTTAGTCATGGGTATCGACTTAACGACAAACAGGATGAATTTGGAAGATCGGCACTACACTACGCTGCCAAAATCAATGAGTATGAAATTTTGCAACAACTACTGAAATTGGGATTTGATCCAAATAAACAGGATTCATTTGGCCGAAGCCCAATTCGTGATGTTTCTTTTGGTTATGGCAATGATGATACGAGCGGCGACGAAAAGTTTTCTGCGAAAAATATTTACAGATTATTTCTGGAGAATGGCGCTGACCCGAATCAGAAAGACGATCAAGGAATCACTCCGTCGACCGGATTTTTCCTTGGTAAGCACAAAGTGGGGTCCGTCGAGAAAGCGGAGGCCTATTTCTATCTATTGGAGGAGTATGGAGGGAATTTGATGATTCTTAGCAATGAGGGTTTGACAATTATGGATCACGCAGTTGCGCAGAATCGGATGGCACTTGTGGAAGCGATGTTAGACCGTGGCATTAGCGTTGACTGGGTTAATGGAAAGGGCCAAACACCTTTGTTTTCTGCAAATGGTAAAGAAATGTTGGACCTTCTAGTTTCACGCGGTGCAAATTTGCTGCATAAAGATTCTAATGGTGAATCCGCTGCTGATGTACGCTCCCGTGACATACGCTCAGATATGGCAAAAGAATTGGTCAAAAACGGTGTTCCCATAAAAAAGGAAAACCTTGCACGGATCTATGAAGGTAGATCGGGTTTAAGTAAGTGGGAGCTATGTGATGGATTTGAGTATGATCGAACTTTGGAAGAAGCGCTGAAAGATGCAAAGGCAAGCGGCTTTGATGATTTGACGACATGTTTCGAATTGGGTCAATTCTGCGGGATGAATCTCTACGAAGCTAGGCAATTCTGTAGTTAGAGCTAAAAATCTATAGGAATTATTGGAATCTGTCGCCGTGTAGTTTCTAGTAGCATTGTCATAAATTACACCGAGCGTTAGCTTTCGTCTTAAGGCAACAGCTTTAACCATGAGTATACGGGTTTTACCCCTTTTCATCTGAACTACCTTCAAACGACGTAATTGGCCTCGTCTTTACAGTATCTTATGACCTTATTTTTTGCCTTGACTTTTTTCGAGGTCCTCGTCAATGGGAATTCATTAAACCTCCTTTGGAGCGCGTGAATTCGTATTTAATACTCTCGCAAGTTCATAAAAAACTCATATTGCAAACAAATGAGAATCGCAGATGCTATTTTAAGTCAATTATGCGGCTAAATTAATATTGGATGTGAAGCGTTTGCTGGTTGGATTATGTTTGAGACAGAAACAACAATTGTATTGGGTGCAGGATCCAGCTTTGACTTGGGGTTTCCGTTAGGTTGGAAACTCAAAGAAAACATCTCTAGAGAGCTTGAAAGAGTCTCCAGTCGATATCCGCAGCCTATTCATATCGACAGAATTCGAGAGACCTTTCGGAGTTTGCTCGGTAGACGAAATCCCGAAAAGGAAATAGCTCTTGCAAATGCCTTGAGACGTTTTGGGTCAATTGATGATTGTTTAGGTAGTTTTCACGAAGACGAAGAGATTGTGAAGATGGGAAAGTGGATGATTGCTTATTCGATTGCCAAAGCCGAGCAGGAGTCAAAAATATCTAAGATTCTAGACGGGACAATCGAAGAAAAGCGACAAGCGAAAATTGATATTTTAGACGGAACTTGGGTTAACCATTTGATCAAGATGCTGATTACCGGGATTCCACGAAGTCGGTGTGCCGAGGTTTTCTCGAGAATTACAATCATAAATTTCAACTATGATCGGGCGATCTATGCTTGCTTAAAGGAAGGATTGCAGGACGCGTACGCCTTAAGCGATGGGACGGTATGTGATCTCATGAGATCGCTGAGTTGTTTTCATCCGTATGGCAACCTTGGTGAGTACTCGTTTGAAGAAGCAATTCCAATGGGAAATTGTTGGGCACCTCGTCATGATTTAATTTCGGGCGCGGCTCAAAACTTACAGGTTTACACTGAAACAACAGTTGCAAGCGACGATTTGATGCCTCCGGCTTTAAAGGAGCGACTGGTCAATTCACGAAAAATACTATTTCTGGGATTCGGTTTTCATAAACAAAATATGGCTTTGCTAAATGTAAGAGGAATGCCAAATCAACTTGGCGGGATCGAGCAACAAGTATTTGCCACTCTACACGGTGTGCCAGCACCACAACGAGTTGCGTTTCAGAACCGTATTCAAGAATCCTTTTATACTAATACTAGTAATAAAAATTTAGTATGGATGGGCAGTGCAAGCGACGGTTGCGATACTCTTCTAAAGGATCACGCGCCGCTTCTCACTGATAACATTTAGTTTTTCTCAGTTCTAGAGGAAAACCGTTTTTCGGTTGAAAACAAGAATTTTGTCGTTTGCGTTATTATTTATGTTTATTGCGTACTTTTCAGATAACGATTCTCTGAATGGAATGCGATCTCGTTCCTCTGGCACCCGAGCGTATGAAATATCGCCCTCACACAAGTTCATCATGTACTTTTCTAGTTTGAACATTGCATCCAACATATCATCTGATCGATCACGTGTTAAATACGCATCCTCAGCGCCTGTAGTAAACTTTGTCTTGTGTCCAATCATAGGCTCGGCGGTGTAGGGGCTAACGCCAGCTTGGTCTAAAAAGTTTCTGAAGTTCTTTCGTATATTATGAAAACACCATGGTTGTAGTGTTTTTTCTGAGTCTGTTCGCCCATATTTTTGCAAATATCCTCGCATGAAGTTTTCACACAAAAGTTTATGGTGGTTATCGAGTTTTACGTTTTTGCCATCAATCGTTCCAAAAACTTTATGAGTGCCTTCGTCATACAGACCTTCTAAGATTTCTAAAGCGGTTGGGGCTATCGGAATCTCATATTCAAATCCACCCTTTGACCGCATGGCAGGAACGGTCAGCCACCCGTGACAACCATTTTTTTCCTTCCGTAAATCATCCCATTCCAAACCTGCAATTGCACCTTCACGTTGTCCTGTAAGAATCAATAGCCGGATAATGGCCCCAGCTTTTTCGCTGGGTAGTTGTTTGCTAGCGTGCCAAAGTGCACGAAGCTGAAGAGCTGGGAGAGGAGGTCGTTTGGTGTGTGTTTCGGGTTGTTTTTGCAGGCGTGGGTAGGCGAATTGGCCATCGTCGAATAGATTGTCTTTGATCCATTTTATCCCACCATAGTGCATAGACAGAACTCTGTTTGCAGTCGCAGAACTGGATTTCTTCTTTGATGCAACATTTTGGTGCCATTCCAATAGATTGCGACGGGAAATTTCATTCCAAGGCGTATTCCCAAACACGTTCAAGTAGTGCAACTTTAATTGACCAGCCATTCCCCTATGGGTTTTTAGGGATCGAAATTTGTCAGATGAAAAATACTGCTCAAATAGTTCCCACATAGTCTCAGCTGTTTTGGTGTCAATATGCGTATCCACCTTGCCAGTATTTTTGCGTTCTGCTTTTGCGCAGAGCTCGGAAATCCAATCGGGATTTTCCCGCCAAACGGTCCAACGACCAAGAGGGCCTGCCTTCCTACTATAGAATGTAAGGTCGGAACTGTCTTTTAGAACCCGAATATAGATATCGCGATTAGATTCGAAGCGGGCGATGGTGCCATCTTTACGCGGTTTTAAGGCCGAGTTTTGGACTCTCTTTAGCAACCTGTCGACTGCTGCCTTAGTCATTTTAATTGTGTCAATAGAGTTCCTTGATTGTTCTTTATACTCTGTCATCTGATTAATTTCCTTAATTCCAAATGCATCCATATGCACTGGTGTGCGTTTTCGCACCGTGCCCAAAATATAGAGTTTGAACGAACGCAGAGCTACTAAATGTCTGTTTTAAAAGAGAAAAAGATGAAACGGATGGAAACAGATGGAAACAGATAGAAACGGATTGAAACGCTTTTTTCGGACTCCAAAACCGAGGGTCGTGGGTTCGAGTCCCTCCGCCCCTGCCAGTTTTTTTAATGGACAATTTGGATTCAAAAAATCGTACCCGCCAAAAACGGGGCGTTAAACGGGGCGTTAAAAGCCGACTATCCAATCTTTAGATTGGTTGTATTCAATCCTAGTGCTCAATACTGGCCAAATACAGACAGTATCTTTCACTCAATGAATTGGCACAAGAAGCGGCCCAAACTTAGACCATGCAGGCTTTAAGTTACCCGGCGAAACAGTGTGCCATTGCGCTTGAGCTGTCCGTCGGTTTCAACATATGTTTCGCTTCGATAAAGCGAGTCATCTTTATTCATTTTCAAGTCAAAAGCATGTTCATGTGGATCTTTGAAACTCTTTAAGTGTGTTGCAGAGACACATTCAAATGCGAGTGTCCCATCAGCTGACTGATGTTTTAGATCAAGCCTTGGTTGATTGCCGATGGGACAATAATGCATGGCCATCAATGTCTGGCTATCCATGTGATAAACCGTAAGTGCGTTCATCTGATTGTGGAATGTCCAGCTTTCAATCAATGCCGTCCCATTCGCCGTCATCTCATAACAAACGCCAACCCATTGACCGTCTTCGTTTGTGCCCTGCCATTTGCCAACGAGCGTGTGTAGTGATTGGAAAATAGCGGCTTGGTCCAAAGCATTTGCGGGAGTATCATTCATTCCTAAACCTGATGCGTTTCAGTTTCGTGATCGTGAGAACATATCAAACTTTTGGCAAAGATCGATGGTAGGATATCAGCTTGTCGTCAAACTGGACGTTGAGAGCGTAACGTTTGAATGGCAACTAAGGGCCAATAACGGTCACTCAACCAAGGGTTTTGCAGTTGCGAACGTGAACGGCAGCTTTTCGCCAAAAGCTGACATTGCGTGAAATACCTATACACTGTTAGGTCAACTACAATCGCATCACAATGCAATGCAAACGCGAAAATCCTCCTGAGAAATTATGACCAGAAACATCCTGATTTTTCTAATTCTTGTCTGCACATCTTGTTCATCAATAGATGAGCATGTTTCCCAAAACGATATCAATCCCTACCGAGAATTCAAAGGATTCAGTAAGCGCTATATTGGAGCCGACCCCGATAGAATTTCAAGTGGTGGTCGATACAAAGCGGCGATGAAAAATTACGTTGCGCCAACGACATTTAGGTTCTTTGTTTCGATTATGCTAAGGGATTTTGGAATGAATGGCACACTCAGTAAATGTGGTGAATATCTTTATACTGATGCGGAAGCCCCCCACGAAATCCAGGTACTGAAACAGCCATTTGAAGATTTGGCAAAGAGTGAGTTCCAAGAGCGAGGAACGACGCTCAAAACGTCAGGAAATATGCTCTTTTCTGTGAGGTGGGAGGTAGCCGATGTTCCCACAGAGTTAGCAAAATACGCACCAACAAACTTTTGTTTAGTTCGAACGATGGTGGAAGTCGGTGAAAGAACCCTCGTCGATCCAATGTCGGGCGAAGATTATTTGCCTCGAATGAATCGTTATCCGGTCAGTTTACCACCACAAGAAGGTACTCCACTTTACAGACGGGAATTGCAATATTTTGTGTCGGCAGAGAAGTTACGAGAAGTAATGGAAATTGAGTTACTAGAAATCTTGGACCAAATGCTGCCAACATTGAACGGTGAAATTGTAGACCAGTGTGGGATTTTTAAGGTGGACCCTGTGGCGGAATGCACTAGCGACTACACCCGTGAAATACTAAATGAGGAAGAAGCCTTACGGTGCGCTGACGATGAACAAGACCGGCGCGAAATTATCGCTGAAATCGACCGTCTCAAAAGTCGTCTGGAGGCTATGTCATCCAAGATGGACATGAAGCGCGACTACTATGTGGAAGAGTTGTGCCCGCAAACTTGATATAGCGAATGTCGCCTTTGGGCCAAAAGCGGACATTCAGCCCAGATTTTTGCGGTTGCGAACGTCAATGGCGGTTTTTCGCCGAAAATGGACATTCCAGGTTCCCGACCCGGATGTCTGGAATGCGCAAAACCAGACATGGTTTTTTGATATTGCGGAGTTGGACGGTAGTCATGTTTCTGGGTATCCTGCGCGATCTGGAAATCCGAATGTGCAATCATACCAGAAAGGATGGGGGAGAAATGAACCTACGTGTATTGCTTGTTTGCTTGGTGGTTTTTCTTCCAAATGCGCTCGTGGCGGAGGAGTCGTCGGGTTCTCCCAAAGAAAAGAAAACTATTTTTGCCGAGCGTTTTCTGGATGTCCGCGCCGGAAAAATAAGAAATAATCTCATCATTGAAATGAGCAACGGTCGCATCTCGTCTATAACGGCAGGCTCAAAAGATGCGATTGAAAGTGAATATTTAGATTTGTCCGGACTTACCGTACTCCCGGGCTTGATCGATTCACACACACACCTTTGTGACAATTCGTACATGGGCGCTGACTTCGACCACTGGGCGTATCCGGCTGCAACATTTGGGATTGTAGGCGTCGCGAACGCGAAAAAAACATTGCAAGCAGGCTTTACAACTGTGCGTGACGTGTCGGCTCCATTCTATTGTGACGTTGCGCTACGCGATGCCATCGCCAAAGGGTGGGTGGAAGGGCCGCGCATGTTTGTAAGCGGCCAAATGATTACAATGACAGGCGGCCATGGTTCCTGGGGAAACTGGATGGCACCGCAGCATCAGATTAATACGGAGGCGCATGTCATTGCGGACGGCGTGGACGAAGTCACGAAAGCGACAAGGACGCATATTCGGAATAATGTGGATCTGATTAAAGTCGCGGCAACCGGCGGTTATGGAACACATGGCACTATCCCCGGCGCTGCCTCCTACTCACTTGAAGAATTGCGCGCAATCGTGACGGAAGCGAAGAAACAGGGGCTTTCGGTTGCAGCGCACGCGCACGGCGCCGACGGTATCAAGAATGCAGTGCTCGCGGGCGTTACATCGGTGGAACACGCTTCGATGATTGACGACGAAGGCATTCGCCTTATGCGCAAGAATAACATCGTCGCTGTTCTCGACCTGCTTTCAGCGCGGTACGACCTCATAGAAAAAAATCAAAACTACGAGGACAAAGATCTGGGGCGCACAAACAACGAGGAATTTGACGCCATCGTCACGCTTTTTGGAAAAGTCCATGAAGGCGGCGTACGGATTGCGTTTGGAACTGACGCAGGCGTATACCCACATGGGCGCAACGCAGAGCAATTCCACCTAATGATCGAAGCCGGAATGTCGCCTCTCGAAGCGATCAGAAGCGCTACTATTGTCGCTGCTGAGTTACTTGGTCAGGAAGATAAGATTGGCGAAATCGCAAACGGAAAATACGCTGACCTAATTGCAGTGCGAGGAAATCCGTTAGAGGACATCCGCGTTCTCGAGGATGTTGTTTTTGTAATGAAAGAAGGAGTTGTCGCTCAAGCCAACGCCGAATGATTTCGTCGCAACACACCGTGGGCAGTGACCGCCAATTGCCAATGTCCCCTTCGAGGATCAATCTGCCGTTCAGTTTGCCAAATTCGGATGTCTTGATTGGGCCAAGAACAGACGTTTGGTCTTATTTTGCGGCTGCGCACCTGTACGGCAGTTTTTGCCAGAAGTCGACATAGCGAAGAAAACTGTGAGTGTCTTATTGGGGGTGAGTTTGGGACCCTCGAATTCCCAACATGCGGCTACCACAAAAGGCCTCATCTTTTCTTTGATGTGAGAGAGCAAAAATCGCTTGCGCTTCGCTTAATTGACGCTATAGCCCGCCAACACCTGTTGGAGAGATTCAAATGTCAGTAACCTACACCCTTGGCTGGGAGGAACGGGTTGACCAAAGCGACCTGGGACTATCAGCGATCCCGGGGTTAGAAGGCATTGAGGCGTCGACGGGGATCGATGTCGCAGATCAGGTCAATCAGTTTTTAGCGACGCGCGTTCAGCAATTATCTAAACAGAAGGACGCACTTCGCGTTCGTTGAGGCAAAGCTATGCTAATGGTTCGGCCTGTCCTTTCTCTGGTTGTAGCGGTTTGGTTTTTGCAGCTCGCTGGAGGGATTTTGAGCGTGGTGACGCCGGTCGGATTGGCGGAGCTTGGTCTTGCTTCAGATGGCATCGGTCTCCTCGCGGCCTTGCATGCGGCTGGCTTTATGGCTGGGGCCTATTATGCGCCACGTCTGATAGGTGAATTCGGAAACATCAGAGTGTTTGCGGCGGCCGCTGCGCTGACAGCAGTCGGAGCGATTTCGCAGGGCTTGTGGACGTCTGAAATAGGCTGGGCAATGATCCGGTTCGTCCAAGGCGCAACATTCGCGGCGATGTTTGCCGCCGCCGAAGCATGGCTCGGTCGCGTTACCCCGAAAGAACATCGCGGAAGCGTATTGGGGATTTACAATGTTGCCGCGAAAGGCGCACTTCTCATCGGGCCGCTAATCGTTTTGAGCATGTCGCCGCTCGATCCTCGAAACTTCCTTTGGTGTGGGCTATTTCTCTCGGTGGCTTTGGTGCCGGTCTGTCTCACCCGTAAGCAGGAGCCGAAGCGCGTTTCCTCCGAGCGTTTGCCGTTTCGGCGCCTTTTAAAAATTTCTCCAGCGGCATGTGTCGGCGTATTCATAGCGGGTTTGGTCAATAGCGGCACCCTTGCATTGCTCCCCATCTTTGCTGGGGAATTAGCAAATGGCTCAAACACCCTCACCGTCGCCGCCATTGCTTATAGCGTTGCCAATATTGGTGGCTTGTTGAGTCAGTGGCCAGCGGGACTGATTTCAGACCGCCTGGATCGCCGAACTGTCGTTGCAGCGATGGCCCTCGTAGCGGGTATCTCCGCGTGCGTATTATGGCTGTTAAGCAGCGATCTTCCACTTGAGTTCGTCTATCTGCTCATTTTCGTTTGGGGCGCAGGTTCGTTATCGTTCTATGGGGTCTGCGTCGCGCACGGCGTAGATCGCGTCGACGACGATGACATGACTTCGATGATGTCCATGATGTTGATGGTTTGGGCACTGGGATCAGTGCTGGGTCCTTTGATCGCTGGAATTGTAATGCAAAGCGCTCTTGGCGCGTCCGGCTTATTTGCATTCGCGTCCGCATGCTTGGGCGTTTTGATGTTCATGATGATGTTCCGAAGGATTGAACAGGCACCTGTTCCAGACCAAGATCAAACCGATTGGCAGCCAGCGATGCCAGCGGGGCTCCCCGGCGGTGAGTTAGACCCAAGGACCGAATAAGTTTGAAGTTTGGGTTTATGTAATGAAGGTGTGATGTAAGCGTCTTATTCAGAGCGATTTAAGACGTTTGCGCTTGGCAAATTCACACCAGTTTGCCGACGCTCAATCTTATTTAACGGCTGTCGCAAAGGGACCAATTGACGACATTCGCCGAAAAAATATTCCCTAATCGGTCGGGCGTAAAACGGGGCGTTACGCCCCATTTGTTGTAAGGTTATGTCGCGTTTTCCGCCCACAATGTCGGTTAAAACGCCGGAATGCCAACAAATATTTGTAGGGAATGTAGAACGGCAAAGCCCTCCAAAACCGAGGGTCGTGGGTTCGAGGTCCCTCGGCCCCTGCCAGTTTAGAACAAGCTTAAATATTTGGCGCTGTACGCTACGCGCACCGACGATTTTTAGATCGACAACAGTGCCATATAAGGCATTGTCTAATCGATTGAATGGTCAAACGGTCTGTGGATGGACAAAAAATGGATCAATTAAGGGCGGCAAATAATGCCGCCCAATTATTCGGAAGACAATGAATACGGAGCTCCATTGATACTGGACTCTTCCAATGTGGAATATTTTTAGCCGAGAGAAATATCTAACTTCTGTATCCTGATCAGGTTGTCGGCAGGCATTTCTTCGCGCTTAGTGCACGATCGACAGCCCCGATCTCTCCTTTTAAGCGGCTAATATCATTGGCAACATTAGATCCAGCCAATGTCGAAACCGGTAATCCAATAAAAATTATGCCCAACGTATCGGCGGTTCTTGCGTCATTTTGCTGGTCACTTGCGCTGGCGAGCGCGCTTACATATTGCGCCCGGTCCAACTCTAAATTATCGCATTGCCATTCCTCATATTTTGATTCGGAATAATACGCTGCTGAAATATTTTCAGGCCGCGTCGCACAACTGGCTAGAATTGAAACGGCCAATACCAAATAAACTATTCGCATAGAATTCTCCAAGCTTTGCTAAACCAGTTGGAGAAAAATTCACCGAATAGTTCAGCACAATTGCCCCGAGGTCACAAAATTTACAGCAGATTAAGGCCGAAATAAGGCTCATTGGCTGCCCTACCTTGAAATGGGCACTACGGATCAATCTGAGCGGCAATTGCAATCAGGACGAGTGTTCTCGCCAGTTGCCAGTCTTTTTTGGCGATTTCATCTCTAGCCCGTATTGATAGGATGAAATTGGGTGATGATGGCTAACAAACAATTGACACTGCTTGTTATGCAGAGACTGTCGCTGACAATTTTATTGTTGCTATTGGCAGGTTCGAATTGCACTGGTGAGCATTCTCAACGCTCTGCGTAAACTCGTCGTATGTTGGGAAAGAGAACTGATTTGAATTAGGTGATTTATTGGAAAATTTGTATTAGCATCCGTCGAAAGTTGAACGGTGGTTTATTACAATGGCTTTTCGTCAATTCCCTGCGTCCCTTGCAACCATTATTGGTGCGGGCTTTTTGTTGAATGTCGCAAGTTGTGAGAGGACTGGGGCGCAATCGGTAAGTCCGCCCGCAGAGGCGTCCTCGGTGATCGCTGCAAGGGGCGGTTCACAAAGTGATGCTGATGCGAGTCCGATGGCACAAGTTGGTCCGTGGTCGCCGTCGCCCGCAAATATTGAGGAGCCATTCATCAACATCATCCATGCCAGTTCCGTGACATGGACTGAAGGGAGAGAGGTCAACACAGCTGCGTTATATGCGAGCGGCGTTCTTGATCCGGAAACTGGTCTTCCAAAGAAACTCCCAAATGGGTGGATGCTAACGGATGTATATTTTTCGACATTGCATGATAAATCCCATTGGGCTGGCGATTGGGTTTTGGAGTGGGAGACAGAAGAACCGAACAAAGCGGACTTATCGATGCAATGGCTACCGGACAACCAACAGCGTCGGGTCGATCGCAATCGTGTAGAATTTACACGGACAACAAAAAATGATCATTCAGCCATCGCAATTCGGCGACTTAAGTCGCCACTGACCGCTCTGCGGATTTTCCGAAAAGAAAACGAAGCCGCCTTGCGCGCAGGTAAAATTTACAACCCGCGTTTTGTTGATGAAGTGCGTAAATATCATGTCGTGCGGAGCATGGATTTACAGGAGGCTAACCGTTCCGGGATTACGAGCGTCGATGATGTTGCGACCATGAATGCATGTTGTTGGAACAATATTGCATGGGGGTATCCCCCTAGAAAAATCGCCCATCCATTTCGGTCAATGCCATTGGAGGCCGTCGTTGCGCTTGCAATCGAGGCTGACAATATTTTGTGGCATCATGCACCGATTGAGTTAGGGGCACCAAAAGAGCTCCACGACCCCAGCATTATGACGATAGATGATGACAATGCCGTTGCTGGCGCTTGGCGCAACTTGGCCCGCGAGAATGCGACGGAGATCTTGGCGAGCCCAGAATGGGATGCTTATGCGGACAAGTTTGTTTCAGCGTTGATTTCGGCAGGGTATCCAGAAGATCGCCCACTTTATACCACGGTTTCAAACGAGGTTTGGAATGCATCGTTCTATTACTTTACGTCGACAAATTTTGCCTGGGGGCTAGGGCAGGGGCTGCGTGAAAACGGATATTTCCGTCATGGATATGGTGCGGCGCTTGCGCGATGGAAATTAGCGCTCGATGCTGCGTTAGAACGGGCAAATCGCCGACAACCGGTAATCTATGTGGCGGAGGGACAAGCAGCCAACCCCGCGACCACTTTCGACGCTCTCGATGCCATGCAGGCCTATATGGAGCAGAATGGTGAAGTGTGGAGTGACCATAGCGATCAAATTGGCATCTCTGTCGCTTCCTATTGGGGAGGCTTGCCCAATTGGCGGGCGGCTGGGCCGGTCGACACATGGCGGAACCCGACGCCACAATTCTGGCAAAGGGTCGAGAGTAGGATTCTGAATGGACCCTCTACGGAAATAGCCACAAAAGCTTGGATTTTAGCCCGTTTTGCTGATCACGCTCGAGAGGGTGCGAAGTATGGCGTTGGTATTATTGGGGCATATGAGGGCGGCTCTCATTTTGAAAAACCCAGTGAAATGCCAAAAGCAGCTTATGCGGCTTGGCATTGGGGTGAAGCGGGAGCGCGGATCAATAAAGCGGTCAATGAGGCCTTGGTAGAGGCGTATCCAGGCATTGTCCTTTCCAACTATGTGCTGGCTGGACCCCAGGGTGGCCAGCCGTGGTTTGAAGGGGAATATGGTGAGGAGAGCGCGATGAACGAGTCTTGGGCCGACTATCTTCGCCAATAGACTATCTTCGCCAATAAAGGTCACGATCGGAGTATTTTCGACCCGATGCTTGACGGGACGATGAAAATGGTTACCTAGACAGCACCTCTCAGAAATTTCTCGGAGAATGAGTAGCGTCACAATGACGAACGAGCCCGTATGTCTCCTGCTCGGCGACCGAGAAAAATGGCGAAAGTGTGAGAAAGATGGCAAAGAACAAAAAAACTGGAAGCGCTGACCCTGTGATTGAGGGTAAAGCTGCGGAAGTAAAAAAGAAGAAGAAAACCAATCCGCTCGAGTTTCTTCAGCAGGTGCGTAATGAAGGGTCAAAAGTGACTTGGACGTCGCGCAATGAAACTTTTGTTTCGACCATCATGGTGCTGATCATGGTAGCCATCATGGCTATTTTCTTCTTTGCCGTCGATCAAGGCCTTCGTTTTGGCATTTGTAATCTTTTGCCAATTGAATGCGTTGCGTCAAATAGCTGAAACAACTCCAACACGGAAAATCCAATGACTGCAAATTGGTACATAGTTCACGCCTATTCCAACTTTGAAAAGAAAGTTGCGGAATCAATAATGCTTTCGGCTAAGGACAAAGGACTCGATCATTTTATCGAAGAAATCTTTGTACCGACGGAAGAAGTGACGGAGGTTCGTCGTGGGCGCAAGGTCAATACTGAGCGCCGGTTTTTTCCAGGTTATGTCCTGGTCAAAATGACGATGGGCAATGAGATTTATCACCTCATCAAAGAGACGCCAAAGGTCACAGGATTTTTGGGTTCTGGAAATAAGCCAATGCCCGTACCTCAAAAGGAAGTTGACGGCATCCGCGGTGTTATTGAAGAAGGCGAAAGCCGACCACGTTCCACAATTACATTCGATATTGGTGAAAATGTCCGCGTTACGGATGGTCCTTTTGCATCATTTTCTGGTGTCGTTGAGGATGTTGATGAAGAGGCAACCCGTTTAAAAGTGGCTGTTTCGATTTTTGGCCGTGCAACGCCAGTCGAGCTCGAATTCACCCAAGTCGAAAAAACCACCTGAATGTGATGGTCAAATAAAATTGGCCAAGTCTTTACATTTAAGGAAACATGGCGACCCCGCCAATCTTGGTTTGGGGCGTGCGCATGTAATCCTGGTTAAGTGACGTAAAATGCGAAATGCATTTATTGGTTGGCAGCGCGCAAGCGTTTCAATGTTGCAAAGTCATACCAAAAGTTGATCGGATCAATTCGCGGTCTCATCGAAGAAATCGCGCTTGGTAAATAAATATCATAAATATTGGCGGGCATATCCTGAGCACTGCCGTTCTTCAGTAGTCGGTACAGTATTTGTTTTTGAAAATACCGTTCGGAATATCGGATCAAGCGTTTGTGATATGTTTTAAGATCTGAAATGTTCAGGCCCAATGAATCAAATTCGAATGTGGCGGTTTCGCTCGTAGCGATGCGGTCGTCATGGCTATCATCTCTACCGCAACAAAAATCAGTTAAAAGAAGATAAGCGATGAGGCCATCTTCGCCTTTTGCACCGAATGGTAGCTGTAGAGATTTATTTCGAAATTCCTGAATGGCCTTTTCGGTTAACGCGTAAAGGTTCCCGCTAAGGTGTCGTTTTAAGAAGATGTCCGTTGTCCATTGTCTTCGACTTCGACCGCTTGCCGGCAATGCTGCCGCTGCATACGCATTGGGGTTTTCCTGCAAGGTTTCAAGCAATGCGGAAAATGCATTTTCACTCGGTCGGATATCAGCGTCCAAAAAGATATGGGCACTGGCCCCACGGGCGATGCGAAATACATAGTCGTTCCAAGCATTGGCTTTGTCGGCAACAGGTAATTCATGCACATTTAGTCGATCATCAACAGCGGCTAAAGAATTGGCGACAATTGCAGTTTGATCGGTGCATCCATTCACAAGGATGTGCGCTTGATAGGCGTGGCCATTGGCGGCCCTGTCTAATGCGCCAATACAATCCGGAAGGAGCTTTTCCTCGTTATGCGCAAATATGCATATGGAAAGTGTCATGAGTCCCTAGTTAGAAAAATGGTTTTCATAATGTTCACAAGCTTTCAGATGCCCATGGGCTGGCCGCTCAAATTTTCGGGGTTATTCGTTTAATTAAGCTTAGGGATTTAGTATTTTTCTAGTTTTTCTTATCAACTGGCGCTTCAGTATTGGATTGACTAGGATCGGTCTGTTTTTGCAATGCACCAAACCGATCTGGCATGCGTTTGCTGATTTCACGCACCAAACCATTAAACCACGGCCATTTTCGTCGCATGCGTTTTAGCAGCGGCCGTGTGGCAGGAATGGCCCCCGCAATCATCAAAAACCCCAAAACCATTAATGGAACCCCGAGGGGAAGCGGCGAAAGGGCGGCGATGACTCCATAAAGAAAAAGCGCTGCGCCGGCGATGCTCACCAGCACCCTGGAGACAAATCTAAACGCCGATATCGGTGTGCGATGTTCCATTGCGAGGCATCATAATCCCGATTACTATCCCAGGCAAAGCAGCCACCGGAGACTCTGTCAAATGTCAGACGTTGCAGAACCAATTGAAAGCCGTGCAAAGTTTCGTTCAATGGACGAAGGAACGCAAGACGATTGGATGAAAATCGCGAGCCAATTTGGTCCGTTTGCGGCGCAAGGCGGTAAGCGGGTCCTTGATCATTTACGTTTGTTAGATGGTGACTATGGCGGCTTTCCAGTTGATCGATTGACCCATTGTCGTCAGACCGCGACCCGTGCTTTCAAAGACGGCCGCGATGAAGAATATGTTGTTTGTGCGCTATTGCATGATATCGGTGATACCCTAGGTGCGTATAATCACCCTGATATTGCAGCATCGATATTAAAGCCGTTCGTATCAGAGCAAAACCATTGGATGGTAGAGCAGCACGGTATTTTTCAAGGATATTATTTCTTTCACTATCTTGGTATGGATCGGGATATGCGTGATCGGTTTCGCGATCATCCACATTTTCAACACACTGCTGAGTTTTGTGAGAAATATGATCAAACGGCTTTCGATCCAAATTATGAAACAATGCCGCTGGAAGCCTTCGAGCCAATGGTGATGAAATTGTTTGAAATGCCAAAAAACTCAGTATACGGGCCGGCCATAACGGAGTAACCGAAACAATACCGCTTTGTCTTTGTACGGTGATTATTGTACGGATTTCTGGGCTAGGCATATTACGCGACTTGCATGAAAGTCGACTTAGCGTAACGTGTGAGCAAAAAATATTGGAGGGGAAAATGCGACTAATCCTAACTATTCTTATCGCGACCATTTGGGGCGGTTCTGCTGCTGCACAACGGAGCATTGATTTTGATAGTGATGTGCGTCCGGGCGACGCTGTCATAGTCGCTGTCAGTGATGTTGAGGCCATGTCTGAGCTTGAAGCCGTGATTGGTGAGGCAGGGTTAGAAAACATCCGCCGTGCGATGGGTGCCGCTGGTTTTGAGGAAGAGGTTGGGGCATCAGCCAGTTGTATTTCTGGTGCGGAGCCATATGGTGAAGTTCACCTTGTCGGTGTGACTAGCGACGAAATGAGTGCACGGGATTGGGAAGATTTTGGTGGTCGCGCAGCAACATTAGCAAAGGCGACAAAAGCGGCTCGTGTCTCTGTGTTGGCACCGGGTGCTGATCAAGCGGCGATAGCTGATGCTGCCTTTGGCGCGATGCTCGGGCAATATACATTCGATAAATACAAAAGCGAGGCCGAGCCTGTAGAGGGTGCGCTCGTGATGATCGCTCCATCGCCCGAAGCGGCTCGCACCGAATTCAATAGTGAACACGCTCACATTGCATATGCAGTGAAATGGGCGCGCGATATGCAGTCTGAACCAGCGAATGAATTATACCCTGAGGAATTTGTTCGCCGCGCACGACAAGAATTCCGCGGTGTTTCCAATGTCACTATTTCCGTGCTTGATGTCCGGGATATGGAACGCCTTGGCATGGGTGCCATCTTAGGTGTCGGTAAAGGCAGCTTGCGCCCACCACGGATGATGATCACCCGTTATGACGGCGGGGAGACAGGCGTCGCACCAATAGTCTTCGCAGGTAAAGGCATTACGTTCGATTCTGGTGGGATAAGCCTTAAGTCGAATACGAATATGTGGCAGATGAAATCCGACATGACGGGGGCTGCAACCGTGACGGCGGCGGTAATGGGGCTGGCTAAATCAAAAGCGCCGGTAAATGTGATTGCAATTGCGGCATTGGCAGAGAACATGCCAGACGGTGGCGCACAGCGCCCCGGAGATGTGGTGAAAACGATGTCTGGGACCACAGTTGAGATCATGTCTACTGATGCTGAAGGACGCCTCGTGCTTGCTGACGCCGTTTGGTATGCACAAGAACAGTTTGAGCCGTCTTTGTTGGTCGACATCGCTACGCTCACCGGGTCCGTTGGGCGGGCATTGAGCGATGAATATGCTGGGCTTTTCACCCGAGAGGATGATATTGCCGAGCGGCTAATGGTTGCTGGTAAAGTTTCGGGTGAGGATCTGTGGCGTTTGCCGCTTCACCCCAATCACAAAAAGCAAATCAAATCACTGATCGCAGATATTAAAAATAGCGGTACTGGGTCCCCGGGTGCATCAACAGGTGCAACCTTTATTGGGACATTTGTTAAGGAAGAAACGCCTTGGGCCCATATTGATATCGCTGGGATTGATTGGTTGAGCGAAGCCACGCCAACTGTCCCGATTGGAGCAAGCGGCTTTAGTGTCCGGTTGCTTGATCAGCTTGCAAGGGACGGATTGTAAAGGCTGCTGCTGCCTTATTACACTTCGTGAATAAATACTTTGCAAACGGAATGAACCTGTTTAGCGTTCGCGCCATTCTGCCAGGTGAAGGGGAGCTCCTTGCTATTTAATTCGCTAACCTTCGTGGCATTTTTCGCGATTGTCATCGGGCTGTATAACTTACCATTCCCCTGGCGCGTAAAGAAATTTAACTTGCTAATCGCAAGTTATCTTTTTTACGCAGCGTGGAGTCCGCCCTTCGTCATCCTGCTATGGATATCGACAGTGGTCGATTGGAAGGCCGCGCAATGGATCCATAATTCTGACTCCACGTCCAAGCGACGGTTGTTTTTATCTCTGTCGCTAGCAACCAATCTTGGAATTCTCGGCTACTTTAAATATGGCGGGTTTTTGCTTGAGAATTTTACGGCGTTGATGGCGTCTATTGGCATTGACTATCAACCTGCAGCTTGGAATATCATCTTACCCGTTGGCATTTCATTCTACACATTTCAAACCATGGCTTATTCGCTTGATGTTTACCTAAAGCGTGCAGCGCCCGCGAAATCACTCTTAGACTTTTCATTATTCGTGACTTTCTTTCCGCAATTGGTGGCTGGACCGATTGTGCGACCGTCACAACTAATCCCGCAATTTGCTGAGCCCAAGCGGGCGACATCGTCGCAATTTTATTGGGGGCTTGGATTGATCACTTTAGGCTTGTTCGAAAAGATCGTCCTTGCGGATACGTTTCTGGCACCGGCGGTTGATGCGGTATTTGGGTCAGGAAAGTCATTAGCGCCGTTGGATGCTTGGACAGGGGTTCTCGCATTTTCCGGACAGATCTTTTTCGATTTTTCAGGCTATTCCACGATTGCGATTGGTGCGGCACTTTGTTTGGGCTTTGCGCTGCCCAACAACTTTCGTTTTCCTTATGCTGCCATTGGCTTTTCGGATTTTTGGCGGCGTTGGCATATTTCATTGTCCACATGGTTGCGCGATTATTTATACATTCCACTCGGTGGCAACAAAAAGGGACCCGTACGCACCTATATCAACCTTTCCATAACGATGTTGTTAGGGGGCCTCTGGCATGGGGCGAGCTGGACTTTTGTGGTTTGGGGCGGTTTGCACGGTCTTTATCTCGCGGGGGAACGATTGTTGCGCGAGTTTGTGCCGAAACAAAAGTGGTTTTCTGGGTGGCCATTTAAAATCGCGATGGCGCTCGTTACCTACTTCCTGGTAAACATCACTTGGGTTTTCTTTCGCGCCCAATCCTTTGAAGAAGCGATGCGCATGTTGGCTTCAATGTTTGGCTTTGGGGCAGGCGAAAAGGTATTGTATCTAAACGAAATTTTGCCGGCGGCGCTTGTCATCGCCGGTATGGTCGTGACGCATTGGATGATGCGCTCAACAACCAAAGAAGCCGTGATTGAAAAAGCCCCGGCATGGCTCATAGGGGTAGTTTGGACATTTTTGTTATTCATGTTGGTAATTGCACAGGGATCAGACAGTGCCTTCATCTACTTCCAATTCTGACGGCGCCTATCCGGCGGTCAAAACCTCGTTTTTCGATCCAGAGACTGTGGATCGACCAGTGCCTGTGCGCCCGTGGCGGGTCATTCTATTTGCGTCTCTGGCGGCGCTGATCGCTTTGACCGCGCTATGGGAGGTTTACTGGCGGGGTAAGGGATTTGTTGGCAATGACTTTAAGAATTCGAGCTCTCTTTGGACACAAGAACGACGTAAAGCCGTGGGGGATGAAACAGTCCTGCTTGGGTCATCACGAATGTATTATGATATTGACCTCGATATTTGGGAAGAACTCTCCGGTATCAGGCCGCTGCAGCTTTCATTAGAAGGCACGAGTCCACGCATCACTCTTAAAGAACTGGCTGAAGATGACCGGTTTACGGGTACAGTGATTATTGGCGTAACGAAGCTGGTGTTTTTTACACAATTCGGTGGTGTGCGCGAAGATGTTCTTGATTACTACACGGACGAAACGCCGTCACAGCGAATTGGGCATAGATTTTCTCAATTGCCAGAACCATTCCTTGCGTTTCTAGATGAACAGACACGGCCAAAGCGTCAATTGACGATCGCCAAATTTCCGTTGCGTGACGGCATGAAACCCCGTTTTGATCCGAGAAAGCTCGAGGTTGTTACGGCGGATCGAAATGCGAAGGTTTGGACACGCATTATGGACGAAGAACCCTATCGCAAAGAGGCGCAAGACCAATGGCTTCTCGCTTTTGAGTTATTTGCGCCGCCCCCCGCAGCGGATGGAGGGCCACCGCCGCCGATGCCGGATGCGGTGATTGATGGAATTATCTCAGAGGTGAGTGCCAATATTGAAAAGATTAGAGCTCGTGGCGGCCGGGTCGCCTTTGTGCAGCCACCCTATACAGGCCCGTTTATTGACGTCGAAGATTTTGGTTTCCCGCAGGAGCGTTTTTGGGATCGTTTGTTGACTGGCACCAATAGTGTGGGCGTGACATTTAAAGACTACCCAGAGATGCAAGGTCTTTATCTACCGGAGTGGTCGCATTTGGGGCCGCAAGCCGCCCGAGATTTCACGCGCTCATTGGTGCCCGTTTTATATGCTGAAATGCATGCACGGGATAATGCGATAGAGGCTGAGTAGCGACAGATTATTTTTTCAACTCAACTGCATTCTGGTTGTAGTCGAAATAATCAACATGCCTGACGACTTTGCCGTCTTTGACCGTAATCGCGGTCACGATTGGGCCACCGCCCGCGAAGGATTGCCCGTCTTTTGTCGCGCCTTCATAGCCAAGCTGTGCAACGAAAACGACAATGTGTTGGCTTTCGTAATATCGCTCCACGTCATAAGTGAGGGCAAAGCTTTCGAATTGGGAGGCGTAGTCCCCTAGTCCCTGCATCACGGCTTCTTTACCCTCAAACTTGAAGGGTTCACCATTCGCATTTTGAGTGGATGACGTCGGATCGAAAAACACCATATCGTCGGCGAGGAATGGCTCCATCACGGAAACATCAAAAGTCGAATAGGCTGCAATGTAGTCTTTGGCGATGGCGACGGTTTTTGATTCCGCGACCTCGTCTGCGAATGCCGGACTGACCAGCAACAGGATGATGACAGCAAAATATTTCATGCGAATGTTCCTCAAGTGACTTCCCCCTGAAGACAACGAAGCGCAGCAGACGGCAACCGGTACTTACCAAAATGGGGCGAGCATGACGGCATATGGGATGAAGCAAGCCCCGTCTTGCGTTCAAACCTCTCTCGTCAGAACCCTAGCTTTGGGATTTACTCAACTGATCCCGAACTTCTCCATTGCGGCTTTGGCGATGGGGCCCCCCCATTCTTGAACGAAATGGCCGGCGTCTTTGACTTCCATGGGCTCGGGGCAGTCTTTAATCATAGACCGCAACATGTGCATGGCAGGGGGCCCGAGCACTGGGTCCTGCATACCAATCGCCATGAAGCTGTCCCCTGACCACATCTCAGACCAGAATTTGCGTGCTTTAAGAGAGGTTTCCACACCTTCTTTGGATGAAGGTGTCAGGTCGGCAGCGCCCTTTTCCTTCAACATGACAAGCTCAGGGAAACGCCGCACGCCCCCTTTATGGTTGCCATCTGGGAAGGGCGCATCATAGGCCGCCATTTCCGCTTCAGTGAGGATGGGTGTCGCCTGCTTCATAAGTTTCCCAACGGCGAGATCGGGTTGCGAGCGGTTGAAGGCGCGCCACGCGGCGAAGCCTTCAGGTGCTTCTTCACCACCGGGCAGGCCGGTGTTCATGACAATCAGCCGAGAGTAGCGATCTGGCGCTTCCATCGGCAAGGTCAGGCCAAGCAGTCCGCCCCAGTCCTGCACCACCAGACACACATTTTTCAGGTCCAGCTTTTCAACAAACGCCAGAAGGGCATTGCGGTGAAAATGATAGGTGTAAGTGTCATCGTCCGTCGGCTTATCAGAACGCCCAAAGCCGAACATATCGACAGCAATGGCGCGGTGACCGGCGCCGGTGAATTCAGGGATCATCTTGCGGAAGAGATAGGCCCATGAAGGCTCCCCATGAATACACAGGAAAGTGACATCCGCATCAGCCTTTCCCTCATCCACATAGTGCATGCGCAGCCCCTCATAACCGGGCAAATCCTCGACATATTTTGGCGCATAGGGCCAGTCCGGGAGGGTATCAAAACGGTCATCCGGTGCTCTAAGATAATCAACAGTCATGAGGGGTCTTCCTTCTTTTATGAATGCAGGCGTACTAACATCATGACGATGCCGATTAACCCGGCACTCCAAACTGCGGTGCGGGCAGCGAAAATACCAAAAACATAAACGGGCAAATAAACTGCACGAGCGATCACATAGACAAGGGCACCGGTTGCGGCGAGCCCGTCTGCTTTGCCCAAAAAGAGTGCCAATAGCGCAAGGGGTAGGAAGAAAAATAGCGATTCTTCCATATTGCGTTGTGCGCGCCCAGCACGTTCTGCCATGATCCCCGCATCAGGCATTTTGTCTCTTGAGCCTAGGGCTGCTTTCAAAATAGCGCCAGCACCGCCTGGGACGGCCAACAGGCACATTCCCGCTGACGTCATCACATAAATAAAATATAAAAGTAGGCTCCAAAGAATATATCCGGTCATGTTTTTCTCTACCTTTGTGGCTTTGCCTTTTCATAGCGGTCTGCGTCGTTATAGTCCCGCGAGAATTACAGCGCTCGCGCGTTATTGAATAACATCTGAGGAGTATCTCATGACCGACCACACCGCAGACCTCGCCATTATCGGTTCCGGCCCCGGGGGCTATGTGGCCGCGATCCGCGCCAGCCAGCTGGGCATGAAAGTCGCGATCATTGAGCGGCGCGAGCTGGGCGGTGTCTGCCTCAATTGGGGCTGTATCCCCACCAAGGCGCTTTTACGCACGGCTGAGATTTACACCAATATGAAGCACGCCTCTGAATTCGGCCTGAAGGCGGACAATATCGGTTTTGACATAGACGCGGTGATTAAGCGCTCGCGCGGTGTGGCGGGTAAGCTCTCCGGTGGCATTGGCTATCTGATGAAGAAGCACAAGATCCAGGTGATCGCGGGTGAGGCGACGCTGGCCAAGGCGACTAACGGTTCCGGCGCGCCGCTGATCAAGGTCAAAACCGCCAAAGGCGCCGATACGGTCAAAGCCAATCATGTGATCCTGGCGACCGGTGCGCGCGCGCGGACGATCCCAGCGATTGGGCTAGAGCCTGATGGCAAGTTCGTCTGGACCGCGAAAGAAGCGATGGTGCCCGATGTGATGCCAAAGTCGCTATTGGTGATTGGCTCTGGGGCGATCGGGATTGAGTTTGCCAGTTTCTATAATGCGCTTGGTGCGGACGTCACCGTGGTGGAAATGGTCGACCGCGTCTTGCCCGCCGAAGATGAAGAGATTTCAAAATTCGCTGAGAAGCAATTCAAAAAGCAAGGCATGAATATCATCACCTCTGCGAGCGTTGAAAAGCTGGTGAAGGGTGACAAGACTGCCAAAGCCACGATCAAAATGAAAGATGGTAAAACGCAAGAGATTGAGGCTGAGCGCGTTGTCCTCGCCATCGGTATTGTCGGCAATACAGAGAATTTGGGGCTGGAGGCGCTGGGCGTCAAAGTCGACCGCGGTCATGTGGTGATCAATCAATGGATGGAGACGGGTGTCAAAGGCCTTTACGCCATTGGTGATGTTTGTGGGCCGCCTTGGCTTGCCCACAAAGCCTCCCATGAAGGGGTAATCTGTGTAGAGAAGATCGCGGGCAAGAACAAAGTCCACCCCCTAGACACATCCCTGATCCCTGGCTGTACCTATTGCCAACCACAGGTCGCGAGCGTCGGCATGACCGAAGCCAAAGCGAAAGCCGCCGGTCACAAGGTCAAGGTCGGGCGCTTCCCCTTTAACGGCAATGGCAAAGCGATCGCGCTGGGCGAGCCCGAAGGCATGGTCAAAACCATCTTTGACGACAAAACCGGAGAGCTGCTCGGTGCCCATATGATCGGCGCGGAAGTCACCGAACTGATCCAGGGCTTCGGCATCGCGAAAACTATGGAAGCGGTGGAAGAAGATCTGATGCATTCCATCTTCCCGCACCCAACGCTGTCAGAAATGATGCATGAGAGCGTGTTGGATGCTTATGGGCGCGTGATGCATATTTAGTGTGGGAAAGACGGTCCCAATGATGAAGCAAATTAAAACGGCCTTTAAATTGATAGCACCTCTTGTTGCTGGGCTTGCAACTGCGCTTGGCGTGGCATCATCCAACCATCATGAAGAGATAAACAATGCTGGTCGGGCCGCTGATGCGCCCGTTGAACTGGAAGGTTTTGCCTTTCTCGTCGGTTGTTTCGAGCTTGACACTTTTAGTCGTGATGATGGCAATGGTTGGAAGCGCGTTGGCGGCGGGAAATGGGCTGGGCGCTGGGCGCAAAATGGCTGGGCATTTATGATGAATGGTCGGATATTCCGTTTCCGGATTGGGAAGAGGATATGGGTCACGGTTCCAATATTCGGGTCTATGATCCGGCGGGCAATCGATTTGTAATCGCGTCAATTCACAACAAATCTACGCAGACCCGTGACCGACGTGCACGGCGCGCAGGTGATGTTATCGTTGTGTGGCAGCCATCCCCGGCATTTGACGGCTTTAATTGGGAAGCGCGTTTTACGATTGGTGAGGGCGGGCACTGGACTCGAATTGATATTACCAGTCCCCCCGATGCACCGGAAGATTTTACGGAAATTCGAAAGATTGAAGCGTCACCCGTTGCGTGCGGTGTCAATTAGGTCATGGAATGAACGGCGGAGAGGGTGTTTGCTTTCTTCCCCCGTTTACAGGGGAAGTCCCGACATAGTCGGGGATGGGGGGGCTTCACGATCGGTGAAACCCCGTCCGTCTCGGCGCGCGCCTCTCGAGATTCCGGCCTGCGCCGGAATGAGCGGCTCGTCTTTTTTCTGCTAATCGCACACCACCATCCCACCACCCCTTAAACGCGACCTGCATCAATAGCTTTGACTGGATTCCGGCCTGCGCCGGAATGACGAACCCAGTTGAACCCCTTAGTCTCCACACAACCCCAAGAGGGTAGTCTTCCATAAAACCTATATTTGGTGCGGAGTTATCCACCCCCGCCTGTAAGGCCCTATGATGGTTCTCGTCCCGGATAGGGAGAGGCGTGAGTGCACCCGTTATCTGATGGTCCGGGCCTGCGATGCGTGGGCGATGGCGTGATGCAGCATAAAGGATGCGTCCCTTCGCTTGCCGCATGGAAGATCGGAGCCTTTCTGGCGGGATCCGCTGTTACGTGCCGGCCCATGCGCTCAGTTGAGGAAAACATCGCGGAAATACGCGGTCCACGGATTGAAAAGATGCCAGGGCGGCGGCGCGGGACGCGATGCGTCCGTGTTTTATTTTGACCTGGATGTTTCGCGGCACGCGCAAACCTCTCCCTTTATAGCGTCGGGCCAAATGGGGTCGCGGCGACGACGACCCATGTCTGGATGAAAGGAATTCAAGGTGAGAGCAAAACAATCAACCGCCGCGAAAGACAAAGAGGAAGACGAAGAAGACAAAATTGTCAAAGACTATTGTGCGGCGCGCGGCATTCCAGATTTGCATACGGAAGAATTCTTGTTTTCCTTTGGTGCCTTTCTAGAGGCGGTGGTGTTGCCGCGCGCGATCGCACAACGCCGGCGCAAAGCGGGCGATCCATCCGCCAGGGCGCGGGATTTTTGCCCAGCTTGCGGTATCGGTGAGGATTTGCGCACTCTTTGTTGCGCCCGGCGCGACGACTGTCCCCATGCGGCGGGCGCGATTGTCGACGTCAATCTGCAAAACAGCCGCGAAAACTGGGCGCGGCGTCAGGCGCTGTGTCGCGAGATCGTTGATGACTATATGGCGTCGCTTCAAGCCGCCGAAGATCCGTTTAAGGAATTCGCGCGTTACCGGGCAAAGCGAAAACAGCGGCGCGCGACAAGAAACCCCAACGGGTTTTGCGTCCCCGCCACCCGCGCGCTATAGTCCCCTGGGATATCCTAGTGAATCACCAAGCGCGATGATATCACAATAGCCCTTCCACAAATGCTCATCAGCGACATCAACAATACAGGCGATAAAATGAAAATTGTGCAGACCGTCATTCTTGTCATCCTGATTTTGTTGAGCCTTGCCGCTGGTGCGGCGAAAGTCATGCAAGTGCCACAGGAAGTACAGTTTTTTGCTGATGCCGGCCTGGGTGTTGCAGCGATGATTTCACTCGGTGTTTTTCAAATCCTTGGTGCCGCGTTGAGCGCCGTGCCGAAATTCAGATTAATTGGTGCTGCCACGATGGGGGCGGGCTTTCTGGTTTCTGCTTTGATCATCCTCATGACTGGGGATTTGATGTTTGCTGTGATTTCACTGATTCCGGTTTTGCTGAGTGGTTTTGTTTTCATTGGTGCTCGGGCGGTTCGGTAAATCCTGATCTGATGAGTATAGAATAATTTTTGACGCCCCTTGAAACCATGCCTCATATGAGACATATGTGTCGCATGACAATTTCGCCACGCCTTTCTACCAAAGACGCCATCATTGAGGCAGCATTTGACCTTTTAAGCCGGGACAGTGGCGCCTCCCTTGGTGATATCGCCAATGCGGCCGGGGTGGGGCGCGCGACCCTGCATCGCCATTTCGCCAGTCGTGACGACCTGATCAAGACATTGGCCATGTTGGCGATGGAGGAGATGGACCAGGCGGCGGACGCAGCCTGTGAGGAGGCATCATCCTATAGTGATGCGCTGCGGCGGATGTTGGCGGTGCTGATCCCCCTGGGGGATCGCCACGGGTTTTTGGCCACTGAGCCCCTGGAAAATGATCCGGATATGGTGGCGGCCTATAAGCGCCAAATGAATGAGACCCGCGAGATGATTGAGGCCGCGAAAAAGGAAGGTACCTTTGATCGCGCCGTGCCAACCAGCTGGATCGCACAAAGCTATGATCATCTCCTCTATGCGGGGTGGGAAAGCGTCAAAGCGGGCGAGGTGACTAAGGCACAAGCGGTGGACCTCGCATGGCGGACACTGACTAAGGGATTGGGGGAAGCAAACCAATGACACCGGAATATCTTGAACAGTTGGGCAATTCTTTAGACGAAGTGTTTTTTGTCATTGGCCTCGCCATCCTCAGCATTGAAGCCATTAAAGGGCTATTTTCAAAGTCGTTTCGCTGGCGCGGTTTTGCGGACATGTTTGCGAGTATCTCAACCCAGATTCCATTTTTGGTGATTGAGATCTTCATTCTCTCCTTTGCGTATTTGGGCTTTATCGTTCTTGCTGAAACCTACATCACATGGACATTCCAAATAAATATTTGGACCGTGGCTTTGGCCGTCTTGGTCGCTGATTTCATCTATTACTGGGAACATCGTTTCGCCCATCAAGTGCGTGTGTTTTGGACCCAACATGCGGTGCACCATTCATCGCGCTTTATGAATATTTCGGTCGCGGTTCGATTTGGTCCGCTGGAAAGCGTGCTTTCAATCTTGTTCCATTTGCCAATGTTGTTTCTTGGGTTCCCGCCCGCGCTTGTGTTTTTCGGGATCATTGCCGTTCAAGCCTATCAGGTCTGGATCCACACGGAGCTTATTGGGAATCTGGGCCCCTTGGATGGCATCATGAACACACCATCAAACCATCGTGTCCATCACGGTTGTGATGAGAAATATATCGATATGAATTATGGGGGCATCTTGATCATCTGGGATCGTATGTTCGGCACCTTCCAACCGGAAGAGGAAAAGCCCCGTTACGGATTAAAACGCGACTATGACAGCGTCCATCCGATTAGTGTTTGGTTTTCCGAAATTCCAGGCTTTGTCGATGATGTCCGCAATGCCAAATCTTTTGGTGAGGCGTGGATGTATATTTTCGGCAAACCCGGTTGGGCGCCAAAATCACGAGAGTAAGGAGTTTGAGATTTCTATCAGTTGCCGCCCAAACACATAGGCGAATGGTCCGATTCACTGTAAAAGATGGTGCCAATAACTATTTGAGGGATCTTCCGTGAAGCTCGACGCCATTAAAGTCTATCAAGTTGATCTGCCCTTGGTTGAAGGGCGCTATTCCTGGTCCGAAGGGAAATATGTCGACGTCTTTGACTGTACGGTCGTTGAGCTGATCACAGACGACGGACGATCAGCGTTTGGTGAGGTTTGTCCTTTGGGGCCATTCTACCTACCGGCGTTTGGTGCTGGCGCGCGCGCGGGCATTGGCGAATTGGCACCGACCTTGTTGGGGCAGGATCCCACGGCCGTCAGCGTGATCAATGACATGATGGATGCGGCGTTGTTGGGCCACCCTTATGTGAAATCTGCGATCGATATGGCGTGTTGGGACATGCTTGGGAAATCATCCAATAAATCTGTCAGTGATCTGATGGGTGGCAAATTTGGCGAAAGCGTTGCGCTCTACCGTGCCATTAGTCAGGGTTCTGCGGAACATATGGCGGAAAATGTCGCCGGTCACCGCGCTGATGGTTATACAAAGTTTCAATTGAAAGTCGGCGGAAAGCGTGAAGACGACATTGCCCGCATTCACGCCGTCGCTGATATATTAAGCGATAGCGAGACCTTGGTTGCTGATGCCAATACCGGCTGGCGCGTTGATGATGCCCATCGTGTCGTAAATGCAGTGCGGGATCGCGATGTCTATATTGAACAGCCCTGTCGGACCTATGATCACTGCCTGGCGGTAAGGCGAAACACGAATTTGCCGTTTATTCTGGATGAAAACATCCATGGATTGGATGCGCTACTGCGTGGTCACGCTGATGGCGCGATGGACGCCATTAATTTGAAAATTTCAAAGGTCGGTGGGCTGACCAAGGCGCGAATTATCCGTGATGTTTGTGTTTCTCTAAGGATTCCGATGACCATCGAAGATAGTTGGGGTGGCGATATTATTACGGCCGCTATTGCGCATCTTGCCCATTCAACACCAGAGGCTTTGCGTTTCTCGGCGACAGATTTTAACAGCTATGTGACGGTTGAAAATGCGACCGGTGCGCCGAAACGTATCAATGGAACCATGAAAGCATCAGACGCACCGGGTCTTGGTATCGACCCAAACAGAGATGTTTTAGGAAAACCTGTCGCGGAATATAAGCGCTAGGGAAAAAAGCCTGGATTTGCTACGGCGTTATGGCTCGAAATGTTGCGGTCACGGGTTGGTGATCCGTATAGGCGAAATCAAAATCAGTTGTCTCAATGGTTTCAAGGACGACATTGGGTGAGATAACAAAACCATCAATGACGGTGGTAAAGTTTTCGTTCTTTACATATGGGCGTTCATTAGTCCGTACGCTTGGTGTGGTGTGATCCGCGGCAACGTGCCATCCTTCCTGTAATTCATCAGTGGGGAATGGAAAAAGCCAAAACAAATCTTTTTCAAGGGTTGTTGACGGCCGAACTGGACGGGCAAGCTCCAAATTCCAATCGCCGCCGATGACAACAAAACGCCCATTTTCATATTCGGTTTGAGCAACATTCAGGACGGCTCTTAATTGCTCCAAGCGTATATTCGCACCATCATCAAATGCCGAAAGGTGAACATTAATGACAGACCATTCTCCACCGACAAATGGCATCCGTGTGATGTGTAGGTGATAAAGGCGTCGGGAAAGTCCAAAAATATATCCAGGCTCTAAAGGGAGATCGACGGTTTCACGCGTTGCACCAGCAATTTTTGTCGATGAAAAAAGCCCATGTTGTGAACCATAGCCCGGTGGCATATATCGCATGGTAAAGTCGGCAGAGAACGCATTGTCATGCGCTGACAGAGTTTTATTGACGTTGCCGAGTACGTCGCCGCCATGGGTTACCAATCCCGGTCGGGCAACTTCTTGCAACGTTAGGATGTCGGCAGGATTGTTTTGCAGCTCGCTAACAATCCCTGCTATATTTTTTTCGACGATAGCGCGGCTTGGCGGTAAAAAATGGTTACCCCCATCGACCACGAAATCTGATTCAGCGCCGAGGCCACCATAACCAAGATTCCATGTTGTCACCGTGAGTGATTGATTATTCAGTGAAGCAACCGCTTCATCCGAAAGCTGCTCTATCGAGACAGACCGAAAACTGCGGTTCCCGACCACAACTAAAATGCCATATGCTAAAATTGCAAATGCAGCCGAAATTAGGATGCGTAACCATATATTCTGATTTGCCAAAATGCTCATTACAGAACAAGTTTTGCATATTTCCATGTGCCAAGGCTAGTCAGTGACATCTCAGCAGATCTAGAAGCGAAGGCGACCTTGACAAAGCAGCTACAACGTTTCCATTTTTGGTCGGCTTCGATACATTGTCAGTAATCCCATGGAGCTCGCGTGCCTGACATATTCATATCATATTCTAGCCAGGATCGTCCAAGGGCCAAACTTATTGCTGCGGGCTTAAAAGCGGACGGATTCGACGTCTGGTGGGACGGCGATTTGCGGGCAGGTGAACCGTATGATGAGGTGATAGAGAAAAATCTACGCAGTGCGAAATCTGTCGTGGTTTTATGGTCAAAAACCTCCGCAAAATCTAAATGGGTGCGTGCAGAGGCAACGGTTGGTGAGCGGCATTCAACTATCGTTCCGGCGATTATTGAAGATTGTGAAAGACCGCTTCGGTTCGAACTCATTCAAACGGCGGATCTTACCCAATGGCAGGGAGATCATGGAGATCAAAACTGGCAAACCTTCATTGCGGACATTAATCTTGCGCTATGTCGTGAAAAACCCG
>JAJFGD010000004.1 GCA_021776315.1 Hyphococcus sp. | reverse complement strand
TAATCACAAATATCGATCATCTCTTGGACTTCACCAAGCCCTTCGGAATAAATCTTACCGCATTCAATGGTGACCAGGCGACCAAGGTCATCCTTATGCGCACGAAGTTCTTCGCCAAGTAAACGAACCAACTCACCACGTCGTGGGGCCGGTAGTTGCCGCCATTTCAAAAAGGCGGTTTGGGCTTGTGC
Source organism: Hyphococcus sp. (assembly GCA_021776315.1). Classification (GTDB taxonomy): domain Bacteria; phylum Pseudomonadota; class Alphaproteobacteria; order Caulobacterales; family Parvularculaceae; genus Hyphococcus. The sequence goes on along the minus strand of JAJFGD010000004.1, from coordinate 4,384 downwards.
GATTTTCCCGTCGACAGAGGTTGCATCATCAATCGCAACCTGCCCGATCACCGAGCCATCGATCGGTGTTTCAACTCTCAAATCACCGGTTGAATAGGCGGCGTTGTCGACCCCAAGGCGAGACATAAGATCAGTAATTTCCATGGGTATTATGCCCCGCTTTTGTGGTTCAAATGAATGATCAATTGGGATGGGGTTTATCCCGGTGCCTCAGAAGTTCAAGTGAAATATTGCCCCATCAACGTGGGATAAGGCGCAATTGATGAATCGGATGAAGTTTAGGTCCCGATCCAGCCTTTCAACAGCACCCCGACCCCAAAGGCGATCCCGGCCGCCAACATGCCAATCGCCAATGTTTCAATCCCTGAACGCCACCAAGGCGCAGTGGACCATTTTGCTTTTAGTGCACCAATGCCGAAAAATACCCCGCCGGTCATGATGGACGCAATGAGCAGAGCGTTTGCCGCACCGCCAAACAAAAACGGGATTAAAGGTACAGCACCGCACAAGAAAAAAGCCACAAAGGTCACGAGGCCGGCATGGGCCGGTGAGCGCGCCACCCTTGGAGCCCCATGTTCCTCTTCGAGCATCAATCGAACCCAGCGTTCCTGGCAGCTGGTGGTTATCTCAACTGCACGGACAAGATCATCCCCTGCAAAACCCTTGGCGGCAAAAATCTGTCGAACCTCTTCGCGTTCGCCTTCGGGGGTCACCGCAATGTGGCGTAGTTCCATTTGGCGCAAGCGCTCATAATCATCGCGCTCTGCCTTCACACCAGAAAAATTTCCCGCCGCCATGGAAAAACCATCAGCGAGCAAATTGGCAAGACCTAGAATTAGAATAACATTAGTTGAAAGCGCCGCGCCAGCAACACCGGCGACAATAGCGAAAGTCGTCACTGCACCATCAATCCCGCCAAAAACCCAATCTTGAAGGTAGTTTGCTTGCGGTCCTTTTTCGAGCCGCCTGGCGATCGCATCGGGCGCATGCCCATGCTCAATTTCTGTGTCACTCGCATTGTAATCCATCATCATTACGTTATGCGATGTGCCGTCCGGCGCGGTCAACGAAAGTCTCTGTGCTTGCCTCTCAGTCGCATAAAAACTGACAAAGCCTTTGCGTCGGCGCACCATTGCCTGGCGTCACGGGTCATCGTAAACCGACGCTCACTTCATTTTTAGGTGTTCATGACCAACAATCCGAGCCGCGTCCCTGAGCTTAGCCTAAAAGCATATACACAAGGCAGTGCCGCTGAATGTAGTGCGTTTCAAAAGGCTTTATATGAGGGCTTGCGCCATTATGGGTTTATCATCCTAAAAGACCACGACGTTCCCACTGATTTGTTGCAACAGGCCTATGATTTGAGTGCCGAGTTTTTTGCGCGTCCCGAGCAGGAAAAAATGGCATTCTTTCGCGAAGATGGTCAACGAGGATACACACCCATTGGGCGTGAACATGCGAAGAATTCAGATCACCCCGACCTAAAAGAGTTTTGGCATATTGGCAGAGAATTTACCGATGGCTCCGCACTGGCAAAACTGTATCCACCGAACAAATGGCCGGAACAACCATCTGGATTTCGCACCATATTCCTTCAGCTCTTTGATGCGCTGGAAGCAGCAGGCCTTACGTTGCTCGCAGCGCTAGCGCCTTCGCTTGGTGTCGATAAAACATATTTCACAAATATGGCATCAACCGGCAATTCCATTTTACGCCTCCTCCACTACCCGCCTATTCCGGATACCGCTGATCCGAATTGCCTCCGAGCTGGAGCCCATGAAGACATCAACCTCATCACCATTCTTGTCGCCGCCAATGGTTCAGGACTGGAATTGCTCGATCGCGATGGGAAATGGCTACCCGTGGAAACAGACCCAAAAAATTTAATTGTCGATGCTGGGGATATGTTGGCGCGTATATGTAATGACACGGTCCCGGCGACGACCCATCGCGTCGTCAACCCATCCGGCCCCAATGTTTCACGCTATTCGATGCCATTTTTCATGCACCCGCGGGCTGACGCCGTACTTGCCTGTCTTGATCGCTGCAAAGGTTCTGGAGCAAAATATCCTGACATCATCGCCGATGATCTGTTAAAACAGCGCTTAAAAGAAATCGGTTTGGCGGGATCATAGAAATTGACCAACACAGACGTACTCATCATTGGTGCAGGCCATAATGGTCTTGTTTGCGCATGTTACTTGGCTGAGGCCGGGTTAAATGTGCGCCTGGTCGAACGACGCAACGTTGTCGGCGGTGCAGCCGTTACAGAAGAATTTCACCCAGGCTTTCATAACTCTGTCGCCAGTTACACTGTCAGCCTATTGAACCCAAAAGTGATCGACGATCTCGACCTTTATAATTATGGCCTGACCGTTGTTGAACGTGACATTTCGAATTTCTACCCGCTGGGCACAAATGATGGCGAATATTTGAAACTGTTTTTCGAAATGGATCGAACCCAGGAGGCTTTTGAACAATTCTCAAAAGCGGATGCGGCGGCCCTCCCCAGCTATTATGATGCAATTGGTAAAGCAGCAGACGTCATTCGCGATCTTGTGCTCGAAACGCCACCCAATGCTGGTGGTGGCCTCGACGACATTCTGAGAGCGATCAAAATGGGCAACCGTTTTCGCAAATTGACGGTTGATGACCAGCAAAGCATTTTAGATCTGTTCACAAAGTCTGCGGCTGAGTTTCTTGCGCGGTGGTTTGAAAACCCAACCATCGCGGCAGCATTCGCCTTTGACGGCATTGTTGGTGCTTATGCATCGCCCCATACCCCGGGCACCGCTTATGTCCTGTTGCATCATGCATTTGGTGAAGTGAATGGCAAAAAAGGGCGTTGGGGCCATGCGATTGGGGGCATGGGTGCCATCACACAAGCCATGCGGCGGGTTGCTGAAAACCGCGGCGTTGAGATCACAACGGATGCAGCTGTTGAAAGGGTCATTATCGAAAACGATCGGGCCGTTGGTGTCGTCTTGGAAAATGGCGAAACCCTAAAAGCACGAAGCATTGTTTCAAATATTGGCCCAAAGCTACTGTTCACCAAGCTCGTTGATGCCGATGCACAACCACCAGCGTTCAATGAACGCATGCACCATTTGGCATGTGGGTCCGGTACGTTTCGCATGAATGTGGCGTTGTCTGAACTGCCGAATTTTTCGTGTTTGCCAAGCGACAGCGCAAGCGAGCACCATCGATCAGGGATCATCATTGGGCCAACGATTGACTATCTTGACCGTGCTTATCTTGATGCGAGGCAACATGGTTGGTCACGTGAGCCGATTATTGAGATGCTCATCCCGTCAACTATGGATGATAGCCTCGCCCCTGATGGACAACATGTGGCCAGCCTCTTTTGCCAACAGGTGGCACCCGTGCTGCCCGATGGTCGATCATGGGATCAAGCCCGCGAGGAAGTCGCTGATTTAGTCATTGATACGGTCAACAAATACGCACCGAATTTTAAAGCGAGTGTTCTTGGAAAACAAATATTGTCTCCCCTCGATTTGGAACGCATTTTTGGTTTGACCAGTGGCGATATCTTCCACGGGCGATTGTCTCTTGATCAGATGTTTTCAAGCCGACCTGCTTTGGGGTCAGCGGATTATCGCACCCCAATCGCTGGCCTTTATATTTGCGGCTCCGGCACCCATCCCGGTGGCGGCGTCACCGGCGCGCCCGGCCACAATGCAGCCCGGGAAATCCTGAAAGACTTTAAGAAAAACCGATTACCCACCTTGTCATGAGCCTGAACGACGAAAATAGCCCCCCGTTTCCGGCTTCCCGTGCTGCCTTGATTGCTGGCGGCATAACCCTGTTTTTGTTTGTGTTTCGCCCTTTCGACTTATCTATTTCAAACGTGGTTGAAGCGCTGATTGTGTTTGGATTTGCGCCTTTGAACTTCATAGCTATTTTGGCAGTGCATGGGTTCTTGCCGCGCACTGGTCGGCTGCGCCCGATGATCAGTACCACCGCCATATTAACCGCAAATTTTGCCTATCTGATTTTCTGGTCAACGAGACCTGCCATCTTTTCACTCGTCATCGATGTCGCGCTTGTTGCGGCTCTAACGATTGGCACTATCGTTTTCTGGAACCGACAACGATCACTGAAGGCCGAGATTGTTGAGCTCAAACAAAGCGCGCTTTCTCAAGGTGACGGCGTCAGCCTTTTAGTCCTCAAAGGCGAAGACAAAAATGAGATCCTGAGAGTAATGCCCAGCGCGTTGCTTTTCGTCCAAGCCCAGGGAAATTATGTAGAAGTACATTTTGAAAAATCAGGCGAGGTCAAAACCGCGACGCTCCGTGTCACATTAGCCAATATCGCGGAACAGGTTGGTGAACCTTACCTCAAACGTTGTCATCGATCATTTCTC
>JAJFGD010000030.1 GCA_021776315.1 Hyphococcus sp. | reverse complement strand
CGTCCGCCTGTTCCTGAGACTCTATCAAAAAACGGCACATGAAAATGGGGCTGGACACGCGCTGTTGTATCGCCACTATGTTGTGCGAATTAACACGCAAAAAACGGCTCTCCACAGCCAGTTTTTTGGTTCGCACAACATTCGCACAACTTAGATTAATCGAATAAACGCCAGAATGTGGGAAGAGAAGGAGTACGGAAAACCGTTAGTTTTTCACCATTTCGTGCTGAAAATAGTGCGCTTGATGATCGTTGTTCTCGTGATATTCTAGGTTTATCACGGCATTTTCCTGGGGGCGTCATGAAAAAATCAAAAAATGTGAAAGTAATACCGACTTTGGGTTCAAGACCTACGTACTTTCTCAATAAATTAGACAAGATAAGCGACGCGAGATCGTTCGGCACGAGGTAATATGTTGCAAAAAATATATAACTGGTTTCGAGAAGACCCGTTCGGCCCTGAGATGTTCGGACTAATAGTCGAAATAGTTTTGATCGGCATCGTAGCGCGAATTTTTTTGTCCATATGGAAGCATTTTCGAGCATCAGCGAAGCTCAACGATGCCGGTGCCGACCTCGCGGCAAAAATGTCGCGCGTGCGAGATGCGGCCTTAGAAATTGTTCGAATGGTGCAACACACGATAAAGCAAGCGGACTTACTGCAAACCAAATATGGAGTTTCTACGCAGGAATTGCAGGCATTGCTTCGCGATCTATCGGGCGATCAACCTGCACCACGAGAACTTACTCAAGTTGAGCGTGATGCCCTTCGTGAAGTCAGAGACCGATATGTCGATGAGGCGTTCAATTTCCGCGAAGCCGCTGATCGAATCGCAATTATATTCGACGCCCTGGAAATTCAACACAACCTTACAGAAATTGGTGCACTAACTGCCCAGGTAGAAAATTCCATTAGAACCATTCACCGGTATTCGGTACGGGACAATTTAATTTCTGATTTCGAGGCGGACGCTTTGCCAACAATTGATCGTCTACTGTCTATGCAAGTTACAATAGGAAAGCGATCCTTCAAGACAAGACGGAATTCTGACGGGTGATCTCGTAAGCAAAGCCTGTTGCATACTGACTAGCTTACGTATTGTGCGAACCAATCTGTCATACTGCGGCTCGATTACGCCAGTCTAATACGTTTCATGATTATTGTACGAACGACAGCATTGCTGCTTGACCAAATACATAATCCGCTTGCAATTATTGAAATCTATCAGTGTCCTGCATTATATTGGATCCAAGTCTCTCACCGTTTCATTTGGCAAATACCGATGCTGCAGCTGCGAACGGCAGTGTTCGGAGAGGTTTCGAATTGCATCAGCCGAGTTTTACGACTAAAATTTGAGAGTTGCGTATGGGGATCGAGAATGCGGCGGGGCAAATACCATGGCGCGACTGTTTTGGGGCCTAATAATCTACTTTGTTTATGTTGCCTGGTCGACCGCCTGGGCGAGTGAGCCGCCGGATGATGAGCCGCCTCAACTCGTTTCAGCGCGGCTTTCCGAAACGACAATCGATAATTCGGACGGACCAAAGTTAGTTGCGCTGCACTATGAAGTCGCTGATGGAGGCTTTGGCTTGTACGCCATGACCGCCCTTTTAAGGGGCACCGGAGAAAATCAATCGTCACTTAGGGAAATGTTTTATGATGTCTAACTTATTTACGTTGATTGTGCTGGTGATAAAATCTGGGCAAAAAGCGGCAGGTTTATTTGTCACCGTATTTTTTAGTTTACTATTTAGCGCTTCGCCGAATGCATTTGCGCAATCGATTGAAGTTCATAATGGTTCAGGGGGCGGTTTACCGGGCGACGTGGCGGTGCTTTCTACAATACAGCCCAATGAAGTCGTAGTATACGGAAGCTCCAACGGTGGAGTACCCAGTAAGTGGGGAATTTGGGCTAGCATCGATAATGTCAATAGCGGCACCCCGTTTCTGGTACACAACGACTTGTCTCGCGCGAAATATTACGCAAGGGTTGCTGCACTGGACAATGACCTATGGGTCGTCACGTTTTGGGATTCGGAGCTGGCTGTCCCAAGAGTATATTTCAGCATCTTTGAGAATGATGGAACGCCAGTACTACAGGATCAATTAGTTGATCGACCGACATCCAAACCCAATGCGAATCAAGGATTTGCCAATGTGGCAGCACTGCCAAATGGCAGATTTGCGATTATTCACAATGTTAGTTGGTCCTCGGGCGCACCTTCCGTAAAAGAGGATTTTCCCGTCGTTGTTCAGGTTTTTGATACAACTAATGGGCTAACCCAGAGCGCGCCGATAGAGATTGGGACAGTCGGCGTCAGTGGTGTTCAGCACACTTTTCCCGCGATCACTGCGGCGGGGCTTGGACTTGTTGCTGCGTGGACTGAGCGCGAATACATTCCGGACAGGCAAACCGTCAAGGCGCGGCGGTTGATTGTCGGTAGCGACACTAATGGAAATCCGGTAGTAACACCAAGCGGTGCAGAATTTGTTTTTCTCAAACACGGGAAACCAGATTCTACGATGCCGTCCTTAGAAACTTCGATTGATGGTGCCGGCTTAGCTGGTATAGCAGCCGTATATTATACAGGGAACGCAACTGACAAAAGTAATACGGCAACCTACAAAAAATTCGATGTAAATGTTGATTTCTATTCAGTTGCAAATCTGAACTTGTCAACGCCTCCGCCGCCTCAACATCATCAGCCTGCTTTAAATATTACCACTCATTGCGGCACCGGTCCCGACATTACATCACTTGCTCGCGGCGCTGTTGTCGTTGCTTGGCAAGACGAAGGAGCGACAGCCACGACCTGTGGAAGTGCTCCTTATCTAAATCAAAAAAGTTGGTTGTCGCGTGTTCGTGCGAAACAAGGTGTGGTGTCAACTAGTGAAATCGTACTACCATCCGCTAAAGGCAAACAGACCGTTGCGCGTGTAGACGCTTATGCACAGTGTGGATTTATCGCCAAATGGGGCGATTGGTCGTCTGCGCAAAATGCAAGGTTTTTCAAAAGGCGGTTTCGGCGAACACCTTGTCCAGGCGATTACGACGTGACAATCGAAAAGAAACTCGTTGACCCAGTCGACGAAGTGACGGGCCATTTTGCAATTACAGTCACAAATCTTGGCGACCCCTTACCCGTCGGAACAGTCGTTGAAATTCATGAAAAGGTACCAAGCGATCTGTATTTGTCAGCAAGAACGATGCCTCCGATTCCGTCACCGGTGCCGACAGGCGAATGGACTTGTAACAAAGGGACGACCTACAAGGGGCAGCCGAATGTGTTGCAAGGTACTGGCTGGAGCCTCGGTAGCGCCAGTAAGTCAGCAAATATGATGTGTCGGCATACAGTGACTCAGGCCGTTCAGACTAATGACATTTTACCGCTCCTTGAATTTAAGTGGAACGGTCGGCAACCATATGGAAATGAGGTTACAGTCAAATTGTTTGAATCCAATGGTACATCAGAGATTAAAGAAACTGATCAATCAAATAACTCGGCAAAAGGAACTAACTAACAGAATTAACCGAACCGGACCGTAGGTTTCGAAGTCCGGTTCGGCTATGTTTATCGGCTAATCGTCAAATGGGGCGCGCCCATTTAGCCGCCGGTTGACCGGGCGCTGTACATATAACCCATGCAACCGGGGTCTAGAATGGTGTGCGATCCAGAGTTTTTCGGCAATTTGATTCGCTTTTCGAAGATTGTGCGAACCATGAGATATGGCTCCACAAAGCCATCTTAGTCCCTATGGGTCGCAATACTTAGATAAAGCGAACCACCTTGGTAATATGGCTCTACAAAGCCATATATTTCAGCCCTTATCTGCCAATACCATTAATAGCTTCAATAAAACCGGGAACAGGAAAAAATTCTGGCAACCCAAATAGTCCTGGGAAAAATGTTATTGATGATCCAATAACGAAAATAGCGAGATACAACACGGTAAATGCACGAATGAACAACGGGCCTTTCATTTGCTCTCCAGTTCCCGACAGAGAATGAATATAGCTCGCAACCAATGCCAATGCTTTTTCTTCTCCGTGCTCCGGTATAAAATGCGTCATAGCTCTTTCGATACGCATCGCAACGTAAGCATATCTCTTTCGCATTACGTTAGTTGTCTGTGTGATGAAAAGGCCCAATACAGACAAAAGCATAGCAAACCATACTAGAAATACTGGCAAACGGTTCATGGCATTTAGTCGACCCTGTAGTTCCTTCAGCTCTTCCGACTGTCCATACACTGTATCGAGGTACGCAGTTATTTCACCATTCGCCATAAGCTTTTCGACATTCATCGCGTCATTGATGAATATCGAGAGCGCTCCTAAACCAATCGTGACGAATAACGTGTTTATGGTCACTAAGCGTTGATCATAGTGACGTATGTAGTTGTGAGTTTGCTCATAAAGCAAAGAAACTGCGGCCCATCCCGCCCTTTTTTCGGTATTTGTAAGTGGTTCAAGATCAACAGGCTCAAACTCTTCAGCCACCGCAAAACTTTTTTTGGATTTCAAAAACATAAAGCCCCCAATTGCCAATACATTAAGCAAAAAGGTTTCTACTACACAATTTTGTGGCAGTGCAACTTAGTGCCTATGACAATTGCCTCGCGCAAGAATTATTGTGCGAATGACCTTTGCTACTCCTCGTAACGCCCAGCCTCGACAGCCCGAATAAAAATTAACATGGCTCGAATTTGCTCGTAAACATATCGAGCTTCTTCGGGTTCCAAAATTATGTTGTCGTGCGCAAATGATTTGTTGTTCCTAATATCATTAAATGCGTCAAATAGGCTGATCGCACTTTTTAATGCCCGATCGGTGAAATCGCTTAGGTCTCGTTCATCCGCAATCGCTTTGCGATATTTGCCAACTCTCGCATGTAATGCTTCGTTGTCGCCGCAAGTAATACCCCGCGTTGAAAGCAAGTGCGCAAACTTCTTCATACAGTATGTATGAAGGTGATCCATCGCGGCTTCGGGCTTGTTTGCTTGCAGGTCACGTTCGATGTCCCGAATTAGTTCATCCAAGGTTCTATCCCGCGCAAACGGTTCCAACGCATCGGTATTGATTACATCTGTACCCGTTTCAACGTACCCAATCAATTTGAGGAAGTCTTCCTTCGAGATATCGAACTGTGGCTCTTGAACGCCAACCCTACGGCTGAGGAGCCCTTCTCGTCGCTCCCAAAGTGCCCGCAGAATTGATGCGCCCGTAGCGCCATCGGCAAGTGTGATAAGTGTGGTTAAACGATTACGTTTTGATGTGCCGTTTTCCGAGAACTTTGGATCGTCAATATCTATTCGAAATTCATCCTCGAAGAATTCGGCGATTGTGCGGTCAGAGAAGTCCAGTACATACCCCCAGCCATTTGGGAATGCCATTGCTTCTTCGAGAAGCCGGATTTGTGAGCGCTTCAGTTTCGGCATGAGGCTATTATAGGCGAATTGGTAAGTTTCGGAAGTCGCATAGCAGGCGCGGCCTACGAGTGGTATATTGCAGTTATGAACAATCTTGGAATTGAGCATCGTCGCGAGAGGTTGGATTTAGCAGAGCAAAAATTCACGCGTGCAAAGAAGCGCCGTCGCCGTTTGATCGTCTTGTCGCTTCGATATTTACTCGCGCTGATACTATTTACTTCGTTCGTGATTATCGTATTTGGGAAGTAGTATTTTCACTCCCCCACTAGGCGTTTGTACCTCGCGACTTAAAGGATGAGAGCCCGATTTCTTGACTTTATAATAGTCCGTGGTATGATTATTTTTAGATTATTTGCGCCTCCTTGGGCGCTTTCTCGTCAACCTAAACAGGGTTGGCGAGAGGCCGACCCGGGGAGTTTTCATGTCAGAAGAAATTCGCGAAGAGCGATCAGACATTCCATGGGGTGCGCATGTTGTTGAGTACGAGCCAGGGTTATTCATTGTCGGCGGAAGGTATTTCTACTACCGCGATGGATGGGTTATTGATCCGAAAAACAATAACCGCAATCATATCGCCACCATGTACGGTGCCGACTATGAGATTAAGGAAGCAGTTTGGGACATGTTTGAGCTACGCGAATGTCGCGACTGCGTAAACTGTGTCTCATGTTCGTTCTGCGAAAACTGTACGGACTGTAGCGACTGCTGTCCAGCCCTATTTTCATGTGCCGTTTTTTGATAGAGTCTCAGGAACAGGCGGACGCATGTTGAGGGCCTGATGCGGACGGACGTGATTGTACTGTCTGAGCCATTTTGTGATGACGGTTTTGGCCTGATCGATGGTGTGGAACCATTCTA
>JAJFGD010000029.1 GCA_021776315.1 Hyphococcus sp. | reverse complement strand
TCTTTGTCGGAAGGGGCGATTCAGGTCTCTCGGGTCAAAGATCTCTGTTTGGCGGCGAAGATGCCGGCAGTTGCGATCACGGACACAAACAACCTGTTCGGAGCCTTGGAGGTTTCCACGACCCTGGCAGGTGCCGGTGTTCAGCCAATTATTGGCATCCAGCAAACTTTTGAGGCTGGCGAATTTGCCCTACCTCTGGCGCGGGGTGCACGACACCCTTCATTGGTATTATTGGCACAAAATAAAGTTGGCTATCAAAACCTCCTAAAACTTACGAGCAATGCGTTTTTAGAGTCCGCTGCTGATGAAGGGGCGTGTGCCACTCTTGACCGGCTCAAGGGTGCATCAGAGGGATTAATCTGTTTGACCGGCGGATATGACGGTCCAATTGATCGTTTGCTCCGTGAAGGCCGGCTCACTGAAGCGCAATCAGCGTTGGAAGACTTACGTAGTCTCTTTCCAGACCGGCTTTATGTTGAGCTTCAACGACACAAGGACCGTGTTGACGTTGAAACAGCGCTCCTCGATCTTGCTTATGCACTTGATCTTCCAATAGTCGCGACCAATGAGCCCTATTATCCAACGCCTGATGACTACGAGGCTCATGATGCTTTGATGTGTATCGCCGACGGTGCCTATGTGCATCAAGACGAACGACGTCGGGTAACGCCGGACCACTATTTTAAAACTTCTGAAGAAATGGTGTCACTATTTAGCGACTTGCCAGAAGCTTTAGAAAATACGATTGAGATTGCGCGCCGTTGCGCATATCGCCCACGGTTCCATGATCCTATTCTGCCAAGTTTTGTTGAGCAGGGTAACGGAACGGACGCCACGGATAACGCCAAAGCCGAGGCAATGGAGCTTGAGCGTCAGGCACGTGAAGGTCTGAAGAAACACCTACGCAATATTGAATTGGCGGCCCCAGAAGATGAGTATTGGGCGCGGTTAAAGCGCGAACTTGATATCATCAACAAAATGGGCTTTCCGGGTTATTTTTTGATCGTTTCGGATTTTATCAAATGGACAAAGGGAGAAGGTATTCCTGTTGGTCCAGGACGTGGTTCCGGTGCGGGGTCACTCGTTGCATGGGCGTTAACGATCACCGATCTTGATCCCTTGCGATTTGGCTTGCTCTTTGAGCGGTTTTTAAATCCCGAACGGGTGTCCATGCCCGACTTTGATATCGACTTTTGCCAGGACCGTCGCGACGAAGTTATTCGATATGTTCAGCAAAAATATGGTCGTGATCGCGTTGCGCAGATTATCACTTTCGGAAAATTGCAGGCACGCGCTGTTTTGCGTGATGTCGGGCGTGTGTTGAATATGTCCTTCGGTCATGTTGATCGCGTTTGTAAATTGGTGCCAAATAATCCTGCGAACCCGGTTACCCTGGCAGAGGCGTTGCAAACTGAGCCACGGTTAAAAGAGATGCAGCGGGATGACCCTGCGGTAGCGGCGCTATTAGAGAAGGCGCTAAAACTGGAGGGATTATACCGCCACGCATCGACCCATGCTGCTGGTGTAGTGATTGGTGACCGCCCACTTGATGAGTTGGTACCGCTCTATCTGGATCCGCGTTCTGACATGCCGGCGACCCAATTCAATATGAAATGGGTTGAGCCAGCGGGGCTTGTTAAGTTCGATTTCCTTGGCCTTAAAACTCTAACGGTTATTGATCGTGCAGTTGCCCTTGCGGCCAAACGCGGGGTCGAGATTGATATTAGCAAAATTCCGCTTGATGACCGATCCAGCTTCGAGATGTTGGGCGAGGGTGCGGCCGTGGGAGTATTTCAGCTTGAAAGTACGGGTATGCGATCCACCCTGCGGTCAATGAAACCTGATACTCTTGAAGATATTATTGCGTTGGTGTCGCTCTATCGTCCGGGGCCAATGGAGAACATCCCGACCTATATCGAGCGTAAGCAAGGATTACAGGACCCGGATTACCTGCACCCCATGTTGGAAGGTGTTTTGAAAGAAACCTACGGCGTCATCATTTACCAAGAACAGGTAATGCAGATTGCTCAAATCCTTTCTGGCTATTCTCTCGGTGAAGCCGACTTGTTGCGTCGCGCTATGGGTAAAAAGAAAAAAGAGGAGATGGATAAGCAGCGCGTTCGCTTTGTTGAGGGGGCTGCTGAAAAAGGCGTGGAGAAAGAAAAGTCTTCTGCAATTTTTGACTTGGTGCAAAAATTTGCAGGTTATGGTTTCAATAAATCCCATGCTGCAGCCTATGCCTATATTGCCTATCAAACTGCTTGGTTGAAGGCGAACCATCCCGCGGAGTTCTTGGCAGCGTCAATGTCGCTGGATCGTGCGAACACGGATAAATTATCAGTCTTTGTCAAAGAAGGTCGACGTATTGGCCTTGAGGTGTTGCCTCCTCATATCAATCATTCGCAGGCGGATTTCTCGGTTAAAGATGGGGCAATCATTTATGCCCTGTCAGCCGTTAAAAATGTTGGCGAAGCGGCGATGGCGTTGATTGTGGAAGCGCGTGAAACTGGGGGACCATTCGCTGATCTTATTGATTTTGCCGAACGCGTGGATTTGAAGGCGGTTGGCAAACGCGCCGTAGAAAACTTAATCAGGTCCGGCGCTCTTGACGGGCTGGGGGCTGCTCGCGCGCAAGCATTTGGCGGGGCTGACCTCTTGGTACGGGTTTCAGCACAAGCGCTTGAAGAACGTAGTAGTGACCAGGGCGGGTTGTTTGCGATGGATGCGGCCCCGGCATTGGCGAAACCAAAATTGCCGGTGGTCGATGACTGGACACCACTTGCCGGTCTTGACCATGAGCGACTTGCATTGGGGTTCTATTTCAGTGGTCATCCGCTTGACGATTATGAAAAGGAACTAACGCGGCTCAATGTCGTGACTTTCACTGAAGCATTGGAGAAAGCCAAATCGGGTCGTGCTGGGGTCCAAATGGCTGGTGTCATTAGAACCGTACGGATGCGACGGTCTAAGACGGGAAAGCCCTTTGCTTGGATAGAGCTTTCTGATGCGACGGGTGAATTTGAGGTGACTGCGTTTTCCGAGACCTTGGACAACTCCCGGGATCTGATGGAACCTGGGACCTTGGTATTGGTTTCAGCGACGGTTGAAGACCGTGATGGCGATGTCCGTTTTACGTGTGAAGGGATGCGCAGTCTGGATAAGGCCGCAGCGTCAGCGGCCTCACAGTTGCGGGTTTCAATCATCAGTGAGGACGCCCTGGCGGGAATCCGACGGCGCTTGGATGGCGTCAAACCGGCGTCAGCGAGGGAGAGCGGTCAGGTTGTTGTGGCCCTGTCCTTACCCGAAACGGGCCGTGAGGTAGAGATTAAGCTCCCCGGCGTTGCCGCGTGTACCCCAGCCATGCGGGGGGCCCTTAAGGGGGTAGCCGGCGTTGCGGATGTAGAGCTCATTTAGTGATTTAACTTTCCAACGGGCTAAAAGGCCCTTTTGACGTTGCATTTCGTGGCCAGAGGTCGTATAGGCCGCGCCATCTCACACGTGGCGTGTTCCTCGGTGGTCTGGCAGACAATTCGTCTGTTCAGGTTTCCAGCGCCACGGCGGAAAAACCGAAGGAGTTATGCAGATGGCGCTGCCAGAATTTTCTATGCGCCAGCTTTTGGAAGCTGGCGTCCATTTCGGACATCAAACCCATCGTTGGGACCCAAAGATGAAATCATATATCTTTGGTGATCGAAATGGCATTCATATTATTGATCTATCCCAAACCGTACCGTTGTTGCACCAGGCCCTTGTAAAGGTCCGTGATGTTGTTGCTGGTGGCGGAAGAATTTTGTTTGTTGGGACCAAACGTCAGGCACAAGCCCCAATCGCAGAGGCAGCACAACGTTGCGCGCAGTATTATATGAATACGCGTTGGTTGGGTGGAACGCTTACGAATTGGGAAACGATTTCCAATTCGATCCGTCGTCTAAAAGAAATGGAAGAACGCCTTGGTGGCGGTGCCATGGGCCTCACCAAGAAAGAGCAACTTCAGTTGACGCGCGAGCGCGACAAGCTTGAAGCGTCTTTGGGTGGTATTCGTGAGATGGGTGGTTTGCCTGATTTGATGGTCGTCATTGACGTCAAAAAAGAAGCCATTGCCATTCAGGAAGCAAAGAAATTGGGCATTCCCGTCATTGCTGTTGTTGATTCAAATTGCAGCCCGGACAAAGTCGACTTTGTTGTTCCAGGTAATGACGATGCGTCTCGCGCGATTTCGCTCTACTGCAACTTAGTGGCCGATGCGGTTATCGACGGTATTGGTGAAAGCCAGGCGGCCCTTGGTGTTGATATCGGTGCTTTAGAAGATGCACCAATGGAACAAGCTGTTGCTGAAGAAAAGCCAGCAGCAGAGCCAGAAGCGGCGGCGGATAAGCCGGCCGACCAGGCGGAACAAGCAAGCGCTTAAAAGTTTTCAGCGTCGGTTATGGTCGCAAGACTGTCATTCGACGCTGATACCAACAAAACCGCTTGCGGTAATTGAAATCAAATTGAGAAAGCGCCCTTAGAAAATGGGTGCTTTATGGAATTGAGAAGGAGTATCCAAATGTCTGGCATCACAGCTGCAATGGTGAAAGAACTTCGTGACACCACAGGCGCGGGAATGATGGACTGTAAAGCGGCGCTAAAAGAAACCGATGGCGATATGGAAGCCGCGGTTGATTGGCTGCGCAAGAAAGGTCTTTCCAAAGCGGCGAAAAAAGCGGGTCGCACTGCGACTGAGGGCCTCGTTGCAGTCGGTCTTGAGGCGAATGCAAAAGGCGAAACTGGTGTTCTGGTTGAAGTGAACTCAGAAACTGACTTCGTTGCGCGTAACGATCTCTTCCAAAAAATGGTGGATGATATTGCGCAAACGGCAATCAGTGTTGGTGGAGACCTCGGCAAACTTCGCGCAGAAAAGTTTGCAGGCTCAAGCAAGTCTGTCGACGAGCATATTGCTGAGATGGTTGGTAAGATCGGTGAGAATATGAGCTTGCGTCGATCTGAAGGCATTACGGTCGATGAAGGCGCGGTCGCATCCTATATTCACGGTCAGGTTACGGACGGTGCCGGTAAAATTGGTGTCCTCGTTGGTTTGAAATCCTCTGGCGACAAAGCGGTTTTGAAGGCCGTGGGTAAGCAGGTGGCGATGCATGTGGCCGCGGCCCGCCCGCTTGCGGCGCGTATCGAGGACCTCGATCCTACGATTGTTGAGCGCGAAAAGAATGTTCTGGCCGAACAGGCCCGGGCATCGGGCAAGCCAGAAGCCATAATTGACAAGATGGTCGAAGGCCGCCTGCGCAAATTCTATGAGGAAAGCGTACTTTTGGAGCAGGTTTTTGTCATCGACGGCGAAACGAAAGTTGGCAAAGTCATTGAAAATGCAGCTAAAGATGCTGGCGCACCGGTAGAGTTTGTCGGTTTTGCACGACTTGAGCTTGGTGACGGCGTGGAGAAAAGCGCCGACGAAGACTAAGGTTTGACATCTGTTGTTTGACGGACCTGTCGAAAACACCCAAAAGCGCTGCGTAAGCCAATTACGTGGCGCTTTTTAATGCCTAATGTCATGACATCGCTGTTTCATTTTCGACGGGACAGCGTAGTCTGGCCCCGGCACGACTCGAAGGCATCGATATGACAAATCCATCTGAAGTTCCCAATCCAAAAATCGCAAAATATAAGCGCGTGCTGTTGAAGATTTCTGGTGAGGCTTTGATGGGCCCAGGACAGTACGGGATCGACAACAATACGGTTGAACGGATCGCGAATGAGGTCAAAGATGCCAAAGAATTGGGTGTAGAGCTAGGCTTGGTGATTGGTGGCGGGAACATCTTTCGTGGCGTCTCGCCAGCCGCCGAAGGGATGGAGCGTGCCAGCGCTGATTATATGGGAATGTTGGCAACGGTCATGAATGCCCTGGCCGTGCAAAATGCTCTTGAACGAATCGGGTTGTACACTCGGGTCGTGTCAGCGATCGAGATGACGGCGATTTGCGAACCCTATATCCGAAGACGCGCATTGCGACATATGGAAAAGGGGCGAATCGTCATCTTTGCAGCCGGGACAGGTAATCCATTTTTCACGACAGATACGGCAGCGGCACTGAGGTCGGCCGAAATGGGCTGTGATGCTTTATTGAAGGGCACACAAGTCGACGGGGTCTATACTGCTGATCCCAAAAAGGACCCCAATGCTGAACGTTTTGAACGACTGACCTATCATGAAGTTTTAATGCGGGATCTAAAGGTCATGGATCAAGCCGCAATTTCGTTAACACGTGAAAGCCGAATTCCGATTGTTGTTTTTCCTATCGGTGAACAAGGCGGTATTGTGGGAGCGCTTACCGGCACTGGTGCATCAACAACCATTTGTGATTGAAACAGCGATTTCCCAAAGGAATCGCCCGGATTTCGCCGTAAAACTAGGCAACAAGAATATACAGGAGTGATTTAAAATGAGCGCAAATGGCATAGACATCACAGAATTGCGCAAGCGCATGGAGGGGACGATTACCTCTCTGAAGTCAGAATTCAGCGGATTAAGAACTGGACGCGCTTCTGCAAGTTTGGTTGAGCCGATCATGGTCGATGCTTATGGATCAAAAATGCCCATGAATCAGGTTGGGACCATCGGCGTTCCAGAGCCGAGAATGATCAACATTCAAGTATGGGACAAGGGCATGGTGGGTGCCGTTGAAAAGGCTGTGCGCGAAGCGGGTCTCGGGATTAACCCCGTTGTCGACGGACAAAATGTACGCATTCCGATCCCACCGCTAACAGAAGAACGACGAGTAGAATTGACCAAGGTGGCATCTAAATACGCTGAGCAAACAAAAGTTGCCATTCGAAATGTCCGCCGTGAGGGCATGGAATCGATTAAAAAAGCAGATGGTGTCGGCGAAGATGACCAAAAGAAACTATCTGAAAATGTTCAAAAACTGACTGATGAGATGGTTAAAAAAGTTGACGAAGCTTATACCGCCAAAGAAGCGGAGATTATGCAGGTTTAAATTTTGTTTTGACCTTATTTATTCCCTATAGAGATCGGCGATCAATTTAAATGAATGCGGCTCAGAAACCCTCTACTGACCCAACACCGGATTCTGGTGGCGTTGTGTCACCGGTTCATGTTGCCATCATCATGGACGGCAATGGTCGTTGGGCAAAAGCAAGGGGCCTTCGGCGGACTGACGGCCATCGCGAAGGGGTGGAAGCAGCGCGTCGTGCGGTTGAAGCGGCTCAGGATCTAGGGCTGAAATATCTTACCTTATACTCGTTCTCAACCGAAAATTGGCGACGGCCCGCTGGCGAAATCCGTGACTTAATGGGATTGTTAAAACAGTTCATCGTTGACGATTTACCGCGACTAAAAAAAGAGGGTGTTCGCGTTCGCATAATTGGTGACAAGGTAAACCTAGCGCCTGATGTGAGTGCTTTGGTGCAGCGGGCAGAATCCGAAACTCGCGAAAACCAGAAATTTGTGCTCCAAATCGCATTTAATTACGGCGGGCGCGACGAAATTCTTCGCGCTGCAAAGGCGGCAATTTCAGCCATTCAAGATGGTGACCTTCAACTTGAGGATGTCAACGAAAGCTTGTTTTCTTCATATCTTGATACTGGAGATACGCCGGATCCTGATCTCGTCATTCGGACAAGTGGTGAGAAACGAATATCTAATTTCCTTATTTGGCAAGCTGCCTACGCGGAATATGTCTTCACCGATGTACTTTGGCCGGATTTTAATGCTGAAATTTTTGCAAAGGCTATTGAAGAATTTAATAATCGCGAACGCCGTTATGGTGGTGTCGCCGGAAAAACCGGATAATTCGCGCGTGGCCCCAAATGTCGGAAAAGTTGAGACGAAGAAACGTGCCTCGGGCCAACCTTTATTTTTCAGGTTGGTGTCGGCAGCCGTTTTAATTCCACTTGTATTAGGGGCAGTGCATTTTGGTGGGCGCATGTTCGCTGCATTGGTGGCCTTTGCTTGTATTGTCATGGTCTTTGAATGGACACGGATGGTTGAGCGGAAGGAATGCAGTGCGAGTTTTTATGGTCTGTCAATCGGTGCGACTGCTGCAATGTTTGCAGCGTCGACGGGTGCCTATCTTTTTGCGTTTGGATTTTGCCTGGCTGGCGGTTTAGCCGCGTATCTTTTTGCGTCTGGTAGCAACATTCAAAGGCTATGGCCGGCGATTGGGGCCGCGTATGTTCTCATACCATCGATTGCGTTGATGTGGTTACGGTTAGAGACACCGCATGGACGTGAACTGACCTTTATGTTGTTTTTTATCGTATGGGCTGCTGACACCGGGGCGTTTATCCTGGGTAAATCAATTGGTGGACCAAAAATTAGCTACGCCCTTTCGCCGTCCAAGACATGGGCTGGTATTGGTGGCGGGGTCTTGGGCGGTGCCCTTGTGGCAGCGTTGGCAGCAGTATATTTTTTTGGTGCGGAGGCAGGTCAAACATTCATTCTGTTTGGTGCTATTCTCGGTGCAACGTCAGTTGCAGGTGACCTCGCGGAATCTGCTATAAAGAGAAATTTCGGATTAAAGGATATTTCCGGTTTTATTCCGGGGCATGGCGGGGCGCTCGACCGGATGGATGGGATGATTTTCTCCACTATGGCAATGACGAGTGCCTACTTCCTCTATATGATAGCTGCCAGTGGGCAGGGGTAAGGGACAATGACGCGTAAGCGCAAAATTACAATTTTAGGGTCGACAGGATCGATTGGCGATTCGACACTTAGCGTGCTGGAATTTGCCGCTGATACCGGTGAAAGTGCTTTCGAAATTGAGGCGCTGACGGCCCATAGCAATGTAGAAAAACTTGCGGCCCAGGCAAAAAAGTTCAATGCAAAATTTGTAGCAATCGCTGACGAAACCTGTGGCGATGCATTGAGAGCCGCCCTGAGCGATGTAGATGTAGAAATTGGTGCCGGTGCAGGCGCTATTGAGGAAGCCGCCGAGCGTGATGCTGATTTCGTTATGGCGGCGATCGTCGGCGCTGCTGGCCTCAAACCGACATTGAAGGCTGCTGCCCGCGGGGCGGATATCGCACTTGCGAATAAAGAATGCCTAGTCTGTGCCGGTGACGTGCTGACAGCGACGATTGAGAAAGCGGGTGGCCGGTTACTGCCGGTCGATAGTGAGCATAATGCGATTTTTCAGGTGTTTGATTTCGATCGACCCGAACGGGTGACGAAATTGATTTTGACAGCGTCTGGCGGCCCGTTTCGAACTTGGAAAACAGAGGAAATGGCCGTCGCGACGCCAGCTCAAGCGGTAGCCCATCCAAACTGGTCGATGGGGGCAAAAATCTCCGTTGATTCGGCAACCCTAATGAACAAGGGGTTAGAACTGATTGAGGCCGCCCATATTTTCCCAATTGACCATCAATTGATCGACGTATTGGTCCATCCACAATCGGTGATTCACTCTATGGTGGAATATGTTGATGGCTCCGTGCTCGCGCAATTGGGCTCCCCTGATATGCGAACGCCGATTGCTACCACTTTGGCCTGGCCGGATCGCGTCCCAAGTCCAAGCGCCAAACTTGACTTTGCCTCGGTAGCGAAGTTAACCTTTGAAGCTCCTGATTTAAAAAGGTTTCCTGCTTTGCGCTTAGCTAAAGAGTCAATTGATGCTGGCGGGATTATGCCGGCTTCGCTAAATGCCTCCAACGAGATCGCTGTTGCGGCTTTCCTTGCTGGAAAGGTCAAATTTCTTGATATTGCCGCAATTACTGAGCAGGTACTAGAATCTGTGGCTGGAACTGCAGGCGCAGCCAAGGTGAATACGTTAGAAGAAGCTTTGGATGCAGATGAGAATGCGCGTAGATTAGCAGAAGAAGCAGTGGCAGCGCGCGCAGCGGCCTAAACAAGCGGAATTGAGTAAATGTCAGTTGCTGGAATAGCGTTGGAATCCTTGCTGGTTTTACCCATCACGATTTTTGCGTTTCTCGTTCTTCTCACGATCATCGTATTTTTCCATGAGTATGGGCATTTTTCGGTCGCGCGGATGCTGGGTGTTCGCGTTGATGTGTTTTCAATCGGATTCGGAAAGCCGCTATTCCAGTGGATTGATCGCAAAGGTACGGAATGGCGAATCGCGGCATTGCCGCTGGGCGGCTATGTGAAATTCTTTGGGGATTTGAATGCGGCGTCTCAGGCACCGCCTGATGCACAAGGGAAACCTGTAACAACACAGTTTCCACCCCCAGGACATGAGGAAGAAATTGCTCAAGGCATGACCGCTGAAGAGAGAGCAGTATGTTTTCATTTTAAGCCGATTTGGGCGAGAGCGATGATTGTCGCTGCGGGGCCAATAGCGAATTTTGTGCTTGCCGTTGCGATATTCACATCGCTTTTCATGACGCTCGGCAGAGTCGAATCGGCCCCGATTGTTGGTGCGGTAGTTGAAAATTCTGCTGCTTACGAAGCTGGTTTTTTACCGGGCGACGAAATTGTTGAAATTGACGGGCGCGCTATATCGAAATTTCAGCAGCTTGCGGATGCCGTCCTTATTAGTGGCGGTCAATCAATGGATGTGGTGGTTATCCGTCAGTCGCAGCCTGTGACGCTTCAGGTGACACCTGTACGCATCGAGGCCACAGATAGATACGGTAATGCGATTTCGACTTGGCAGTTAGGAATCCAAGGCGACCCCAATGCCCGCAGTTTAACGAAGCTTGGGTTTTTTGAGTCATTAGGCCATGGCTTCAATGAGTTAGGGCGCATTCTTAGCGTTACGATTCGGTTCCTCGGTCAGATGATTCTGGGCAAAGAAGACCCGCGGCAGCTTGGTGGGCCTATAAAAATGGCCCAATATGCCGGTCAATCTGTTATGTCTGGATTCGACGAGTCAGGGTATCGAGAGCCCCCTGGCTTCGCAATTATGCTCAAAGCCAGTCTTGTAGATTTCATTTTTCTCGCTGCGGTTGTTTCTGTGTCGATTGGATTTTTAAATCTTTTGCCGATTCCGGTTCTCGACGGCGGCCATCTGTTGTACTACGGCTACGAAGCAGTGGCGGGCAAACCGCTTGGCGCGAGAGCGCAAGCAATTGGGTTTCGTATGGGCATCGTCATGTTGGCGTCGCTTATGATCTTTGTGACATGGAATGACATCAATAACTTGCTCTCATCAATCAGCTAAGGCGTCGGTATGAGTTTGATAAATTCGGGAGGCGTCAATTTGCGCGCTATCTCAATATTTGTAGTTAGCCTTTTGGCTGTATTCGGCGTGACTGGCGCGACAGCGCAACAGGCGACCAGCGGCGAAATGATTGAATTTGGGCCGGAGGGACCGGCACCAATTATTCAATCGATTTCGGTCGTGGGAAATCAACGAATTGAGTCGGATACAGTTGGGTCATATTTGCCCATTCAGGCAGGCATGCCAGCTGAGCCGGCATTGATAGATATTTCCTTGAAGACTCTGTTCAACACAGGGTTATTTGCCGACGTCAAACTTGATATGCAGCCAAGCGGAAGACTCGTTATTGAGGTGACCGAGAACCCAATCGTCAACCAAGTTATTTTTGAGGGTAATAGCCGCCTTAAAGAAGATAAAATTACAGAAGAGATTCAGCTTGCACCGCGTGCCGTTTATACCCGGGCAAAAGTTCAAGCCGACGTTCAGCGCATTATCGAGCTTTACCGCGCGAAAGGTCGCTTCGCCGCAACCGTAACACCAAAGGTAACGCCGCTTGAGCAAAACCGCATTGATGTCATTTATGAAATGGATGAAGGGCCGAAAACCGGAATCGCGAAGGTAAATTTCATCGGGAATACGGTTTTCACTGATAACGAACTACGCGGTGAAATTCTGACTAAAGAAAGCCATTGGTGGCGATTTTTTTCCAGCAATGCGAATTACGATCCGGACCGATTAGAATATGAGCGTGAATTACTTCGCCAATTCTATGGCCGCAATGGATATGCTGATTTCTCAGTGATTTCGGCGACCGCTGAACTTACACCTGACCGTAAAGACTTTTTTATTACGTTTACGATGGACGAGGGGCCGAAATATGAAGTCGGTGAAGTTCGCGTAAAAACAACGCTTGCTAAACTTGATGACGACGTGCTTGAGAGCTTTTTGCCGGTCCGTACGGGGCAAACATTCAATGCTGACCGTGTCGATGATGCCGTTGAGGCAATTACCTTTGCAACGGGTGCGACGGGGTATGCCTTTGTCGACGTAAATCCACGATTGACCAGACACGAAGACACAAAAACCATCGACATTTCTTTTGAGGTCAATGAAGGCCCGCGGGTTTATGTTGAGCGAATTAACATC
>JAJFGD010000275.1 GCA_021776315.1 Hyphococcus sp. | reverse complement strand
GCGGTTGGGTTTCATGGCGCTATGCGCTCGCCCATCCAGATCGCGTTGACGCGCTTATTTTAATTGATGCCGCCGGCATGCCCTTGCGCGAAGGAGAAACTGCACCCCCACTAAATCTCGGTTTTCGGCTATTGCAAAACCCTCTTGGCCGCATGCTTTTGGAACAATACACCCCACGCCCCATTGTGAAGCAATCAATCCTCGACACTGTATCCGTCAAAACCATCGTCACCGAAGACATGGTCGATCAATATTGGGAATTATTGCGATATCCAGGAAACCGTCGTGCCGCGGCACATCGTGCGATGGCGGAACGAGAGCTAGAGATGGCCGAACGGGTCGGCGAGATCGATGTCCCGACTTTGGTCATATGGGGTGAAGACGATCAACTGATCTATGTGAGCGCTGCCCAAACCTTTGATGAGCGTCTGCCAAATGCTGAGGTCGTCATTTATGACGGCATCGGACACCTTCCCATGGAAGAGGCAGCTGAAAAAACAGCAACGGATATTGATGCGTTTTTAGATCGCATAGTCCGAGAATTAAATTAGCATCCTCAACTTTGATAGAGGCTGTAAGAAAGGCCTAGCGACACGATTAGTGCAACGCCAACCACATAGATCAACATGGAAATGGCCCATTTAATAACCATGGAAATGCGTCCTGACCCATAGGCTTGGCGCAACACGGCTGCCGGTTGAATCCATCCCCAAATCAGCGGAATAAACCACGCCCACCCTCCAATGACCGGGAGGCGGCTTAACAAGATGGCTAGCAACAAATATGCGTAAAGCGCCGCATGCATATAAAGGCTGATGACGAAATGGTCATAGACATAAAATTTACGCCGGTAAAAATACAACACTAACAAAATCAGTGCGTAAAGAACCGGTGCCAACAATAAAGTCCGTGGAAGGTTTTGTCGGCTTTCAGCAATCAACAAACGTGGATCTTTCGCCGCACGCTGTGCCGCTTCAAACATTTGTTTGACATGAGGCTCCAACCAATCCGGCCCTTCATAGTTCGTGTCTTCCCATTTGGTTTCCGTAAGCGAAACGTTTTCACTTTCATCGTCGCTGTCGCTCTCAGCGCCTTCCTCAACATTTTCACCGTCATTGCCTTCTGAAACATCCGCAGCCATCAATGCGCGCAACCGCGCGGCGGCTTCCGGATCACGTGATTCAATCTCGTTCAATGCCTCATCGCTAATGGCAATATCATCTGGGTCGAATGCGTCAGGTTCAATATTGCCGAAATCTGCAATCCAAAACGCAGCAATGAAAAAAAACACACTTGCAAAAAGATAAAGCCGAAATGGTGGGGAATAGCTGACACGTTTGCCATTGAGATATCGCGTCGCAAGAACACCGGGACGCCATAAAAGCAAGCCGATCGTACGCGCTAGTTTTCCGTCGATGGCTAGCGTGTCAACAAATACATCCTGTACAAGACCGATAAACACGCGCCGTGGTTCATCGGCGCGTTGCCCACATGTGTGGCAATAGTCGCCAGTTAAAACTGTGCCGTCATTTTGGCAACGCTCATGCCCCGTGGCCATAGCCAACGCCCCTTTAGTCATTTCGCCCGGACTGAAGCCTACTACAGGCGCGGTTGTGATAAAAACGAAAACCGTCGCGAGCCATACGTTTTGTTAAAAAATAAAACCAACGCCGCTTAGTCCGGTAGATGTTCCAAGAAAAACCGCACCGTATTACCGCCCATCACGGCATAAATCTCGTCATCTTCCAGCCCCGCATCCATCAAACTTTGGGTCAGCGCAGGCAATTCAGAAGCATCAAAAGCCGTCGTGACCGTGCCATCATAATCGGAACCGAGCGCCACATGCTCAATGCCGAGCAAAGCGATCGCGTAGATAATTGCTGATGCCACATGATCAATTGACGGATCACAAACGGCACCGTCCCAAAATCCGACACCGATCAGGCCACCGTGATCGGCGATCTCCTTCATCAGATCATCAGAAATATTGCGTGGACTGTCACAGTGTCCGTTTACGCCTGTATGGGAAACAATGATAGGCTTGTCGGTCAGCGCCAAGACATCGCGCACAACTTGTTCCGACGAATGCGCAACATCGATAATCATACCCTTTGAAACGGCCTTAGTGACAGCATCGCGGCCGAATGCCGTCAGGCCCGCACCGCTTTCACCATGCAAAGAACCGCCAAGTTCATTATCGAAAAAATGTTGTAGGCCCATAACTCGAAGACCTACATCAAAAAGTCCGTCAACATTTTCAAGGTTACCCTCTAAGGGATGGGCCCCTTCAACCCCATAGACACCAGCTAAAACACCTTGGTCGAGGGCTGACTGCAAATCGCTTTTGTTCTTTGCGAAAACAAATGCACCGTCTTCACGATGTTCTAGACCCTCCAGCCGTGACGCTTGATAGATTGCGCGTTCAAAAATCGAGCCCCATGTGGCGACAGGCCAAGCTTGTGCAACCATCAAGAGTGTCAACGCATCTTTATCCGAACTATTTTTGTCATAGTTGAGTGCTGGCGGTGTTTTAGTAACGGCTGTGAAAACTTGAAGGGCAACACCACCTTCGCGCAGTCGCGGTAAGTCAGTATGACCGCGCTTATGGCGCTTTGATGGATCGCGGTTCCATAACAACATGTCGGAATGAAGGTCCGCAACAGGAATAGTCTCGTGCAGTGCCCGCGCCGCCTCACTAACGACATAGGGTTCATGGGCCAAAACAAGATTGTGTTGAGCATCGTACCGTTGCGACAATACCCCGTAAAACAAATACGCACCGATAAGAACGACCGTCAGAGCAATACCGCCAATCCATTTCATATCACGCCCTCCCTTTGCGCGAAAAGAGTGGACCGGACACCCATATCAGGTCAACGTTCCGGCGCAGAAACGCGGATCGCCTCTTTTCCTA
>JAJFGD010000274.1 GCA_021776315.1 Hyphococcus sp. | reverse complement strand
GTGGTTAACATCAGCGCCCTATAGGGGTTTTGAGATTGCTACAGTGTCATCCTTAATGGATGGAGTTGAGCAAAACGCGCCTGCATTAATAGCGCAAACCCTGACCCTAAGGCTGTAGTTCTCTAAGATTGCTATTCCATTATGTCCTCATCCCAAAGGGACGGATTTTCAGCGATGAACTTAGCCATGAGTTCAATTGATGGCGCATGAGCGATATCAATTACCTCAACCCCATGTTGGCGAAGAAATTCCTCATTGCCCCCGAAATTTTGCGTGTCGTTGACTACGACCCGCGGAATTTTAAATTGTACGATCGTGCCGGAACACATCATGCAGGGGGATAGGGAGGTATAAAGCGTCGTATCTTTATAGGTTTTCTGCCGACCGGCATTGCGCAAGCAATCCATTTCCCCATGGGCGATGGGATCACCTTTTTGTACCCGTTGATTATGACCGGCAGCAATGAATTCCTTGCCGCGCGCCAAGACAGAGCCAATGGGCAAGCCACCCGCATCAAAACTGATGGCGGCTTCGGCAAATGCACGCTCAGCAAACCCAAGATCCCAATCTTTAATCATCACATACGCCTTGATCGTTAGTTGCGTTTTCTCGATTTTCCCGTCACGGTCAGCGGCGATAGAAAGATCGTTACGCGAATTATTGCAAAGGATGACCAATGTCACTTGGCCTCACAATTGTTGATCACCCGCTTATTCAACATAAGCTGACAATATTGCGTAGCAAAGATACGCCAACAGCAAAGTTCCGACAATTGCTACGAGAAATCTCATTCATTCTGGGATGTGAAGCGACTAAGGATTTAACACTTGGGTCCATCGAAATTGAAACACCGCTTGAAACAGGCTCATTTCCTTATCTAGAAGGAAAAAAACTGTGCTTTGTCTCTATCTTACGTGCGGGCAATGGATTGATTGACGGACTTCTAGATTTGGTGCCATCCGCGCGGGTTGGGCATATCGGCATGCGCCGCAACCATGAAACGCTTGAGGCTGAACAATATTATTATAAAACACCGGATGATTTGGGCGCACGGCAAGTGATTATGGTCGACCCGATGTTAGCGACCGCCAATACATCGATTGCCGCAGCAACAGCTTTGAAAAACGACGGTGCTCAGCAATTAAAATTTATGTGTCTTGTTGCTGCGCCCGAAGGGGTTGAGGCCTTTCATAGTGCGCATCCGGATGTGCCGGTGATCACAGCGGCACTGGACCGTCAGTTGAATGATGTCGGATATATTCTACCGGGACTGGGGGATGCTGGGGATCGTCTTTACGGCACTAAAGACTAAGAAACCGACGGTTAGTTTTTTTCGCTTTCGCCGTCATCCTTCGACTCTTGCATTATGCCGATTAATTCTTTGGGGACATAGTTCTCGTCATGCTTTGCAAGGATCGTATCGGCGATGAACGAGCCATCTGTCTGTAAACGCCCTTGAGCAATGACACCTTGACCTTCGCGAAAAAGATCCGGGACGATTCCTGAATAGCTCACACGAATACTTTGGCCTCCGTCGGTGACCCGAAACGTAGTCTCAATTCCGTTCCTGCTTTCGACGCTGCCATCTTCGACCATACCGCCCAGCCGAATACGCGTTTCAGAGGCTATCCCCGCTTCAATCGCTTCGGACGGGGTATAAAAATAGGCGATATTTCGTTCGAGTGCCTGGGCGACCAAAGCGCCAGCACCGATCAATAACACCAGTCCACCAAAGATTAGGCCAATGCGTTTGTTCCGATGGACCGGTTTCACAGTGTATATTCCTTATAGGACGAAGCTTTACAGTATCTAAGGCGCGCTAGGCTGTCCTTCAAATCAATCCGGCGGGCGTTTTGTCGCGCTTGGGGAGGCGATCAACGCCGCGAAAACACTTATAGAGCTATGATGACCTCATATTCCCGGCAAATAACCTTGCAGGCACGCAATCTTGGTTGCGATCGCAGCGGCGTGCCGATTGTCCGCGGGGTCAATATTGACGTTGCACCGGGCGAGGCCGTGCAGTTGTTTGGTGTCAATGGCAGCGGCAAAACGAGTTTACTGAACTTGTTTGCGGGTCACTACAGACTAGCTGAAGGGCAAATTGGCTGGCGAATAGGTGACGAGGAGTGGGAAACAATTTCGCCGCTAAATAGCGTTTTATACATCACGCATACACCGCCGATGAAGTCAGCTCTAACATCGCTCGAAAATCTGCGTTTTTGGACGCACAGCTATGGTGTCCCAAAAGCAAACTTTGAAGACACAGCATACGGGGCACTCGATCGGGTCGGGATGATGGGCCACGCGATGACCCGTACTGGAAAACTCTCTGCGGGACAAAAGCGTCGCTTAGATATCGCACGGGCAATAATCGCCGGCCGAGAAGTTTGGCTCTTGGATGAACCGTCCGCTGCAATTGATAGTGAAGGTGCCGAAATGGTTGCAGCGATCATTTCTGAACATTTGGGTAAGGGCGGTATCGCAATCGCCGCAACCCATGACACATTAGGTGTCGCGTCAAAAAAATTGGTGATCGGATGACGGGCACTGCACTAACGTTCACTCGCGCGACACTGGTCCGGGACCTGGCGATTTCTGTTCGGTCAGGTGGCGGGTGGTTTTACGCAATTTTATTCTTTGTCGTTTTTGCAGCACTGGCAGGGATTGCAATCGGGCCTGAGCTACCGGCGCTTGCGAGCGCTGCGCCAGCGATCAATTGGCTTGCTGCTGCCTTTGCAATTCAGTTGACCGTAACTGATGTGTTTGAAGATGATTTCAGGGATGGATCCTTGGCAATTATCGCGGCTGAACAAACTAGCCTTTTCCCATATTTTTTTGCAAAAGTGATATTTGTCGGCCTGATTGTGGCCACACCCATGATTTTGGCCTCCCCAGTCATATTGACGATGTTTGGCATTTCACCCGTACACATTATGGGCGCGGCTACGTTATTAGCTATCGGAATACCGTCGCTTGTTTTAACGGCAGTGTTTGCAGCGGCGTTGACAGCGGGATTACGGGCAGGTGGCTTACTAGCCGTTGTGATCGCGGCCCCGTTCTTGGCACCGCCATTGATTTTTGGTGTTCTCTCAATTGAAACCTATATCGCCAACGGCATTTTTTGGTCTCCGGAGACCTTTGTGCTGGCCGCTTTGAGCTTGTTTATGGCAGTGATGGCTCCACCATTTTCAGTAATTGCATTGCGATTAGGGCTAGAATAGGAGACCAAGCACAGATCATGTTTAGCCATTTTTCCAACCCCGCTAAATTTGAGGCTCTCGCGAACCGCGTAGGGCCTGCTTCGTTTGTTGTCTTTGCTGTGCTTGCAACAATTGGTGTCATCATGGGATTGTTCGTTGCGCCAGAGGACTACCAACAAGGCGACAGCGTGCGGATTATGTTTGTACATGTCCCTGCAGCATGGATGGCGCTCGCTTCATTTAGTTTTATTGCGACTATGAGTTTCATTGGATTTATCTGGCGCCACAATCTTGCTGATTTAGCAGCGCGATCTGCGGCGGCACCGGGTGCAGCTTTTACGGCACTGGCTTTGTTCACAGGCGCAGTTTGGGGCAAGCCCACCTGGGGAGCGTGGTGGGTCTGGGATGCCCGATTGACATCAGTGCTTGTTCTATTCTTCCTCTATCTTGGCTACATGGCGATCTGGCAATCTGTGCAAGATCAAACAAAGGCTGCGCGGTTCGCACGTATTTTCGCGATGGTCGGGGCCATCAATATTCCTATCGTGAAATTCTCCGTCGATTGGTGGAATAGTCTGCATCAACCAGCGAGCGTTTTTCGTGCAGACGGTCCAACAATTCATTCAAGCATGTTGATCCCGCTATTTGCTATGGCGCTTGCCTATACGGCACTGTTTACCTGGATGGTTCTCGCGGGTGTGCGCGCTGATCTCATTGAGACGCGGTTGGAAAAGCGCCAATTACGCAAGCCCAGTCGTCCCGTCGGTGAGGCCGAGCAAATTGAAGGTGTAAACACATGAGTGAGTTGTTCGATTTCGGGCGATATGCACCGTATATTGCTGCGTCTTATAGCGTGACCGCGTTCGTCTTAGGCTTTTTAATTGCTCAACGACGCGCGAAATTAAGCAAAGCACGCGCCGCTGAATGCCAGCGCAAAGCGGAACCGAAAAACTAAACCGGTTTATAAAATCGTCAGTTGCCCTATTTTGACGCGGCCTTTGCCGCATCGATTTTTTCTAAGAGCTCGTCAGGACGAAAGCCCGTAACCACTTCTACGTAAGATCCGTCTATGGCTGCCACGATAAAGGCAGGCGTTCCATTAATGCCAATTTCATCTGCAATAATTCGTGTATTTACTATGGCGTTCTCAACCTTGGGCAGACGGGCCACTCGATCGAGCTTTGCAACATCGATCCCGTTTTTCTCGGCGATTTCGTGGATTCGTTCTTTGGTCAAAACACCTTTGGCATCCATCATTGCAAAGTGGAGATCGAGAAACTTACCTTGGTCACGTGCAGCCAATGAAACCTCAGCGGCATAATCAGATTCCTCACGAAGGATCGGTAGCTCGCGGAAGATCATTTTTACATCGGCATCCTTCTCGGTAATCTCCTTAATTAGAGGCGTTGCGCGCTTACAAAAACCACAGTGATAATCGAACATTTCGATGACCGCGACTTTGGCTTTTGCCGGGTTTTTGCCAGCCACAAATCCGAATTCGGGGTTCAACAAGGCATCGACATTGGCCAGTGCATTCTCACGTGTTCGTGCTGCTTCTGCTAAACGTTCGCGTTCGCTATAGGCATTAACGGCTTCGATGATGACTTCCGGGTTTTCCATCAGATATTCGCGGATGATCGCGCCAATCTCTTCTTCTTCAAGACCGGTAAATGATGTGCTGACCTGTTGTTTCGGTGCCGTGGACTGGGCCGGTTCTTCCTGAGCGGACGAATAAGCCATAAAGCTGGCACCCAGAATGAACGCCCCTAAAAGTGCACCGCATATTGCTATTTTTGTTCTGGTCATGTCGCCCCCATTTCGCAAACATTGCACCTCGCAAAGTTCACCTTGATTTTGTTAGTTTGGAATTACTCGCCCGTTTCAGGATCGGGTACATCTGGCTTTTGCCGATCGGTTTCCGACGGCTGGCGCGGTCGTGGATTGCTTTCCTCAATGCCACCAGGAAGTGGCGGGCCGCCTTCAGCGGGTTGTGAGGCAACAATAATATCTGCTGCTTGGCGCCATTCTGCAGTGCCTCGTTGCAATCCCGCCATGGCACGGCGCGCAAATCGGTTTGCTTCGGGTTTTGCTCCCGCATGAAAACGAGATTCCGCCGTCGCCAAATTTGCCATCACGTCATTGTCGAGGGCGCTATAGGCGCGTGCCAATTCGAACCAACCAAAACTGTTGTCTGTTTCTAGCAACAAGGCTCGCTTAAACTCTGTAACCGCCTGTTCAATTTGGTTTGTTTCATTTGTTGCCAGCAATGCACGACCTAGATTGATACGCATCAGAGCATTGTCGGAAAGCAATTCTATCGATTTTTGATAAGGTGCAACTGCATCATTAGCGCGGCCGAACTCAAACAATAACTGACCCTTTAACTCATAAAAAAATGGGTTTTCCGGGTAGGCGTCGATAAGGGTTTGGATTTCCGGAATCGCCAAGTCCATTTTGGATTGCCGAAAGTAAGCAACTGAACGGGCATAGTGAGCAGGGTCAGATTGATCAGACAACGGATAGTATCGCAGCGTCGCATTTGGATCGTGAAGAAATCCGCGAATTTTCGCTTGGATCATTTTTAACCGTTCAATGTCGGCGGGATCATCGTCGAGATCGTAATACGGGCTGCTTTCAACCCGCCGCCGCAAAGCCGAGAGACGATCATTGGCCAAAGGGTGGGTTTGTGCATAGGGATTTATTTCATTACCCCGAAGAATTTGCGAGTTACGAAGTTTGCTCCAAACTTCCAGTGCACCTTTACTCGAATGCCCAAGTCGGTCGAGATAAGAAATTCCGGCTTGGTCAGCAGCAGATTCTTGACCACGGCTGTAACGCAACAAATTGGCGATGCCGACGGTTTGGCCCAATGACAAAATACCAATACCTGCATCAGGGGCACCAGCCGCGATGGCGCCGGCCGCAAGCACAAGACTTAGCAACATGGGTCGGGTGGCACTTGCAATCATTGCATCGGATCGTGCCGAATGCCCGCCAGCAAGATGACCGGCTTCATGGGCAATTACGGCTTCCATTTGTGCAGGCGTATCAACAGTTGTTAGAAAACCTGTATTGACGCCCATATATCGTCCGCCGGCAAAAGCGTTGAACGAGCCGTCATTGATGATCAATATTTGGATAGATTCTGGTGACAGGCCGGCAGCTTCGAAAATTGGCCTTGAATGGTCATCAAGGAATTTTTCCATTTCAGCATCACGAAGCAGGGCTACGCTTTGGGCATGAGCAAGCGTGCTAGCCAGGGTCACGACAGCCGCTAAGGCCGATAGAAACGCTTTGTACAAACTCACAACTTGTGGCTCCTGTTGACGCGCAAGGGTACAGTTTACGCGACTTTACGGCAATTTCGAGGTCGCAGACCTATATCTCGGTAATAAACCATTACTTTGTCGCAATTTGGAGCAATGGTTTCAAGCCGCGGATCTTGGCGCACCCGCTTTGATTAACGCGTGCGCGAAGATAATCCGTCGGTTAGTCAACCGATTGCGCGTTGCCACCATCCCTTTCGGCTTGGCTTTTTGACCGGCTCCGCTTCCGTAACGGGTGACGGTTCTGCAGATTGGCTTGGCTCATCTTCGTCCAACTTTCTCGCTGGCTTAGCCGCACCTTCGTCTTTTGTAGGTGCACCATTTGAGGCGCCGTTTGAGGTGGCCGCCGCTGCTGACTTGCTTGGGTCATCAATACTTGGCTTACCGACCGTGATATTGACAGTCGGCTGTTCGCTGTTTCCACTTGCGCTTTGATCATCGGTGGCTGTTGGCGTTACTTCAGCGGTTGCTGACGCGTCGCCATCGGCTTCAGATTGGGTTTCCGCGCCACTCGTGCCACGACGATTTCGGCGTCCGCCACGTCTACCGCGGCGGCGCTTTTTCTTTGGTGCTTCTTCGTCTGTAGTTTCACTATCGGCTCGGGCACTTGTTTCGCCGTTAATCTCGTCCGTTGGTGCGCTGTCAGCGTCTGAACCGTTTTGGTTCTCAACATCACTCGCCGCATTCGTTGGTTTCCGCCGACGGCGACGTCTGCGTTTCTTGCGCTCACCATCGGGTTGGTCAGAGGAGCTGTCGTCAGTTGACGACGATCGAGTCTCGTCATCATCCTCCACATTGGCCTCGACCGGTTCTATTTGGTCAGGGCGAACGATCGCCGCTTTTGTCTTCACTTCGCTCGGTGTGCCGCTTTTCTCTAGATCGAAAGCATCGCCAGCTTTTTCTGAGTCGGCCAAAATTTCGACCTTAACGCCATTGGTATTTTGAATGCGTTCTAGCCAATCGCGATTGTGATTGAGAATATACATGCTGACATCAAGCGATGTGCGAGCGGTCACCCGGCCCACTTTTCCCGAAATCGCTTCACCTTCAATCGCGCGTAAAATACGAAGCGCTGCAATTTCATGAGATCGGACGGCACCTGCTCCTGAACATGTTGGGCATACATGGGTAGTCCCATCGATGATCCCAGAGCGTCGGCGTTGGCGAGACATTTCTAGAAGTCCGAAATTAGAAATTCGGCCAACTTGAATGCGAGCACGGTCGGTTTTCAATGATTCCTTCAGAGCCTTTTCAACCTTACGGTTGTTCTTTGGCTCTTCCATGTCGATGAAATCCAAAACGATCAGACCAGCGAGGTCACGCAATCGGAACTGACGCGCTGCTTCTTGGGCGGCCTCAATATTGGTCTTTAAGGCCGTGAGTTCGATATTGCGTTCACGCGTTGACCGGCCTGAGTTCACATCAATCGCCACAAGCGCTTCAGTTTGGTGGATAACGATATAGCCACCAGATTTCAGGCGGACCGTCGGCTGATACATGCCGTCAAGCTGATTTTCGACATTGTGCTTAAGGAAAATTGGCTCCCGTTCTTTGTAGGGTTGCACATTTTTCGCATGACTTGGCATCAACATTTTGATGAAGTCTTTGGCTTCGCGGTATCCGGCTTCACCTTCGACAAGAACGCTTGAAATGTCTTTGTCGTAAAGGTCGCGAATAGCGCGTTTGATCAAGCTTGCTTCTTCATAAATCAAACAAGGCGCCACGGAGCTAAGGGTCAGGGTGCGAATGTTTTCCCATAGACGCAGCAAATAATCATAGTCGCGCTTAATTTCGATTTTGGTACGTTTGGCACCTGCAGTTCGGATGATCAGTCCCATACCTTGAGGGACTTCAAGGCTATCGACCACACGTCGTAACCGTTTTCGGTCAGAAGCTGCAGCAATCTTGCGTGAGATTCCGCCACCACGAGCCGTATTTGGCATCAAAACGCCATATCGTCCGGCCAAAGACATATAAGTTGTCAGCGCTGCGCCCTTGCCACCGCGTTCTTCTTTAACAACTTGAACAAGTAGAATCTGACGACGTTTGATAACCTCTTGAATTTTGTAGTTGCGAAGTAATCGTGAACGTTTGCGCTTAGCTTCTTTGTATTGTTCAAAAAGTTCTGCGCGCGGATCAACTTTTGCTTTTTTAGACTTTTTCTTCTTTTTATCGTCGCTTTCGTCAGCATCCGTTTCTTCCGATGTCTCAGCAGATACTGCCGCCTCGGCAATCTCCTCG
This sequence comes from Hyphococcus sp., assembly GCA_021776315.1. GTDB lineage: Bacteria > Pseudomonadota > Alphaproteobacteria > Caulobacterales > Parvularculaceae > Hyphococcus. The sequence continues at coordinate 12,152 of JAJFGD010000274.1, read as the reverse complement.
CTTTGAGCATTGTCAGTTTCGTCCGTGGTGCTCTCGTCCGGATCGGCGTCTAGTTGCGCATCAACAGCGGTTTGAGCGTCATCCGCATCTGCTGCCTCAGCAGTGACCTCGTCGTCATGCGGCTTGTCATCGTCAGATTTTTCAGAATCGGATTCAACGGGATCGGAAGCTTGCTCTTCTTCTTCTTCTTCTTCCGCGTCATCGTCACTGGCAGGTGTATCGCCACTGTCAAAAGCATCGCTTGATGGTGCCAACTCTTCTGCTTCCAGTTCAGAATCGTTTTCCTGAGTATCTTTAGTCGACGCCGCGCTTTTTTCGTCGCTATAATCTTCGTCGTCATTGTCGCCGGATGGCTCATCTTCTTCGTCGCCGCGTTGGGTTAATTCCAACTTTGCAGCAAGGTCAGCGACTTCTGCTTCCGCTTCACGCAAAAGCTCTCTATCGGAAACTGGAATCTGGTAATAATCAGGATGAATTTCACTAAATGCGAGAAAACCATGCCGATTTCCGCCATATTCGACGAAGGCGGCCTGTAGTGATGGTTCAACGCGCGTGACGCGCGCTAAAAAGATATTACCGCGTAGTGGTTTCCGAGCGGCAGATTCGAAGTCGAAGTCCTCGACTTTTCCCTGATCGAGTAGCGCGACCCGCACCTCTTCTGGGTGGGCCGCGTCGATCAACATTTTCTTTGTCATGTAAATAGGCTCCGCAATGCGGGGTCAGCGCCGCCGCATTGGTTGGGTTGGGTCGCTGATAGGCGTGCGCGGTCACGGTGCTAGCCCTAGTATGGGCGCCGGTAGACCTCATTTGCGCATCTTGCATCATCAGCGAAACTGTTTTCGCGCCAACATTTACGCCAAAAAGGCTGTCGGCAGGTTGTTGTTTGGCGCACTGATTGCGCCGCTTATTTGCTCCACGCGAATCGGCATCTGCCAATTTTTACGCGCCGACCATTGGAGCTGTCGGCCTTAATCCGGGAAAAACGGGGTATTTTCGCGCTTTCCGGGGAATTCTTGCGGCAATTATCGTCAAACCGCCGATACCTTCTATTGCGATTTGGCGACGATGTCGTCTTTTTACAATAGAAATTGGACAATGCATCAGTGCGGGGAAAAAGAAAACCTAAAGTTAACGTCGACTCAGTATTGTTTAAAAAATGAATTAGAACCTTAACGTCGCGTTAAGATTGACCAAATGAGAATAGGTGACTTTTTGTTCGGTTTGTCGATTTTACAGTTTTCGGCGAACCAATCGGCGCGTATGGATGGGCGAAATGATAAAAGCTGTGCGGAATTGTGCTGTTTTGACCGCTGTGGCGTGGGCCTTTGTAGTAAGTGCGCATGCCGCTGATCTTTTGGGCGTCCGGTTTGGACCAAATGGCGAAAAGACACGAATTGTCTTCGATCTAAGTGGAAACCTTGCCTACACCGTATCTGGCGATGCGACGAGCAACGGTCGCTTGCTGATTGATTTTGCCGATTTGAACGTAAAAACCGCTGACCGAGATTTTCGGGCTGGGAACGGGCATATCGCTCGATATGGATTTGCCGACGGTCCTGGGACCAATCTTCGAGCCGTATTCGAGTTGGAAAAAACCGCTAAAATCAAAGAAGTATTCATGATTGCCCCAACGGGCGGGGTGACGAAACACAGGCTCGTCGTCGATCTTGAAACGTCAAATAAAGCGGATTTTCTAGCCAGCTTACCTAATCCTTATCCAGACCTAACGGCTGTGATCGAGCAGGCAACCTCTGGTCCCATGTCAACGCGGACCGCCGCTGTTGCGGTTGGCGTCCCGCCGAGTCCGAGCAAAAAGAACAATTCTGATAACCCGCCCATGCCTGCTGCTAAACGGGTCATTGTCATTGATGCTGGGCACGGGGGCGTCGACCCTGGATCGCAGGGGCAAAGTGGAACTCAAGAAAAAACGGTCACTCTTGCAGCAGCCTTAGAGCTAGCAGCAATTTTGAAAAAAAGTGGCCAATATGAAATAATTCTAACGCGCGATGATGATAATAAAATCAAACCAGATGAACGCGAAGTTCTTGCCCGCGATGCAAATGCTGATTTGTTCATATCACTCCACGCCGATGCAATCTCCAAACCAGCTGTCCGCGGGGCGTCGGTCTATACGCTCTCTAAAAAAGGCTCGGCGCGTTCCGCAGCTCTCGCCAAATCAGATGGAGACCCTTACGGCCTAAATCTGGAGCAATATGACGGAATTGTAAGTGATATTATGATCGATATTGCCCAAGACGAAACGCTAAATGCGTCTTCCCAGTTTGCCGAGCTTTTGATCGAAAAATTGTCGGGCAAAACGCCTATGCTCAATCGATCGCATCGTACGGGGAATTTGCGGGTGTTGTTGGCGCCTGATGTACCCGCGGTATTGTTGGAAATGGCCTTTATTTCCAATGTGAAAGACGAGTCCAATCTAAAATCAAAAGTATGGCGTAAGCGCACGATGGGTGCGGTCGCTGATGCCATTGATGAGTATTTCAAGGTTTATCAAAGCCGAAAGGTTGCCTCGAACCGGGCTGGCGGAGCCCGTTGAATTTCCGATTTCTGGTGGAAATGAACCATTTCAGGCGCGCTTGCGCCTCGCTGTGGACCAATTTATGGGCTAATAAGCGCTAAGAGGCATATCATGTCTTGGCGCCAAAGTGGTGTAGACGGTAGAGCATGGGGCGGATGTAGCGGATATGAGTGACGAAACAGATAAGCCGGACCACCCAGATGAACCGCCTGTGTCGAACGATCAGGACGATGAGGCGACGTATGATGACGAGACGATTGATTCCGTTGAGTCCGATATTGATCACGACATGTTTGAAACGCCTGCAACGGAACATGAAGTAGAGCCTGAAGACACGGAAATCACGGCATCAGGGATTGACGATGAAGAAGACGAACTTGAATTGGGTCAAGATGATCAGATCAAGGCGGCAGCAACGCTTCATGCCCCAAAACGAACCATGCAAGCCGAACCAAAACATCGCGCTTCAGTCCCACCGTCTGATAGAGCGAAAAGCAAATGGCCAGGGGCTATGTTGAAACTTATTGGCGTTGGCTTTGCGGCAGGTGCTTTTGCGGTGATTAGCGCTGCGGGATATGCTGCTTGGTATCTCAATGAACTCAATCAAGATTTACCCGATTATCAAGTTCTTGCTGAATATGCACCTCCGGTAACAACGCGCGTTTATGCTGGAGACGGATCATTGGTCGCCGAGTTCGCTCGCGAACGTCGCTTATTCGTACCGATTGAGTCCATGCCGGACCACGTGAAGTATGCTTTCGTTTCTGCCGAGGACAAGTCGTTTTTTGAACATACCGGGGTTGATGGACGCGGTATTCTTCGTGCACAGATTTCTAACATCGGAAACATTTTGGCAGGACGCCGGCTTGAAGGTGGCTCCACGATCACGCAGCAAGTTGCTAAAAATTTCCTGCTTTCCAGTGAGCAAAAAGTCGAACGTAAATTACGGGAAATGTTAATCGCTCGAAAAATGGAGCGAACATTTACCAAAGAGCATATTCTCGAGCTCTATCTCAATGAGATTTATTTGGGGAACCGATCTTATGGTGTTGCGGCAGCTGCTTTGAACTACTTTGACAAAGCGCTGGCAGACCTGACAGTGGCAGAAGCGTCTTACCTTGCTGCGATCACCAAAGGCCCGAGCAACTATCACCCGATAGCCAATGAAGAACGAGCCATTGACCGTCGGAACTATGTCATTAGACGGCTCTTGGCAGATGAACGAATTTCCCAGGAAGATGCCGATGAAGCGCTTGCGCAACCGCTCGGCGCTGATATCGCCCCGCCACTTGGCGCGCGAGATTGGACCATGGAGTATTTTGCTGAGGAAGTCCGCAAACAGATTGTTGACCTCTATGGTGTCGAAGCACTCTATGATGGCGGCTTGGCGGTCAGAACATCTGTTGATCCGCGATTGCAAAAACTTGCTGGTGAAGCGTTGCGCAGATGGCTTGTGACATATGACCAACGCCATGGCTGGCGCGGTGCACTTTCCAATATTGCCCTTACAATGAATGACGTAGAGAATGTATCGGACAATCCAGACGCAACAGCAGATGAATACCAGCCACCATGGATGGCACCCTTTGAAGCGGAGCTGAAAACACTGCGCACAAATCGCGCCGTTTCCGATGATATGGCACCATGGCGAGCCGCGTTGGTGCTAGAGATTTTAGACGAGACAGCGTCAATTGGTTTCGAAGACGGTTCGCTTGGTATCATTCCACTGGAACAATTGGCCTGGGCGAAAGAATACATTTCCGCCAATGACCTCGGAGAAGATGTCGCCAGTGTTAGCGAAGTGCTGACGATGGGTGACATCGTTTATGTGGACCAAGCGCGAGAGATTCCAGGTGAAGACGAAGAAACGCCGTTAGGCGACATGCCAATTATCGAGGGTGCATTTGCGTTGCGCCAAGCACCAGCGGTCAACGGTGGACTTATCGCCATTGACCCGCATACAGGTCGAGTTTTGGCTATGGTCGGTGGATTCTCATTCCAAAAATCCGAATTCAACCGTGCGGTACAAGCCGAACGCCAGCCGGGATCTACATTTAAACCGTTTGTCTATTCGGTTGCGCTCGACAATGGCTACACTCCATCATCGACTGTTTTAGACGCCCCCTTTGTCGCGCCAGGTATCGATAGTTGGTACAAGCCTGGGAACTATATTGAAGGGGCGTTTGGCGGGCTGTCGACGCTGAGATCGGGGATTGAGAAATCTCGAAATACGATGACCGCACGGCTTGCTCAAGATTTGGGCATTGGTCGGATCATGGATTATGTTGAGCGTTTTCATCTTTCTGATCGATTGCCTCGTGAACTCGCTATTTCACTTGGATCGGGTGAGACGACTTTAATGAAAATCACCGCGGCCTATTCGATTTTTGTAAATGGTGGGAAGCGGGTTGAGCCGGTTTTGATTGACCGAATCCAAGACCGGACTGGGAATACGATTTTTAAACGAGATAATCGTTCTTGCTTTACTTGCGATGCACCATTTTGGTCTGGTCAAGCAGAGCCACAGATCGTCGATAGTCGCGAACAAGTTCTTGATCCAAGAACGGCCTATCAGATTACCTCAATACTAGAAGGGGTTGTTGTTCGTGGCACCGGTAGCGCTGTGCGGCGCGCCACTAGAAAGCCACTCGCAGGAAAAACCGGCACGACAAACGACTATAAAGATGCTTGGTTCGTCGGCTTTTCACCGGACCTTGCGGCCGGAGTTTTTGTCGGTTTCGACATGCCGCAGACTCTGGGACGTAGCGAAGCGGGCGGAAAAGTTGCTGCACCGATTTTTGCAGATTTCATGAGGGGCGCTTTGGTCGATGATGCCGGAATACCGTTTCGTGTTCCGTCTGGAATTCGTCTTGTCCGCGTAAATGCCAAAACTGGCGAGCCGGCGTCCACTAGCGATTCCAATGTTATCCTAGAGGCATTTAAGACCGACGACGTGCTCGGAGGTGACCCATCCGGTGAAGATCTGTATCTCGATCCGTTAAGTGCCGCCCCAACCGATGAGAGAGATGACGACCTGGATGGTCTTTACTAGCTCGATACAACTGATCAATAACCTGGGCTCACCGATTGATTACCGGCTATCACGAGAGTTTAGGAGACGTTTCCATGCGCGCGGAAATTGAGACATTAGGTGCTGAAATCAAGCAGTCATTGGAACTGCTAAGGAGGGGGCTTTGACTGGGACAACGCTCAACGCCAACTTGATGAGCTAAATGCCCGCGCTGAAGACCCGACTTTGTGGGATAACCCTGAGGCCGCACAAGCGCTGATGCAAAAGCGCAATGCCCTCGAAAATCAAATGAGCGCCATTGGCCAGTTTGACCAGGAGCTGAACGACCTGTTGGAATTGGCAGAGATGGCCAGTGATGAAGGTGACGAAGAAAGCCACGCGGAAGCACAAGGGTTACTCGAGGCCTTACGCGATAAAGCGGCTAAATCGGAAATTGAAGCGCTTCTTTCAGGAGAAGCAGACGGCAATGATTGCTTTGTTGAGATTCATCCGGGAGCAGGCGGCACAGAGTCCAACGATTGGGCCTCAATGCTGTTGCGCATGTATGTCCGTTGGGCAGATCAACATGGGCATAAGGTCGATATTATAGAGCAGCAAGCTGGTGATGAAGCTGGCATAAAGTCTGCCACTGTAAAAATTAGAGGCCACAATGCTTATGGGTGGTTAAAGACAGAATCTGGTGTGCACAGATTGGTCCGGATATCACCTTATGATTCAAATGCACGGCGACATACATCATTTGCGTCGGTTTGGGTTTATCCTGTTGTCGATGATAATATTGAAGTTGAAGTCAATGAGAGCGATTGCCGGATCGATACATATCGTGCATCGGGCGCGGGTGGACAGCACGTCAACACCACGGATTCCGCCGTTCGAATTACTCATGAGCCGTCGGGTATTGTGGTTCAGTGTCAGAACGAACGCTCTCAACACAAAAATCGCGCGACCGCTTGGAATATGCTCCGTGCACGGCTCTATGAGTTAGAATTGCAAAAGCAAGAGGAGGCAGCCGCTGAAACCGCCGCTTCAAAAACTGAAATCGGTTGGGGCCATCAAATACGGTCATATGTTTTACAGCCATACCAAATGGTGAAGGATTTACGCACTCAAACAGAAAGCTCTGATCCAGATGCGGTGTTGGGTGGTGATCTCGATGATTTTTTGAGTGCGTCGCTGGCACAAAAGGTAGGAACTGCAGAAGCGTAGGGTTCTTTTGGCCGAATCTGGCGCGGGCGGAGCATTATCTATTGTCGATGTTTAGATTCTGTTAACCTTTACTAATGAAATGTAAATCGTGAATATAGTTAACGCGGTTTTCCATTGACCCATCGATCCTCATCGGTTTCGATAGTCCTTGTAGGCACTATTCCCCTCTAGGCCCTACCACCGACAATAAACGACGAAGGAGTTTTTATCGGAAGCATAGATTGGTAGCACACATGGACCCCATCCCACGCAATAGTACGCAACGAAATTGAAAAAGAACTATTTGGCTGGCTTGGGACAAATGGAAAAAGCGCGACCGCAGCACAACGGTCGCGTTTTTTTATACGCTAATTGGATTTTGGGACTAGGAAGCTTTTGCGGATTCGCCGGTCGCATTGTCCGATTTCAAACGCCGAATTGAACGGGCCCAAGGTTTCGGCCAAAAATGGGTCGGATAAACAAAAACTTTCCTCTTGAGGAAACCTTTGCGTTGGCGGCGGCGACGCTTGGATGTGGGGCTGGTGACAGTCGACTCGGTTGCTTGAACGGTTTTGTCTGGCGTGCGTTCATCTAGCACGATATCGGTTTCAAATGGGAGGTCAGGGACGAGAGCCTTTGCCTCTGTTGTTTTCTCAGAAACAGTCTTTTGGGCGACATGCTCAGTAAACGGTGTTTGGTCAACTGTTGTCGCTGCAGCTATCGTATTATTCAAAGCTTTTGTTGCTCGGATTGCTGATGTCTCAAGCCGAGATCCAAATGCAGGCCCGCCAACGAAAATTCCTGGTAGAAAATAAGCGTGAACATTGCTCACGGCCATTTTCAATACACCTGTTGGTTGTGTTTGCGCAGAATTTTCCATTGGTTTGCGGATAGGTATCTTCGGACTATTGAAATCAAGATCACCCCCCATAGCAGCAGCCAACCGTTCCGGCACGCTCAGTTTTTCTTCGCTTTGACCTTTTGCCTTGCCCTCATTTGGCGTTGGCTTATCTGTTTCAGCGGTTTGTTTTAACTGTGGCGGCACCGTTTCACCCGTTTGTTCTGGCGATTTGGCCTTTTTACTAGACGGCAGACCATCGGAAAACTCCTGGCTCAATCTTTCCTGCAAGGCAATGGGCTCTGCCACTGGGGCAGCCGTATCGTCACTTTCAGCCTTTTCTTTGGCGGCATTTGCCACCTTTGCCTTGGCACGCGCAATAGCCGCTGATTTTCGTGCCGCCCGTGCCTTGGCCCGTTTCGCCAAAATAAGGGCTTTTGCGCGTTCACGAGCTTTGGCTTTTCTTTCGGCTTCCTCTTTCGAAGGTGCGTCATCGGTATCTTTTAAAGCGGCGAGTGGATCGTCCTCTTCAACACTGACGGATTCGGCTGGAATGTCTTCAACCGTTCGATTTTCCGAAGAGACGCTCGGTTCGTCTTCGATGACTTTCAGCGACTCCAAGTTAGGCGTTTTGGGCAAGGCGACTTTGGTGAGGAATAGAGCATCTAGATCTCCATCTGATAGTTTATCGAGTTCCAACAATTCGCGCACGTCATTCACACGGCCGGGGACGAAGTCTTTAAGCGTCCCCACTTTACCTAAATGATTGCCTTGGGCCGCAGTGAAGCCAAGCCCACGCAAAGCTGCAAGTGACGCTTGATCCTCAACACCCACGGCTGTGATGACGGCATTGGCGCGATTGGCGATATCGAGAAGGTCGGAAATAGCACTAAGGCCAGGACCACGCACGGTCCGCGCAAATCGAAGGATAGACGAACCGCCAGTCTTGATTTCATCAAAGGGGAACGGATCGATGGTACGAAGCATATCATTGGCACGACCTCGAACTTCTATCGCGAGGCGTGCACCAGTTTTGTTCAGTTTTGCGAACTGTAGGGCTGCCTGATCCACGTCTATTTCGACAGCAGGCATCGGGCATTCCAAGGTAACGAGATCGGCTGGGAATTGTTCATCCCGCAGAAGTTTGATGAAATGCGGCGCAAATGCCTCATCAGTAAGGTCACTTAAGGCCAAATTGATCGAAAAGCCCGGTCCGCTCGTATCGCGCCAGCTTTGGTAGGCACGCAACGTCTCTGCAAGAACATACCGCGTGAGTTCGCTCATGCGCCCTTGCGACTCAAAAAATGAAATAAAGGCACCAGGCGGTAATATACCCAAGGCAGGGTGGCGCCAGCGTACGAAGCTTTCCATACGCGCGAGTCCGCCATTACCGAGGTCAAAAATCGGCTGAAACAGGACCTCAAAGTCCTTGTTTTCTAGGGCATTATCAATGTCGACATTTGAAAGTCGAGCTGCCTGAGCGCCCATTCCGCATCCCTCCATCAAGCCAAAAAGCCTGACCGTACCTTCATGATCCGCCTACTATCATCTGTGTCTCAGGTTAATTCTCGCTGAACACCCTGACGGTAGGGCCCATCTTAACACCGGACAGACACCCATGCGGCGATTCAGGACGGGGCGTAAACCATTTGTGAAAGAAGCAGCGAAAATTTTAGTAATCAAACTGTTCTCTCAGGATTCGCTCATCCAAAGAGTGATCACAATTGAATAGGACCGTCATCGAGATTGACCGATCTTCCTCGGCGGTCACGGTGACCACATCGCGGACCTCGTGATTGTCTGCCACAGCCGAAAGGGGGCGGCGGACGGGATCCTCAGTCTCGAACTTCACCACCGCATCATGGGGTAACAAGGCCCCACGCCAACGACGGGGGCGAAACGCGCTGATTGGGGTAAGGGCTAGCATTTGAGCGCTTATTGGCAGGATCGGCCCATGGGCCGATAGGTTATAAGCAGTCGAGCCCGCTGGGGTCGCCAATAGGACCCCGTCGCAAATCAATGATTCCATTCGGACTTTACCGTTGACCGTGATCCGCACCCGAGCGCTCTGGCGGGTTTGGCGAAACAGAGAGATTTCATTGATGGCCATGGCCGATTCGTGGGTGCCATTGGCTGTCTCGGTCTTCATGGACAGGGGATGAATGATCGCGGGTTCTGCTTGCTCGATATTGTCGCCGAGATTTTCAATATCCAGAGGGTTCATCAAGAAGCCCACGGTTCCACAATTGACCCCGTAAATCGGTGTTTCATCTTGCATATAGTGCCGCAAGGTTTCGAGCATGAAGCCATCACCGCCGATGGCGACAATCACATCGGAATCTTCCGGCGCGACATCACCGTAACGAGCGATCAAATCGGCCTGTACCGATGCCGATTCAGGGCGTTGGTTCGCCAGAAACGATAGTTTTTTAGCCACGCTCTCATCCTTGTTTGGCGTAGTATGACCAATGGGTTCCTAATAGAGGGCCTAATAGAGGCATGTAAAACTGGAACGCACAAGTCATAGAACTGTGATTCAACGATGCATCCCAAACTGAAATATCTTAGTATTTTTGAGGGTTCATAAAGAAGGAGAGCAGGGACCATGAATGCTGAGACAAAGCAGACCGAAGCGCTTGGACAACAAGCTGGGTTTAATGTTCCTGATCCGCTGGACCTGCCGTCGCTAAAAGGCAAAGTCAGTGACGAAGAATGGCGATTGCGGTGTGAATTGGCCGCGACCTATCGCTTGGCCGCATTATATGGTTGGGACGATATGATCTTCACCCATATTTCTGTGCGTTGCCCAGATGAGGATGGTAAGGAACGCTTCCTAATCAATCCTTATGGTGTGTTCTTCGACGAGATGACAGCGACGTCTTTGGTCAAAGTGGACACAGACGGTAATGTCGTCGCTGAGACGCCGTACTTCTCCAACCCCGCAGGATTTACAATCCACTCGGCTTTGCACATGTCTCGTGATGATGCCCATGCGGTACTTCATCTGCACACACCCTATGGCGTTGCCGTTTCGGCCCAGCAAGAGGGATTAAAGCGTTATACCCAATTTGCGATGATCATCCATGATGACATTGCCTATCATGACTATGAAGGGATCGCGACGGATCATGATGAGCGCGAACGCCTCGTCAAAGACATGGGCAGTCACGGCTTTATGATCCTGCGCAATCACGGAACGCTGACGGTTGGCGCAAACTGCGCTATCGCATTTTTACGAATGCACTTCCTGGAACAAGCCTGTCGCGCACAAATATTGGCTCAGTCTGATACCCGCGAACCGCGCGAAGAACCGCCAGCAATGGGCGCAAAAGTGTTACAGCAAGGCGGTCCAGCATTCATTCCGGGCCTTGGTGACAATCTCGCGTGGCCAGGGCTGATCCGAAAACTAAACCGTGAAAATCCGGGTTTCGACGTTTAGTTAGGATCGGAGGTGAGGGTTTGCAAATAGGCAATCAGGTCTGCCCGTCTTTGCGGATCGGGCACGCCGCCAGGCAACGCCATCCGATTTTTCGGCACATATCCTTCTGGGTCGGCCAGGAAGGCATCGAGGGTGACCGCGTCCCAGACGTGATCAGCGTCACGCATCGCCGTCGAATAGGCAAAATCTTCCACTTCGCCAGGGTGCCGCCCAACGACCCCAAATAGGTTGGGGCCGATCCTTGAAGCGTCGCCCTCGCGCGCGGTGTGACAGGCCCCACATTGACCGAATGCCCGGCGCCCTCGCTCCTCGGGTGATCTTATTGCATCAGCCCCAGAATCTGCCGGCCCACCACAGGCGGAAAGGGCCGCCAACACGACGGTTAAGATTAATTTTTTCATCCCGATCTTTTAAAGGAGAAATTTCCCGCACACAGCCCCTAGTCAGAGCGCTCACAATCATCTATCAGGGCGCCGCGCCCCTATAGCTCAGCTGGTAGAGCAACTGATTTGTAATCAGTAGGTCCGCGGTTCGAGTCCGTGTGGGGGCACCACCATCCAGTCAATAGATCTGCTGCTGCCTGTCCTGAAAAAGGGCGGGGTTTATGTGCGAGAGCACTGCTTCGTTTTCGCCAGCCCACTCGGGTCCGTCGCGTTCACCGGATCACCACCCACAGAGTTATACATATTCATGCCGTCCCCATAGCCGATGGGGCCATCGCCGATCGGGTCTGTCTGCATGAAGCGGCCAAGCTTTGGGTTATAGGCGCGGGCTTTATAGTGGTAGAGCTCCATCTCCGTTAGCCATAATTGTCCCGTATACTGAAAGCTGACTGTGTTACCGACTGCGGGCATGCCATATTCATCGTAAGTGTTGGTGAAGGTCAGTGCACCCGTGCCATCAGAACCGGCGATGATTGAGCCGCGTTCATCGGCCCCGCGCGCGAAGGCGCGCAAACTAAAAATTGACCGCATTCGCGGTCGGGCCAGATCTTATTCGACGTGACGGTGCCGGTATATTCCACCAAGACTTCATCAGCGCCCGGTCCACGCACATAGCGCTTTTGCAATGTGTCGTCCGACGCATCATATTCAGCGATGATTTCAGAACCATCATAAAGGAA
>JAJFGD010000273.1 GCA_021776315.1 Hyphococcus sp. | reverse complement strand
CTTATCCGGTGAGTTCAACCATTGTTACCATGACGTCCCTTTCCCTGGTGCTCGCCTTCGTGATCTCCCGCAGCCAACAGTCTCTCGATAAACTATTGAAAGTGGATTTTCCGTATTACCGACAACTGCTTGATGAACTAGAATCCGGTGCGCTGGGAACACACCCCATTGGCAAGGTGTTGGCATCCCTCAAGTCACTTCATGCCCCGTCCGAGACCGCTGAGATTATCGAATATGTGACCTTGCACACGCAGCTGGTTCTTTTCGGCGAAGAAGTGTTGCGCGCGCAAGGGGAAGGGAAAGAAATCGAAATTTCCGATTCAATTCGGGACGGTCTGGCGCGGTTTAACTATCTTGACGAACGATTGGGCAAAATGGTCCGACTACTCCTCAAGGGCCATCTTCGCTTTTCGCGCAAAGAATTTTTTCAACTCTATAAACTTGGTCGCGATGCGGGCAAAACCACAGAGCTGAAACATAATTTCAACTCAGACATATTGATTGATATTGGGGATCGGGAGGCCGCGCAAAAGGAATTTCCGGACATTTTTTTCGCTTTAGACCACCCGCAATTGCGTGAAACTTTCACGCCATTTGACGAGCGCGCCAATGTGTCCAAGAAACATAGCAAACAATGGGGGGTCTGGGCGATATTCCTATTGCTGATTTCATTGCTCGTTGCGAGTAGTGAGCCCCTTTTTCTCTCTATTCCCTCATTCTACTTAAAACTGATCTCCGCCATCGCGAGTGTCGTAATCATCGTGAGTGTCATTATTGGTGTTTTCGGTATCAATTATCGTCATCGTAAATTGCGTTGGCTTGCAGACCGTCTTGCCACGGAACAAATTCGCCAGTCACATTTCAATTTTTATATTTCTCACGCTCAAATTATTATGAAGGGTGCCCGTGACCCGCAGTCGAAACAGAAGTTCTTAGATTTGCGGCAAGCCAATCTTCAACAATTTGAAGCATCATTTCTGGAGCATATTGATGAGATCTTGCATCGCCTATTGAGGGAAGATGATTTTGAACACGAAGAAAAAGACACCACAACGATAGAGTTAGAAACAATTGATACGGCAATTTATGAGCAGTACCTATCGGCATATGAACGATTGCGATTTATCCCTCAGCTAAACTACTGCAATCATGTATTGAGAGAGAGTAAGAATTTCTGGCGCCCCTCAACGGTTCGGCAGTCACAGCTATTGGGGACATTTTCCGTATTCGGTCTCTTGGGCGTAGTGGTGTTTCAACAAACGGTGCTATTGGGCATCATCATGGATATTGCGTGGATGAAATCTTCATTCTTGCACGTATTGACCGCCTGGGCAGCCTTGCTGTCACTTTTTGCCCGAACCTATCAAGAAGGGTTTCAACCTCAGCGGGAGCTTGAGCGCATGCGGCAATACCGTCTCGCGCTGCGCAGAATATATGCACGATATCGAAAAGCAGATTCCGTGGAAACAAAGATCGATGCGATGCGCGAGATAGAAAAAATGTCTTATGAAGAAATGCTATTATTTCTGAAAAGCAACTATGAGGCCGAATTCATTATGTAGTCGGGTGCGGTCATTGCCGTGAAATTATGTCAAATTTACACCAAACCCGACCATAATACGTCATGTGATCAAATGTCCGCTTTGGGCCAAAAACATACCGAGGGGTTATTTAGATACGACAGCAATATCCAGCACATGTTCGTAAATTCAAAAATGTGCTATAATGACAACTGGAATCACATCAGGTTCCAACCGTGGAAGCGGATCAATGAGTGACATTTCCAAAAAATCGCCTGCGATGACACGACGTGGTTTTCATCAGGTCATTGGCCTTGGCGCGACAGCGGCTGGCTTGACTGGCTGTTCCCAAAATTTTTCATCTACACAAAGTCATGGGATGCCCGCGGATGGTCCGTATCACGTTGAGCTCGTTCAAACGTCAATGGTGCCCATGCGCGATGGTGTTTTATTGGCGACAGACATTTATTTACCCACTCGAAAGGCAGATGGCACCCCATTGTCCGGGACCTGGCCCGTCATCCTTGAAAGAACACCATATGGCCGCCAAAGAGTCAGCCGGTCAGAGCGATCACAAGCAGCACCGACCAACGCAAAAAGTCGCGCTGAAGTGGCAACGATGTTCGCTGAACGCGGATATGCCGTCATTTATCAGGATGTAAGAGGACGATTTGATTCCGATGGTGAGTATAGAAAGTATCTCGATGACGCCGCAGACGGATACGATACGTGCGCATGGATTTTGGAGCAGCCTTGGTGTAACGGCCGCATTGGCACCAAGGGACTGTCTTATGCTGCTCATACGCAAGCGTCATTAGCATCCGCAGGTGCACCCGGTATTTCAGCGATGTTCCTTGACTCCGGCGGATTTTCAAATGCCTATCAAGGGGGCATTCGACAAGGTGGCGCGTTTGAGCTCAAGCAAGCGACATGGGCTTACCGAAATGCATTAGTCAGTCCAGAAATCGCTGGCGACAAAGAATTACTGGATGCGATGAGGTCAGTCGATCTCCATCAGTGGTTTCGTGAGATGCCGTGGCGACCTGGCGACTCTCCGGTTTCCCTAGCACCCGACTACGAAGCCTATTTGTTTGAGCAATGGACCAACGGTGCATTTGGCGAATACTGGAAACAACCAGGTATTTACGCAAAAGGGTACTGGGATGACTGGCCAGACGCACCCACCGTCCATATGTCGTCATGGTTTGATCCGTACCCGCGAACCGCGGCAGAAAATTACGCTGGTTTGCATCAAAGAAAACAAGGGCCTATTCGGTTGATTTTAGGGCCGTGGACTCATGGGGACAGGTCACGTAGCTGGGCGGGTGACGTTGATTTCGGACCGTCCGCAACCCTCGACGGTAATCTTGCCACAGATTATTGGGACTTAAGAATAAGATGGTTCGACCATTGGCTAAGAGGCATCGACAACGGTGTAGATCGCGAACCAGCCGTTCAATATTTTCTGATGGGTGGTGGGACCGGGCGTAAAAATGAGTCCGGGCGCATGGACCATGGGGGCCGCTGGAAACAGGCTGCCGATTGGCCATTACCCAACGCCAAGGAAACACGTTTCTATTTGCGTGCCGATGGATCGTTGGACACAAGTGTACCTCAATCGGCGGATTCAAGCCTTTTTTACCGCTACGATCCGCGAGATCCAGTGCCAAGCATTGGTGGGACAATTACGTCCGGGGCACCAATCATGGTGGGCGGTGCCTTTGATCAACGCGAGCGCGCCGAATTTTTCGGATCAAGAGAACCATATAAACCCCTCGCGGCGCGAGAGGATGTCCTCGTCTTTCAAACACCGCCCTTGGAAATGGCAGTGGAAATCACTGGTCCGATTATCGCGCGCCTTTGGATCTCATCAACTGCGGTCGATACGGATTTTACCATGAAGCTGATCGATGTTTATCCACCGAATGATGACTATCCGGAAGGGTTTGCAATGAACCTCACGGATGGCATCATCCGATGTCGGTATCGGGACTCCTGGGAAGACCCGCAACTGATGCAGCCTGGAAAAATCTATCAAGTCTCTATTGAGGCTTTTCCGACGAGCAACTTTTTTGCCGTGGGTCATAGATTGCGCATTGACATTTCAAGCAGCAATTTTCCGCATTTCGATCTCAACTTTAATACCGGGGAAGCAGAAGGCTTAGCAACCAGATCCAATGTCGCGCACAATAGTGTTTGGATGGATCGCGAACGTCCATCCCATGTGATGCTGCCGATAGTGCCCGTAAGTGTGTAACTTCAAAGGTTGAGAGAAAACGCATCGCACCATTGACGACTGGGCATAACAGGCCGAAAGAAAACGGATCGCCGGTTTTTCTATATGATTTACATCGCCGTTATGCAGGATGGGCGATTCCATTCGCTAAACGTATATTGCCGTTATTCGGTGTCTTGGCGATGGTATTGGGCATTATTTTAGCGTGGGCGATAATATGAATGTCTGCTTTGGGCCAAAAGCCGCCGTTCGCTTAGAATTTTCACATTTGTGGGTGTGAATGACAGCTTTTCGCCAAAAGCGGTTATTTATGGATTCCGTTCCGGATGTCAGGAATGCGCGCATGAGCGGACATTAGAATCAGGTCCGCTGATGAGTAAATTCTGGCCTGAAGACGACATTAATTATCAAAAATTGAGCGCCAGTTCTGTTCCCTTAGCGCTGCCGTTCGAACCACTTATTCGGCCTAACAAGGCACCGGGAAAAGAGCGTATCGCTCTCGCTATGCGCGCATTGGCGGTTGTGGTAATGGTGATCGCCCATTCGGGTCCACGCAACAGGTCTCCATGAGGTTCCCATGCCGCTCGTTCGACTGATGTTCATTGCCGCCTTCACCGCCTTCGCTGCAACGGCCAATGCCGAGGACGGCCCGATCCGCGCGCGCGATCTTGGCGTGCCGTTTTCAGGAACGCCCGGCCCCATGAACGCTATCACCGATGTCGCCGGAGTTGAGGTCGGCCATGCGACCATCATCAAGGGCGAAGGTAAGCTGAAAGTGGGCAAGGGGCCGATCAGGACCGGCGTCACCGCGGTCCTGCCTCGCGGGCGTGCTTACGATCCGGTTTTCGCCGGCTGGCATTCTCTCAACGGCAACGGTGAAATGACCGGTACGACCTGGATCGAGGAATCAGGATTCCTCGAGGGTCCGGTGCTCATCACGAATACACATAGCGTCGGCGTCGTCCGCGACGCGGTCATTCAATGGCAGCACAAGAACAATTATTTCGACCCGCTGCCTAACGAGCCTGACGTATTCTGGGCGCTGCCGGTGGTCGCCGAGACCTATGACGGCGACCTCAACGACATCAACGGCTTTCACGTAACAAAAGAACACGCCTTCCAAGCGCTCGACACGGCGAAAGGCGGGCCGGTTACGGAAGGAAATGTCGGCGGCGGCACGGGCATGATTACCCACGGTTTCAAGGGTGGGATCGGCACCGCATCACGCATTCTTCCGGAAGGGGACGGCGGCTACAATGTCGGCGTGCTCGTCCAGTCGAACTACGGCGTACGCGATACGCTGATGATTGCAGGCGTTCCTGTCGGCGCCGAGATTGCGGACCTCGCCATGGAATACCCACAGCATGCTGACGAAACTGGCTCGATAATCATCGTCGTCGCCACCGACGCGCCCCTGATGCCCCATCAATTGAAGCGCATCGCCCAGCGCGCGACTATGGGTCTTGCCCGCCTCGGCAGCTATGCCTCAAACGGTTCAGGCGATATCTTCATTGCGTTTTCGACCGCGAACTCGGGTGCCGCCGACCGTGAAGAAGTGCGCACTCTTGAAATGCTTCCAAATGACCAAATGGGCGCGCTTTTCCGGGCAACGGTCGAAGCGACGGAGGAAGCGATCGTAAACGCGCTTGTCGCAGCTCAGGACATGGAGGGCGTCAACGGCAACAAGGTCTACGCCTTGCCGCACGATCGCCTTCGCGAAACGCTCGCGAAATACGGCAGACTCGTTGTTGAGTAGTCGAGAGAGCAGCTTTCGGAGATCAATCCGTCAAACGCTTATTTTCTATATGCCGGTTCTGAGCGCGTTTCCGCCATCAAGAATTGGAACCTGAATGACGGCTTGGAGGGCAAGGTTTTGCCTTTTGCTGCATGCGGCGCTTTTGACCGGCTTGAGGATCAACCAGTCACTCGAGCGCCTCATCACAACCGGCAACTAAGGGCCAAATGTAGACTTTGCGCATACGCAAAATATTCGAGTGACGAGCCCAGATCGGCACCATCGCCTGAAAAATTTGCTGAACTAAATAGGCCGAACCAGCTCCTGCTGGTAGCGCAACGGTAGCATGTTAGGTTGAGCAAAGAGAATGAATATTCGTAAGCTATTGATTTTATTGGTGAGCCCTGATGGGTTCGAACCATCGACCTACTGATTAAAAGTCGGTTTACGGATGTTTCTGCCTGTCTCTTGTCGTCTCAAGTTGTTGTTTTTGTTAACTCGACTGTCTCTATTTGTCCACTGAAATCGCTGTGAAGCGCATACTCATGTAACCCAAATGTAACCCAAAAATGGACCGTACGACCTCCTGAATATGGATCAGTAGG
>JAJFGD010000272.1 GCA_021776315.1 Hyphococcus sp. | reverse complement strand
TGGATCTGGTCTTGTCCGTCATAATATCGTTGGTTTTGCGCACATAGGCGATGCGCGATCCATTCGGCGCGATCTGCGGATCATCAGCATACTCAATATTAAAAACATCAATTGGCTGAAGGTGGTCATCCGGCACTTTCGCATTTGACATGCCAAAGCTCACTGCCAATAAAACAAACCCAATAGGAAATGCTTTCAATCGTCGCATGAGATTTTCTCCAGAAATTTTCAAAGTGTAGGTGCTAAATGATCGGCAAGCACCACGTCATCGTATAAGGCCAAAAAAAGAGGCACCCGAAGGTACCCCTATTCATTCGTCCTACAAATTTCGCATTCTTATTTCGCAATATTTGTGATTTTGTTTTTCGGCGCTGACTTATCAGAAATAAAGTGACGCACATGCTCTGCCATTTCTTCGATGCCCTGCTGATGGCTTTCAACAGGATTGCTTGGCAGTGCAACCGTTCCGGTTAATTCTTGACGGACCAATTTGTTCAGCGTTGATGCTGAAAGGTCATCTGCGTACCCTTCAAGGGATACAGTGCGCCGTGCCGAAGAAAGTTCTTCTGCGAAATAGGCTGACTGCTGTACAAACACCATCAGTGAGGTCGCAAGATTTCCGCGTGGCATGCCATAGTCGCTCAATTCATACCGACTGAGATAGGCTTCACCAGATGGGTCAAGTCCAGCGCTCGCAAATGCAAACCGGTAATTGAAAGCGTTCACCGTTTGAGGGTTCGCAGATCCTTCAAATGCAGAGAGCATGGACAAGCCCACACACTTTTGAAAATTTGCCTGATCTCCACATGCCGCCGGAATAAGGCGGAAATTGACAGCATTGGCAAAATTCGCATCGATAAATGGTTGACCATTGTCTGCTTTATAAGCCTGCCAAGTCACGCCGAGCTCGCTCAGAACCTGACCAATTGATTCTGTCGAAAAAGTTTCGATCACGGTCGTGGGGTTTGAAACCGGTGCAACCGGTGTCCCCAATTGTGTATTTTGTGCTTTTGCCCCAGTCGCCAGTACAGCACCCGCAAGTGCCGCCGCAATAAATAGCTTCATGACCCCAAACCTTCCCCTGGATAATCAACCTAAACTGAATTCGATCCCAAGCTTAATCCAAAAAACCCGCGCCGCAAAGCGACCCACAGCCCTTTGTTTCTAGTGACTTTTGCCGCGTCCCGTGGTTTACGCGGGGGCATGACCGACATATCCGAAAAAACCGCCTCATCTGGCCCCGCTTCTTCTGAGCCCTCATCCCCTGTCCCAAGCGCATCGGGGCTTGATTCCCGGCGGGCGGCGCTTGATCTGTTAGAGCGGATTCAGGATGGCCAAACCTTAGATGAGGCCCTTAGTCTGTGCCGCACTTTTGAGGTGTTAAAAGGGTCGGATCGCGGATTTGCCCGGGCACTTACCAGTGTCGTCTTGCGCCGCCGTGGCAGCCTTGACCACATCCTCGGCACCTATATTGACCGACCCCTGCCGAAAAAATCCGCCCGGGTGATGGACATATTGCGACTTGCTTCAGCACAACTTTTGTTCCTTGGCACCCCTGCTCATGCCGCTGTTTCCACCGCTGTCGATCTCGCCGCTGAACGCCGAGAAACGGCGGGCTACGCGAAACTGATCAATGCGGTTTCTCGAAAGGTCGCGAAGAACGGCGCGGACGCATTGAAAAAATTACCGGCCCGGGCCGACACGCCCGCGTGGTTATGGCGCTCATGGGAGAGAGCCTATGGACCACAAAAAACACGCAGCATTGCCGAAGCCCATATCAACGAACCACCGCTCGACATTCAACTTAAATCGCCGGCTGAAACCACAGATTGGGCGGAACGTCTTGGTGCGGAAGTTTTGTCTGAAGGTACATTGCGTCTTTCCGGCGCTCGCGATGTTACTGCATTGGAAGGATTTGATGACGGTGCATGGTGGATCCAAGATGCAGCCGCGGGTCTTCCGGCAAAGCTGCTTGGCGACGTGGCGGGCAAGGTTGTGTTCGATTTATGCGCTGCACCTGGCGGCAAAACTCTGCAACTCGCAGCCCGTGGCGGCCGGGTTACAGCAGTCGATATCTCCGCACCGCGCCTAGAGCGGGTCGTTGAAAACTTGCACCGAACTAACCTCAAAGCCGAGATGGTCACGGAAGACGCCCTGCGTTGGAAGCCAACCGAGAAGGCAGACGTCATCCTTCTAGATGCCCCTTGTTCCGCGACAGGTACCATTCGCCGTCACCCAGACATCCTATGGTTGAAAACGGAAACTGACGTTGAGGCACTGACCAGCCTTCAGGCCAGAATGATCGACAAAGCCATCACCATGCTCAAACCCGGCGGCACGCTGGTTTATTGTGTTTGCTCCTTGCAACGTGAAGAAGGCGAGCAACAGGCACGCCAAGCCCTTGAACGCCATAAAAAACTGACCCGCATACCCATCGAGGGTGCGGAAATTGGCGGATTGACCGAGGCAATGACGCGCGATGGCGATCTAAGGACCCTGCCGTCCATGCTGGGCGAAAAGGGCGGAATGGACGGGTTTTTCGCCGCACGGTTCAAATTAGGCTGATCAAGGCGACGTTAACCTTCTCTTAACCATCCGAAATACTTCGGAAATAAGCGATAATCGAAGCTGATCACCCCTTGATCCAGAGCGCGCTGCCCACGATATTAGAGGCCACTTTGTATTTGGGTCGAAACTGAAAGGACGACACCTTATGAATGATCCCCGCAGACAGTTTGGCTCTGTCGCTCAAACCGACGGTGTCGCGATTGATGAGGGCCTGCGCCAATATATGCTTGGCGTTTATAATTATATGGCGCTTGCCGTCGCTGCAACTGGTTTTGTTTCTATGCTCCTCGCGAGCAACGAAGCATTGATGTTCCAGATCGCCACAACGCCATTAAAGTGGCTTGCCTTTGGCGGTATCATCGTCATTGGCATGTTTGTCGCTCCACGTGTTATTTTCTCAGGCTCAAAAGTTGCAGCGCATGCTGTGTTTTGGGTCTATGCCGCGCTCTGGGGGCTTCTCATTGCGCCAATGCTGTACTCATTTCAGCAAACCGGTGCCGCGATGGATATTTATCGCGCATTTTTCATCTCGGCTTCTGTTTTCGGGGCAACCAGCCTTTATGGTTATACAACCAAAAAGGACCTCTCAAGCTGGGGCAGTATTCTAGGAATTACGGGTATTGTCTTGCTTGTCAGTCTAATAGTCCAAACGCTCTTTTTTCAAAGTGACTTGATGAGCTTGGCATTATCTTCGTTCATCGTTGTATTCATTTCCGCTGTAACGGCATATGAAACACAGATGATCAAATCGATGTATCGGGAAGGTAGCTCAACCAATGATCGGGCTGCAATTTTTGGTGCCTTTGCGTTATATGGCTCTTTCGTAACTCTATTTGTGCACATCCTGAACATCCTCGGGATCATGCGCGACTAGTTATTGAAACAAGAATATTAAAACCCCGCCTTGGGAGGCGGGGTTTTTTTACGTTCAATCATGCCTACATCCCAATATCAAAAAATTCAGATTGTCGTCCTTCAGTTTCCCCATTAGGTTTTATCCATGAGTGCAAAAGATTGCTTTGAGCTTAGTGTCACCAACGCGCCTGACGACGCGACCAGTGGGTATGATCATTATGTCACTGAGTTTTTAAGCTATGGCGCAAATTTGCGTGCGCTATTTTCTGTTGCTGACGCCAATCCAGATGCGCCACTTTTAAATGCTCATGCGGCTGTCTTACATATGGCATTCGAAGGGAAAGAAGGATGGGACGCGGCAACGCCCTATCTCGTTCGGATGCGCGAAGGCGCGCGCCACGCCAATGAGCGAGAAAGGCTTTTTTGTGCCGCAACAGAAGCATGGGCCACGAAAGATTTTGCCCGCACGCTTTCACATCTTGAAGAAATGACCGTGCGTTGGCCAGCGGATCTTTGTGCCCTTAAATGGGCGCAATATCACGCATTCAACCTTGGCGACGCGGAAGCGCTTTTGCGATTTGGTGAACGCGCCATGTTGGTGCACGAACATGCGCCTTACGCCCATGGGATGTCAGCTTTCGGGCTAGAACAAAACCACCGTCTGCGCGAGGCAGAAGAAGCCGGCATGTATGCCACAGAAATCGCTATTGATGATGCTTGGGCACATCATGCCGTTGCGCACGTTCTGGAAACAGAAGGTCGCGCTAAGGAAGGCGCGCGCTGGCTCGATCACTGTTCTCATACTTGGGATCGCAAGGGCATTTTCATTCGTGACCATAATTGGTGGCATGCGGCCTTGTTCCGTTTGGCCCTCGGGCGCGAAGATGAAGCCCTAAGGATTTTTGACGAGCATTTGTGGGGTGCGTGGCCAGAATTCCCGCAAGAACAAATCGGCGCAGTATCTATGCTATGGCGCTTGGAGCTACGCGGTGTAGAGGTCGGCGACCGCTGGACACCGGTTCTTGAGCAAGTTCGACAACGTGCCAATGAACATGTATTCCCGTTTCACGACATGCACTATCTGTTTGCACTCGCTCGTGCTGGCATTAGCGGTGAAGCTGAAATATTCCTTTCGGCCCTAAAGGACAAAGCAACCGAAGGGGAAGCAGGCAATGTTTGGGGCAGACTCTGCGTTCCCGCTGCACAAGCATTGATCGCTTTTAATGCAGGTAACCGCAGCGACGCTGCTGACCAACTATTGCCGATCATGGATGACCTGCAAAAGATCGGTGGTAGCCACGCACAGCGCCATGTTTTTGTCGAAACATTAGACGCGTGTATCGATGATCGCACCCAACAATCCGAACAACTACTTTAATTGGCAGACCATAGATTTCAGAAAAGGTAAAAGATTGATTTTGAAATTTAGGTCGCCAGCTTCAATTTTTGGCGATCGAAAACGCGCAGCACTTGCGCGAGTTCATGGCCGCGTTTCAATATCTCGCCACTCATCGATACAACCAAAAACGCACCTTGTTTTTTGGCAAGTTTGGGACGCTTTTCTATTCGGTAAAGCGGCACCTCTGATGCGCGCCGATAAATACTGAAAACCGCAGCATCATTGAGGCAATCAATGGCGTAATCTCGCCAATCCCCAGCGGCAACAAATTGGCCATAAAGCCCAAGAATACGTGTCAGCTCTGACCTTGTAAAAGCAACAGGTTCGGCTCGACGGCGAGGCGGTAACGCAGCATTTTGAGTTCGCATACAGGAATTCTCGCCCGCATCACCTTGTTGGGCAAGGCACCAACACGGTTTTTTTAGGTCAAATTGCAACTAATGCGGGAAAACGTTCTTAATATTGCCTTAATTGATCCCTTCCAGCGCCTAATTCCGGGGTCATGATCATTTAGCCGGATGAGTGCGACGGTTCGGAGTTTCGGTTTTAACCATCGCCCCCAGCCCCCGGGATTTCAGGCATTTGTGCTTGTCCGGCATATTTTTAAAGACGCAGCGTCTCCTGCAATCTTGCCCGTTTTGGGTTGACCAATGCGGCCAATGGCTCGACACCCTTGGCCATTATGAACGCAGTCCTGACCGTCGCCCTCCCCGTTTTTGCTATTATCGCTGTCGGTATTTTTGCTGGCCGCGCCAAACTGATGACCGATGGCGATAGCCAGACATTGAACAAATTCGTTTTCAAATTTGCGATGCCCGCGGCTTTGTTCGGATTAACCGCTAGCACACCGCCGCCAGGTGCCACCGACGCAACCATCGCGATTGCATATGCTTGTGCCGCTTTCATCACGTTGTTCGGTGGGTATCTTCTCGCAAAGACTTTGTTCCCGGTAACAGGGCCAGAAGCTGGTGCCCATGGTTTTGCATCGACACTTGGCAATGCTGTTTTCTTAGGATTGCCAATCGCCTTGACCATCGATGATTGGGCGCGACCATTTGTTGTTTTGATGTTAGTCGAAGGTGTTTTTGTTATTGCAATCGGCGCTGCACTCATGGAACCACGCAAGGATGATGGATCACTATTGAAACGTCTTAGGGGATATTTTGTTGGTCCACTGAAAAATCCGTTGGTATTGGCCATGATCGCTGGCTTTTTGTATTCTGCAGTTGGATTTTCGTTTTCTGGACCGGCACAAACTTTCTTTTCACTTCTCGGTCGCGCGGCTGGACCAACAGCTTTGTTCTCATTAGGGCTATTTCTTGCGACACATCAGTTTCCCGCACTCAAATCCGTCGCCGGACGTGTCGGCACAATCACTCTTCTCAAAATGGTGTTGCTGCCAGCGGTCGCTTTAGCTGTCGCGTTAATGTTGGGCTTGGATGATCCAGCCTATATGGGCGCGCTCGCGCTTTTTCTGTTCGTTCCATCTGGCGTCGGTTCTTTTATTATTGCGAGCCAGTATGGGATCTATCAAAGCGAAACAGCCGCTGCCGTGAGCTTCACAACATTGTTGTCAGTCGTGACCATTGCAGGCGTGCTCGTGTTTTTTGCTTAGCACTGCGACCCGGTGCGGATTAAAAGCAACGCACATAAAATGCACTTTAGTCATGTTGCTCTAAAAAATTGTCCAACAAATTCACGCGATCAATTACCAATTGCGCCGATGAGAGTTTATTCTCAAGATCTGAAAGAAGCCGGTTCAAATCGCGCCGAATATCATAGTCCAAAACAATTTGAACGGCCTCTGCCGTTTGTTCTGGGCTCAATGCTGGTTCACATTGTGCAGGAAGCGTGATTTTTGGTTCGCCATTTTCACCCGTCGAAATTTGATCATTGCAAGCCGCGCGTATGGCCGCTTGAACATGATAAGGCAGTATCTGCCGAATGATTTCGCGGTATGGCGGAATATATCGCATTCTTGACGAAGCGGCACGATTACCTCGGTAGAAATTCGCTAATCTCTTGCGTATAGAAACGTCTGAAATCGCGCCCGCACCCCCAGCAGATAATATTTCATCATAAGTATCGCGACCCAACTCTCTCGGTAACGCTTGAGACGCTTGATATATATCAACGAGGAATTGATCCCCTATCGATTCCGGCGGCGCATCGAGAACGGCTAGTGCTGCTAGCGCATTCGTTTGGGCCTGTTTGTAGTAAGCCGCCCTTTGTTGAAAATCCTCACGGTTTGCAGCGAGATCTTCGCGAATCCGGTTTATATAAGTCTGTTCCGTTTGCTCTCTAAACCGATCAACATTCCAATTGGAAACCTGCAAACCGACAAAAACACCAACGACCACGATCACAAAGTCAATCGCAACCGCCGTCCAGTTTTGAGTTTTTACATGTTCAATAACACGGCGCAGCAGCATATTACCCATCCCGGTTTTTGGTCACCTTGATCTGATTTAGACAAGAAAGCGTATGGCGATCTGCAGCTCTCTAACGATTTCGCGCTAACACTTTTTTCACTGCATCAACAAGCTCGCCTCGTTTCACTACAAACTGTGCAGCCTGACTTTCTCGCCATTCTTTATTGTCTTCAATGTTCTTGGAGAGTTCAGCACCAAGGATAAGGTCTTTGATCGTGACTTCCCCGGCGCTACGCTCATCTTCACCTTGGATGATCGCGACGGGTGCGTTGCGTTTGTCCGCATATTTAAGTTGCTTGCCAAAGTTCGAACCGCCGAGATAAACTTCGGCGCGTAGGCCGGCCGAACGTAACTCCGCAGCCATTCCCTGATAGAATGCCATCTGATCTTTTTCGAGCGCCAGAACAACAACTGGTCCTGATGTCGATGTGCCGGCATCTTTTTTAAGCTCTAGCGCCGCCAGCAACCGAGAAACCCCGACTGAAATACCAACCGCCGGCACTTCGATGCCTTTAAATCGTTTGACGAGACCATCATAGCGTCCGCCGCCACCAACAGACCCAAGGCGCACGGGGCGGCCTTTGGAATCCATTGCTTCGAAAGTCAGATCGGCCTCAAATACTGGCCCCGTGTAGTATTCGAGACCGCGAATAATTGAACAATCGAATTGAATGGGGCGGTCGTCAAAATCAGGGATTGAACTCCTAATCCCGATCAATTCGTTCAACCCATCTTCACCACTTTTGGTATCACCCAAAATATCGGCGATGACCGACAAAGGATCGCCACTATTGTTTTCTGGACCTGAATTTAGAAAAGCCAACACAGTGCTAATTCTGTCGTCATTCAACCCGGCGCCTTTGGTGAAATCACCCGAGTCATCTTTGCGACCAGCGCCGAGCAATAATGCAACACCGTCCGTGCCAAATTTGTCGAATTTGTCCATGGATCGCATGACGGTTAGGCGGGTCTCAAGATCTGTTTCTTCCTGTAAACCAATTTTTTCAAAAAGGCCGTCTACGATCTTTCTATTGCTGACCCGGATAAAAAATTCATTCTTGCTAATGCCCGCCGCTTCGATCACATCGACGAATAGCGCACACATTTCCGCATCAGCATAAGGTGCCGGCGCGCCGACTGTATCCGCATCACATTGCGTGAACTGACGAAAGCGACCTGGACCCGGCTTTTCATTCCGCCAAACCGAGCCGACTTGATACCGTCGAAACGGCTTGGGTAGGCCATCATAATTTTCAGCAACAAAACGCGCTAGTGGTGCCGTTAGATCATAACGCAGGCTCATCCATTGGTCATCGTCGTCCTGTATGGAAAAGACCCCTTGATTAGGGCGGTCCACATCTGGCAAAAACTTACCCAGCGCGTCTGTGTATTCAAAAACCGGCGTTTCCAAAGGGTCAAACCCATGTGCCTCATAAACAGCACTGATCCGGCCGAGCATTTCACGCTCCGCCACAATCTCAGCCCCCAGCCGATCACTGAATCCACGGGGGATTCGCGCTTTAGGGCGGAAAGTTTTTTTCTTCTTTTTCTGGTTCTTGTTTTCATTCTGGGTCATAGGCGGGAAATAACCGATCACGCCCTTTTGGGCAATGCGATGGTTCGGACTAACAGAATATGTTTACCTTTCGCCCGTGGCACTCGATACTATCGCCAACGACGACGGTTCAGATAGGGGACGCATGATGAAACGATTTAGCGCTATTTTGATGGGCTTGTTGGCCAGCATAGCATTCGCCGTGGCCACCGCAGAAGAAGTTACCGACCCAGCGACACCAGATATCCTTTCAATGCGCGAACGCGGTGAACTGCGTGATGCATGGCTAACAGAACGCCTCGACACCGTCATTCCAGAAATTATGCGCCGCGAAGGTGTGGATATGTGGGTACTCATCGCCCGCGAATATAACGAAGACCCTGTCGTCAAAACGATGCTACCGGCAATATGGTTACGTGCACGTCGTCGTACTGTCCTGGTATTTTTTGACCCCGGCGAAGGTCCAGTCGAACGCCTAGCTGTTTCACGCTATCCCGTTGGCAATGCATTTCCCGCGGCTTGGGTGCCAGAGGAAGAACCAAATCAATGGGCCCGCCTTGCACAGATCATTGAAGAGCGCGCGCCCGAGCGCATTAGTCTAAATGTCTCAGAACAATTTGGCCTCGCAGACGGCACAAGTCATCAGCAATATGAAGAGTTCATGCACGCCCTACCGCGCAAATATCGCAAGCGTGTAGTAAAATCCGAAGATTTAGCTATCGGTTGGCTTGAAGCGCGCATCCCCGCGGAAATGGAAATCTATCCGAACATTGTGCGCATCGCCCATTCAATCCTCGCCGAAGCGATGTCAGAGAAAGTCATCACGCCAGGTGAGACGACGACAGATGACGTTGCTTGGTGGCTTCGCGAGCGCGTACGAAATTTGAACCTTATCACTTGGTTTCATCCAAGTGTGTCGATTGCGAGACAAGAACAAACGGGTGCCGGCACATCTATGGCAGCGCTTAAACAGGACAAACTGATTAGGGGCGGCGATCTATTGCATATTGATTTTGGCATTACATATCTTGGTCTCAATACCGACACCCAACACCACGCCTATGTTTTGAAGGACGGTGAAAGTGATGCTCCACAAGGGTTGAAAGACGGTCTTGCCGCCGCCAATCAAATACAAGATTTTCTCACCACGTCTTATAGCGCTGGTGCGACAAGCAATGAAATCCTGACCGCAGCGCGTGCGAAATCTCTTGAGGCTGGATTACGTCCAAACATCTACTCCCACCCCTTAGGGCTTCATGGACACGGCGCTGGTTCACCCATTGGTTGGTGGGACAATCAGGGCTCAGACCATCCGAAAGGGTATCGTGCCCTGCAACCAAACACGGCGTGGTCGATCGAATTGAACGCGACCCATTCAGTACCCGAATGGGGTGGCCAAGATGTTCGATTTAAACTCGAGGAAGATGCGTTTTTTGACGGGACATCCGTGGAGTATCTCGATGGTCGACAGACTGAGCTCTATTTGATCCCACGGCAGTAAGGTCTGACGTTACTCAACCGGGTCAATTCGAGTAATGAAAATCTTTTCTAAGGGCGCTTCGGCTTCGAAAGGCCCGCCCCGACCGGTCGCGACATTGCCAATCGCATCGGCAACGTCCATCCCCTCAATCACACGGCCAAAAACAGCATAGCCATAGATTGGCCCAAGATCAGTAACACGATGATCAAGAATTTCATTGTCAGCTAGATTGATAAACCATTGCGCTTGCGCACTGTCTGGTCGGTCGCCACGTGCCATCGCAATCGTACCGCGCAAATTTTTTCGCTGATTGTCACCTTCATAAGGAATAGGATCCCGCAACACCCGCTCCGTATAAAGCGTTGAATAGCCACCCCCTTGTACGACAAACCCCTTCACTACGCGATGCATCAGCGTTCGATCATATTGACCATCTGTGGCATAGGTTAAAAAATTTTCGGTCGTCGCCGGTGCATCTTTAACAAATAACTCGACGATAATATCGCCCATGGTTGTTTGTATTTTTGCCCGTGTGACTTCTTGTGCATGCCCGGCCGCAATGCTCGAACCTAAAGTAGCAGTTAAGGCAACAAAAAACGCCACCACATTGGAATAGCGAAAGATAGTCTTACCCATAACGTCAATACTCATCATTTTGCGTCCCCACGAAGTTTGTTGATGCGGTTCAATAGCCCTTTGGTTGATGCATCATGTGTATCAATTTCAGGTTTATGCTCACCAAGCCCAGTAATCTCCGGCAAAATCGTTTTTGCTAGCGTTTTACCAAGCTCAACACCCCATTGGTCAAAGGAGTTCACACCCCAAATTACGCCCTGCACAAATATTTTGTGCTCATAAAGCGCAATCAACGCACCAAGAGTTTCAGGGGTCAATTTTTCGAAAACTATTGAATTGGTCGGTCGGTCGCCAGGAAAAGTTTTGTGTGGTGCCAAAGCATCGATTTCGCTTTTTGGGCGCTTTTCGCTCGTCAATTCGGCTCGCACGTCTTCAGTCGTTTTTCCGCACATCAATGCTTCTGTTTGAGCCAAAAAATTAGACAAAAGCTTTTGATGGTGATCCCCTATTTCACTTTGACTAATCGCCGGGGCGATAAAGTCGGCAGAAATGACATCCGTACCCTGATGCAATAACTGGTAAAATGCGTGTTGTCCGTTGGTCCCAGGCTCACCAAAAATCACGGGGCCAGTCGCTACCGAAACCGATGTTCCGTCGCTAGTAACGCGCTTACCATTTGATTCCATATCCGCTTGCTGCAGATACGCAGGCAAGCGGTGCAAATGTTGGTCATAAGGTAAAATCGCGTGACTCGCGGCCCCGACAAAATTCCGATTCCAAACGCCGATCAGCGCCAACATGACCGGCATATTGTCGGCCAAGGGCGCGGCGCGAAAATGTTCGTCTAACGCGTGGGCACCGCGAAGAAGTTTTTCGAAATTTTCAAACCCAACCTGGAGAGCAATTGACAATCCGATTGCGGACCATAGTGAATAGCGCCCACCAACCCAGTCCCAAAACACAAACATACTGTCAGGATCAATACCAAAACTTTCGACGGCGTGTCGATTGGTCGACAGTGCTACAAAATGTTTGGCAATATTTTTGTTTTTGCCCCCATTTTTCAAAAACCATTTCTTTGCACTGTTGGCATTCGTCATGGTTTCTTGGGTTGTGAACGTCTTTGAGGCAACAATAAACAAGGTGGTCTCGGGATCGACATCCTTTAGCGTGTCATGCAAATGTTGGCCATCGACATTAGAAACAAAAAAGGCGCGGCGTCCATCAAGCCAATATGGGCGCAACGCCTCGACAACCATTTGCGGCCCCAGATCTGAGCCGCCAATGCCGATATTCACAATCGTATCAATCGGCTTGTCAGTATGACCCTTTCGCATACCGGTGTGAATCCCATCACAAAAAGCCCTCAATTTATCTAATTCCACCCGCACCGCTGGTGAGATATTCTCACCATCAACAAAATAATCGCGCATGGAAAAATCGCGCAGGGCCGGGTGTAGAACCGCGCGACCCTCAGTATGGTTAATAGTATCCCCACTAAACATACGCTTGCGAGCGCCCTCAACATCCGCCTCACGGGCAAGCGCAATAAGATTTTCGACGACCTCATCGGTAATTTTGTTTTTTGAGTAATCGAGAAACAAACCAGCGGCCTCGACCGAATAACGGTCAAACCGTCCTGCATCCCCCTTGAAAAGCGCGCCGGTAGTCGACGCAGATATAGCGGCAAAATCCGCGGCAAGACTGCGCCAAGCTAGTGTTTTCGAGATATCGCTCATCGGTTTTCCGTCCATTATTTTCAAATTGATAGAGATTTTAACCGAGTCTCTCAACGCGTTTTAAGAATGAAGGTGTAGCTATTAATTATGAGCAATACCGTACCCCAGCAAAACCCTATTCGCAGAATTCTTACCAGCTTGGTCGCGATTGCCGCTGTTTCGGTCATTTTTGGTGCCAAAGCATTGGAAAATGAACGCGATGCGGATCCGCGCCCACAGGTCGCCATGACAGGCCAAATCGCCCAATAGGCCTACTCTACGCTATCAAGTTGCTGGCTGTAATGCGTCGATCACGATTTCCCGAGACAGCGCTGGCGGCAGGATTTGAGCATCTTGACCGGCTGGATAAACAACATAAAGCGGCACACCACTGGCGCCAAAACTCTCTAACGTTTTGGTGATGATCGGATCCCGGACAGTCCAATCCGCCACCATAAGAACCGTACCTGTCGCCGCAAATGTATCAGCGACCTCATCACTTTTTAGCACCGTCAATTTGTTGAACTGGCAGGTAACACACCATGCGGCAGTGAAATCGATGAAAACGGGCGTTCCTTCGGCGCGATATGTATCAAGACGTGCCAAATCAAATGGCTCAGTCGCAATGTCACCATATGCGCCTTGGGATGAATTGGGCGTCGCCGAAACCGGTTCGACACGCATGATTGGGAGGATTGCCAGCAAAATCGCCAAAGCAGACGTAGCGCGGATCGCAAATGACCATCGTCCATCGCCTTTGCCGAACTCAAACAACCATGCCCCAAGGCCCAGCGATATCGCACCGGCCAAAATATGGGCCAGGCCTGTTGGTCCCGTTTGCTGCGAAAATACCCATAAGAAATAGGCGGCAGCAGCAAATACCGGAAATGCGAGAAGTTGTTTCATGGTTACCATCCAAGGGCCAGGGCGCGGTAATAGTCGCCCCACGGATGGTATGAACGACAAGATGAGAAATGGTGTCGCCAGGCCAAGCCCCATCAGCAGAAAAATCAGCATGCCGATTGCAGCGGGCTGCATCAATGCAGCACCCATCGGTGCGGTCAGCAATGGCCCGATACATGGTGCCGCAACGACCACGGCCAGCGCACCCGTAAAAAAGGCCCCTACAGCACCTTCTTTGCGGGTCAATGCATCACCGGTTCCTGCGAGACGATCACCAATCGAAAACACGCCGAATAAATTGAGCCCGATCAAAAACAGAACATAGGCAGACATAGCAACAACGATGGGCGATTGAAGATGAAAGCCCCAACCAAGTTGTTCACCGCCGGCACGAAGGACAAGCAATAATCCGCCCATCAACGCAAAAGCGCATAAAACGCCAGCCAGAAAAAGAAGACCATGACCGCGTATCGCTTTTTGATCAGCCCCAGCGCTTTCCATGAAGGAAGCAGCTTTCACAAAAATTATGGGAAAGACACACGGCATGACATTCAAAATAACGCCGCCAAGAAACGCCAGGATGAGATACCAGATTACATTTTTGCTATTGGTCGTGACAACGGGCCGCGCTGGCAAATTCAGCGCGGGCTCAAGCGATCCTTCAACTCTCGCGGTAATGCTACGGGATTGCGGTTCCTGAGCTCCATTGCGAAATGTAATCACACCGTCAATTGTCGGTGTATCAACATTATTTACCCAGCCCGGTTCCATCAATATCGTCAGCACACCATTTTCAAGTGACGCTGTTTGTGCAGCTGCTGGTGTCGTCAGTCCTTCCAACGCCGGAAAAAAGAAAACACCTTGCGGCTCGACATCGCCCCAAGATGCGATGCGTAGCGAAAACTGTTCCCCTCCGGGGCGTGAGAAAACTGCTTCACCATCATGTATCAGCGGGAATGCGCCACGTGCAGTTGCAAATAAATTACTGACGTTCGTACGCACCTGCATTTCGTCGACGACTGAAAGTGGGAACTCAAAACGCGCATCTTCCGGAATGCAAATCTCTTCACAAACTTGCCAAACCGCATCGATCACAACGTCGATTGTCGTACCTGGTTCAACGTTGGACGAGGCTGTTACTGATACCAAAAAAACGGGTTCGCCTTCATGGGCGTAGCTCGCAAGAGGTCCAACTGGAATATACTCAGGCGCAGGATGCAGCGGCGCAGCCGTCTCAAACCCATCAGGCAAAGTCCATTGCAGGTTGAGTGGGATGCCCGCGTCTCCTGGGTTCACCCAAAAGACATGCCAATTCTCGCGCACATGTTGCTGTACGGCAAACCAAGCTGTCTTCCCTGGGGCGATCCCATCCGTCTCTGAAATGATTGTCGTCGTCGTATAGTCTGTGACAGAGCGTTCAGAGGCATAGGCGCGACCGCCAGCCCCAGTCATGACCAGCACAACCAAGATTATGCGTAAAAATCGATCCAGCATTGAGCCTTGTTATCGAAGACGAGAGGGAACGCCAATAGTCAAATGGCTGTGAAAGCGGCACATTTCAACTTTTGTCATAAAAAAAGCCCGGTCACCATTTCTGGAACCGGGCTTCAATTCAGGCAATCTTCCTTAATTGAAAGCAGATTGAAGAATTTTGTCTTCTGTCAAACCAAACCGGTCAGCTCTGCGTTGCAACAACATGCGCCAGTTACCCATCGACATGATCAAGGCGTAAATAATCGCAAGTGCACCTTCTTGGCGCAGTGATATAAATTGCTCATCGGTCAGTGCATTCAACTTGTTTTCGTCAATGCCAAAATATTCCGCAAAAACTTTTTGTTCCGTTGTGCCTTCTGGTGTGAAATGTGCAGACTGGCCTTGAATGATATCATACGGCTTCAATCTTTCATTAAAACCATCGGTGAGAATTCGATCTTGCTCAAAAGCTTGGCAGAAATCGATTGCTGACTGTGTGAGTTCCGTTGGCTCGCCATCTTGGAAAAGCGGTAACTCGCCATTGGTTTTAACACCAACATAAGCGGCATCAAGAACGATAGCCATACGGTCGCTACCCGTTTCATTGGCCAAACCAAATGGGTACCGTCGTGCATATCCTGGAATATAGCGCTTATTTTCCCAATCACCATTTTCGTCGACAAACAAATTCACATCATCGATCAATCCAACAACGGCTAAAAGAACGGGATTTTCTTTTCCCATAAACACAATGGGGTAATCTTTTGAGGCGGCTGGGACCTCCGTCACTGTAATCGGAATAGCGCGCACTTTTGAGCAAAACCCAAAGCGCTTTCCGGGGTTACTCATCCCAAGTTGACCATGTTGCTCCTTGTTGAGCAGCTCAGGGCGCTCAAACAAAAACATATTCCCCGAAAGCTGCGGGCTTTGTTGCGACTCACTCATCTTAAACCTTCCTATTCAATTCCTGTCGCCAGCGAAGCCCGGCGGAAGCTTGTTGGCGTCTATTTGGCGGCACGCTTAGCAAAAAGCCAGAGCGCGTCCAAGCCTTCTATCGATTATTGATCATTTTATCGGGTTTTGACCGTTCTAAGAGACAAAAATCGCTGAATTTGTCGCGTTTTTCAATGGTTTCACTTGCCTAAAAGTACAGCTGGATTTGCCGAAATTTGCAGTTTTCGCCTGATCTTTGGTCACTAGCCCACGACTGCGGAATAAACGGCCTTCATGTGTAGGACATCTTCGCGGGCACGGTGTCGGTGAGGGGCCGTTTTCGTCGCCGCAACTATTGCGGCGCTGACTTTCTCTGGTTTAAAACTGCTCAAGAGGTCACCGAAGTCTTTCAATTCGAAGCCTTGCTTGGCACCAGCAGCGGAAAACAGTCTGTAAAGCCAAAATCCATCCCAGTCCGGCGCATCCGAAAAGACATCAATCTCCGAGAGCGAGGCATTTAAGCGTTCACAAACCAATTCGATTCGGTGACCATTTTTGTGCAACGTTTCTTGTGAAAGACCATGAAGTGCTTCTGCCTTACGATCCCATGCCTCATCCGCCCAATCTTCAGCCGGTTTGATCAAAAGCGCGTCCGGTGATCCGTCGGGGAAACACCATCCGACCTCGATCGGCCAGGATGCGGGCCCGAGACCCGACGCCTCTAAATCGATAAAAGCAAATTTGTTCACAGACGCCACGTAATTGATTAAACAAAAGCGTATGCCACAGATCATGACAGTAAACACGCCCGGCCGCGATCTTATTGAAATTACAAAAGAAATTCAAAGGGTCGTCACAAAATCGGGCATAAATGGTGGATTGGTGCATTTGTTCATCCAACACACTTCTGCCTCACTCACTATTCAGGAAAATGCCGACCCGGATGTCTGCGCGGATTTAATCGCTTATTTTGATCGAATTGCCCCGGAGAGCGATATTTATAACCACGCTGCTGAGGGTCGTGATGATATGCCAGCACACATCAAATCCGCTCTCACCACGACATCACTTTTAATACCACTCATTAGCGGTCAACTCGGCCTTGGGACCTGGCAGGGCATTTACCTGTTCGAGCACCGCCACGCCCCACAGAACCGACGGGTCGTCTTGACTTTCCTTGATGAAGCCGCGTCTTATTAGTGCTTGGGTTTGTAAACGCCACTTTCCGGGTCGCGCTCATAATCGATAATCATATCGCTCGTGCGTTTGGCCTTGTCCCGAAGGACATCTTTTAAATCGCGAGCCTGCCGGTCAACAAAACGATAAAGCGCAACGGCACCGGCCGCGGCGGCTACGGTCGCAACCAAAGTCGTAACTGCGCCCATTTCAATACCCTCCTAAAAGTCATGCAGGATCAAAGTCCAAAACGCGCCCAAAGCGCCTTGCGCTCCGCGGCATCTACCAAAGCATCTGCATCAATTAACGATGGTGCCTGCGCATCATTGCTTGATAATAGGCGCTTCAAAAGCGAGCCGCCTTCCGGCGACATCCGTTTGATCCTAACATCTTTTCCGAACCGCGCACGAATGAAATCGTCGAGTTGAGCTGTTCCGTCGACTAATCCCTTTTCTCGGGCCTTTAAACCCGTCCATACGGCACCAGAGAAAATTTCCGGATCGTCCGCAATTTTTCCAGGCCGTCTTGATTTCACCAACGCAATGAATTGAGCATGTAAATCTTCAAGAATATCGCGAAGACGGGCTACATCAGCCGGGTCTTCCGGTTTAAACGGATCAAGCATCGTCTTGTTTTCTCCGGCAGTATAAACACGCCGCTCTATGCCAAGACGGCTAATCGCCTCCTGAAAGCCAAAACCGCCAGAAATCACCCCGATCGATCCAACGACGGAGCTTTCGTCCGCGTAAATTTCGTCTCCGGCGATTGCCAAAATATAGCCCCCAGATGCCCCGACATCTTCGATAAAGGCCAAAACCGGCACATCCTTTTCCTTGGCCAATCGTCGGATCTCGCTAAAAATTAGCCGGGATTGGACTGGGGAGCCGCCAGGTGAGTTTATCGCCAAGGCGACAGCATCTAGTTCAGACGGCTTAAAAGCCCCTTCAATTACCTTTTGCAGCTTTTGGTGCGATAGCCCTTTGCGACCAGGGCCAGAAACCCCAATCACGCCAGTAAGCTCAATTACGGTGACAAGCGGGCCAGCTTTCCCAGTAAACGGTAATGACTGCCAGATTTTGAGGAGCGGGTTCTGTGATTTTGACATTTTCGTGAGTTAGGCGTGCTAGCGCCAGAGTTCAATCAATTTTACCAAAAATTACAGATCGTTGGGGTCCAGAAAGGGCGCTATCGGTCGCGGGGGCCAGTGCTTGACCACAGCGCGCCCAATGCCCAATCTGACATACATTCGCAACGACCATGCGAGGAATTAACGTGTCTATCAGTCTGGCGACCAGCGCTGACCCAATTTCCGCCCCAAAAAGCCACCGGGACTTTTTAGGGGCTGTCGCAGTATTGCGCGCGCTTACGGAAAGTGATTTCGAATCCGTCAATCGTGAAATCCTGACCCATATGCAATCGTCCGTCGGATTGATCCCTGACTTGGCTGGGCATCTCGTCAACGCGGGGGGCAAAAGAATACGTCCGATGTTGACCCTCGCTGCCGCTCATGTGTTTGACTATGAGGGTGTCGATCACGTGAAACTCGCCGCGGCGGTCGAACTGATTCATGGCGCGACGCTTTTGCATGACGACGTTGTCGACGAATCCTCTTTGCGCCGTGGTGCAAAGACAGCAAATGTGATTTGGGGAAATAAAGAAAGCGTCTTAGTTGGCGATTATCTATTCTCTCGCGCTTTTGAACTCATGGTTGCTGCAGGCGATCTACGGGTTTTGCAAATTCTGTCGCGCGCGTCCGGCATTATTGCCGAAGGTGAGGTGCTTCAGCTCGCAACGCAGAAGAATATTGAAACAACCTTCGAACAATATCTTGATGTCGTGAATGCAAAAACAGCCGCCTTGTTTGCGTCAGCGGCGCAATCCGGTGCGCTGATCGGCAATTGCAACGAACAACAAGAAGATGCCATGCGTTGTTTTGCGCGAAACTTTGGTATCGCATACCAACTTGTTGATGACGCACTCGATTATGTCGGGTTCGAAGAAAGCCTTGGCAAAACCGTCGGTGATGATTTTCGCGAAGGTAAAATGACGCTGCCAATCGTCTATGCCGTCGCCCGGTCAAAACCTGATGAAAAAGCCTTTTGGCAACGTACGATTTCGGACGGCAAACAAGAACCAGAAGATTTTGAAACCGCTCGAGCGTTCATGGAACGCGATGACGCCATCGTCGACACAATTGCTTGCGCCAAACGACATGCGGAAAAATCCTTGAATGACATTTCTAAAGTGCCAGCGAATAAATATTCCAGCGCATTGGCAGAAATGGTCGAGACGTCGGTTTCACGGGCATCTTAGGCAACTTGCTGAACCCCGAATAAAAATCACTATTCGGCAATATTGGGAACCGGCTCATTTACATCAATAGCTGATGGTTTGGACTCATTTGGGTCACCCAACAGACCATTT
>JAJFGD010000271.1 GCA_021776315.1 Hyphococcus sp. | reverse complement strand
ATTGCCGAGGCCGGCGGCGAGAGGGGCTTCGGGGCCTACAACCACGAGATCGATCGATTTTTCGGCCACAAATTCAGCGATGGCATCGGCGTCTGTCTCCGCTATAGAAATAGGTTCGCCAAAAGGGTTGAGCCCAGGGCTACCTGGCGCCAGATAGAGCTTGGACAAAGTCGGACTTTGCGCAATTTTCCATCCCAGCGCATGTTCGCGTCCGCCGCCGCCGATCAACAGGATTTTCACTTGGGTTTTCTCCGATATCCGCCTGTCGCGTTTAAGCGCACCAGCCAATTGGATCAATGCCAGGCCGCATGACAAATCCTGACCCCAAACAGCCAAAAGCGCGCGAAAAACGCACGGCTCTGGAGACCGGGCGGTCTTTGCTGCGTCGCGCGCGGCACCTTTGGCGGCGGTATTATGGGCCGTTTGATCGCGCGAGCGCCCGGTTTCTGGATCGGATTGCTGCCAATGATCGCCGCCGCCGCAATGCCGCAATTCTGGTCGCTGTCGCCATTAATATGATTGTATTGACGACTTTGGCGGTCTTCGGCCGGGTGCGAATATTTATCCCCAATGCACCGAGTGGGACGATCTCTGTCACTTTGGTTGAAATGGAACGGCCCGAACTGCCGGAATTGCGAGACCCAGAATTAGACCCTGAGCCCGAGCCCGAGCCCGAGCCCGAGCCCGAGCCAGAGCCGGAAGAACCCGAGCCAGAACCCGAGCCGGAACCCGAACCAGTTGAACCTGAACCTGAGCCAGAAGCTGCGCCTGAACCTGAGCCAGAACCAGTCATCGAGGAGCCAGAACCAGAACCAGAACCAGAACCAGAACCAGAACCAGAACCCGAGATAAATCTTGATTTAGACCCACAGCTCGCACCACCGGCCGAGGACCCGGAACCTTTGATCATTGAGCCAACGCCCGTGGCCGATGACGATCAAACGCAGCCGGCACCAGATGACGAGATTGTCGAGCAATCGCCTGAGGAAGAGGTCCCCGAGCCATTGATCTCAGTCGAGCCGGAGCAAGAGCGACCATCGGGACTTGATGACCTCATTGGCGAAGAAGATTCTACTGGTGACGACGAAGCGTCGGACGAGACGGAGGAAGAAAGCGAAGAAGAAAGTGACGTCCCAACGCTTGAAGAAATTATTGCTCAACAAGCGCAACAACAAGGCGATGATCGTTTTGATGAGGAGCCAAGCTTTGGAAATCGACGGTTTGTTGCGCCACAAGTTGAGCTCCCCCTTGGTGAAGCGCCAGTCGTGCCGGGTGCCTCTGGTGTCGTTGCGATTTTCTGTCCCGAAGAATTCAGTGACGAAGACAAAGCAAAAGAATGTGCCGGGCGCCGGCAAATTCGATCTGGCTGGCGGCCGGGGGATAGCGGAGAGGATTGGACACGGGCAACAGAATTGCTGCGCGGCTCACGCGAAAGCGGAGAGGTGGCACCTTCCTATGGACCAGCAGCGCGCGCGTTACAGCGCCAACGTGATGAAGCGTTGATTGAAAGCATTACCGACCCAAGGCGCAGTCAGGATGATGTGAACAACTTACCTGATGCAGGTGACGACAATATCTCCAGGGGTGTAGAGGGGAACCGTCCAGATATTGGACCGCCGGCGTTTGAGCCGGGATGGGCGCGCCGCGACCTGCCCGAGGGGTTGAGCCAGGACGATATCGACGAAATCCGCGAGGCATTGGAAGAAGCTGAGCGGAATAATTCGCCTAATGATCAGTAGGAGTTGTCATAAACATATACGATCGTTCCGGCGAAAGCCGAAATCTCGATGTTTATGTCCTGACACCGTCTCATGAGAGCCCGACCTGCGCTGGGATGATCGGGTTGGCGTTTAGGTGAGCCTCCACAAAAAAACGCGGCACGCACAAAGCGTTCCGCGTCTAGTAATTTTTTGTATTTGGTCTACAGCGCGCCGAGATCGGGCTTCGATTTTTTATCGCCAAGCCAGGCGTCTTTGAACAAAGCGCGGGCATATTTAGCCCCGTTTTTGTCGCCTTGGCTCTTATACGCTTCAGAGAGTCCGAATAGCACCCAGGCATTATTCGGTGACTTCGTAAGAGACTCCAAGAAAAGTTGTTCAGCGCGCTCGGCCTGTCCATCTTGCAACAACATCGATGCCAATGTTTGCTTTGACGGATAATACCAATAGGGCGGTTCTGTATATGGCAACGTGGACTGAATTGCGGTGGCTTCTTCCATCGCTTCAATGCCGGTCGCTAACGCACCAGATGCGGCTGATGCGCGCGCAATGACTGTCAGCCGCGCAATGTTGAGGATATCAAGGGCCGGCACACCGCCACCCGTTAAGTTTGACATGTCTGCATTAGCAATCAGTGCACTGATTGCCTCGACTTCGCCTTGCGCTGCTTCCAGATCGCCAGATTTGACGAAGGCCTCACC
This sequence comes from Hyphococcus sp., assembly GCA_021776315.1. Lineage (GTDB taxonomy): Bacteria > Pseudomonadota > Alphaproteobacteria > Caulobacterales > Parvularculaceae > Hyphococcus. The sequence goes on along the minus strand of JAJFGD010000271.1, from coordinate 3,093 downwards.
ACGTGCATAATGCCAAGTGCCTTTAAGGAATGGCATACCATCACCAGGATTTTCCGTTGCCAGAATGTCGGCGGGATCTGCGAATTGCACCATTGCATAGTAAGGTGAAGCCTTAATCGGTTGAACCCAAGGTGCGGCTGCGGCCATGTCGATGGGCAATTTTGCATCAAGTTTTTGTGCCATTGCAAGGGCTGTTTCACCATCACCTGCCATTTGCGCCGACGTCATGCCGAAGTGAATATTGTGAGTGAAATAACCGTACTCATAAAGAATGCTGGCATCCGCATCAGCAAGATACGCTTCGTCGACAGCAACCGCATCGATATTGTGATTAAGTGACTGTTCGAAACGGCCGATACGATAATATGTGTGTGACGGCATATGAACGAGATGCCCAAGTCCGGGTGTCAACGCGGCCAATCGGTCTGCGTGATCAGCAGCCCGATAAGGATTGCGCGATGCCTCAGTGATATGGATATAAAGGTGGATCGCCGCCGGGTAATTCGGGTTGCGTTCAAGGATGCCTTCCAACAGGGAAATTGTCCGTGCGGTGCGGCCCTTAGGTGTCCGCCCGCCGTCACTCCAATAGTCCCAGGCTTGCGTGTCCATATTGGCTTCAGCGGCTAGTGCTGCAATAAAGTCATCATCAGAGTACTGATTGGTAACGTCTTCCATGGCATCGGCAAAAGCATTGTCCAATTTTGAACGGTCAACCAAGGGCGCAGATTCGTACCGATAGCCGAGCGCATTGATTAACGCTTGCTCTTTTTCGCTAGCATTTCTGCGCAGCGCGAGGGCTTGGCGCAATGCGGCCCAAGCCGGTGCAACGGCTTCGTCCATCATCGGTGCATTGATATTTGGACCATAGGCAAAAGCTTCGCCCCAAAAACACATGGCGCATTCTGGATCGATTGCTTGTGCTTGTTGAAAGGCTTTGATGGCTTCGCCATGGTTAAAGTTGTTGGTGAACTCTAGGCCTTGGTTAAACCACGCTTGTGCTTCCGGTTTGTCAGTGGTGATCTCATAAGCGATGTCACTCAAGCCAGGGCGCAGCATCGCTACATCGCCAGGGGTTTCATCGAGCGATTGTGCATAGGCTCTGGCAGCGCTGACAAAAAACGCGCGGCGTTTTGCCAATCCATCAAGCTGTTCGCCGCACAATGAGCGCGCGATCATCAATGGATGAAGAAATGGAGCAGCCATTTCCTTCTCGCTGATATTGGTTGTTGTGAAGCTAATCCCGGCCAATGTAATGGCACCGGCAGCTGCGCCCAGAAACAGTTTTGTTTTCATTATGTCGCTCTCCCCTTCAGAGTCGTGACGATTTATAAATGCATAGTCCTACACCACCAGCATATGCAGTTCGGCAGGCGGTGATACGCAATGATACTGACTACAATTTGGGACCTGTCATTCCCGTCGGAAATTTCCCGTTTGCAATGATCCCGACTTTGGCGCAAATGCCTTATCCATGTGCCCAAATCATGGTTTAACACAAAAATGACAGATACAAATATCGGAAATGTCCATGAATATACGGTCACGGAGCTATCTGGTGCCGTAAAGCGGGCAATAGAAGACACCTTTGGGCTGGTGCGCGTGAAGGGTGAACTCGGCCGTGTCACCCGTGCGGCGTCCGGACATGTTTATCTTGATCTCAAAGATGAAAAAGCAGTCATCTCCAGTGTGATGTGGAAAGGTATGGCTGCACGCCTGTCGATTGCGCCTGAGCAAGGCATGGAAGTCGTAGCGACAGGGCGGATGACAACCTTTCCGGGGCAGTCACGCTATCAATTGATTATCGATTCGCTAGAGCCTGCGGGTGTCGGCGCATTGATGGCGTTGTTTGAAGAGCGCAAAAAGAAACTGGCAGCCGAAGGGTTGTTTTCACCAGAGCGGAAAAAACCTCTCCCATTTTTGCCGGATGTCATTGGTGTAGTGACCTCGCCATCGGGCGCGGTAATTCGCGATATTTTGCACCGCCTTCGGGAACGATTTCCGCGACACGTCATTGTTTGGCCAACTTTAGTGCAGGGACGTGGAGCCGCGGAAAAAATTGCCGAAGCAATTGAGGGGTTCAATGCCCTGTCCGGGGATAGCGATATTCCGCGCCCCGATGTTTTAATCGTCGCACGTGGCGGTGGATCATTGGAAGATTTGTGGTGCTTCAACGAAGAGGTCGTCGCACGCGCTGCGGCCGCAAGTGACATTCCGCTGATTTCAGCGGTAGGACACGAGACGGACACGACGCTGATTGACTTTGTTTCAGATAAACGTGCGCCGACACCGACAGCCGCCGCTGAGATAGCAGCGCCAGTGCGCAGCGAGTTGTTAAGTGAGCTTTTGAACAAAGAGCGGCGACTGGCGTCAGCGTCGGTCCGACTTTTTGAGACGCGCCGCGCCGCTTTGTTGTCAGCCGTCAGAGGGTTGGGGCGACCGGAAGATGTACTTGGCGCGGCATCGCAAAGAGTTGATCGCGCCGCTGATGGGTTGCACAATGGATTACGAGCAAGGCTCAATAGTGCGCAAACGCAAATCGTCGGGATCGGCACGCGCCTTAATCCGCGGATGTTGTCAGGCGGTTTTTTGGCACGTGAAAACCGGGTGGAGGGTGCCTGGTCACGTCTTGCTGACCGCACCCGCCAATCCATGGCCGACCGATCGGCGCGATTGACCTCAGCCGCCCGCGTTCTGTCAGTGCTTTCCTATGAAAATGTGCTTGAACGGGGCTTTGCATTGGTGCGTGATGACAATGGTGCATTGCTGCGACGGGCGCGTGATGCAGCGAGCGTTAGCGGGGGCGAAATCCAGTTTGCCGACGGCCCCCGCCGGTTTCAGTTTGTCACAGACACAAAGCCCGGAAAGGCCGGGAACAGTGCAAAAAAAGCGCCTAGTAAGACAGCAAAACCACGTCAGCAAAGGCTTTTTGACTAAAGGCGCGCTGACGCGATAGAAAACCCCCAGTAAAGCTTACAGAGGCATGAATGAATTTGTTTGAGTCTTTTAGTTCCGGTGAAGAAGCAGGCATCGAATATGACGATGGTGAGTTTCACATCATCAAGCCAGGTGCATTTGTGAAATGTGCCGTCACAG
>JAJFGD010000028.1 GCA_021776315.1 Hyphococcus sp. | reverse complement strand
CGTCCGCCTGTTCCTGAGACTCTATCAAAAAACGGCACATGAAAATGGGGCTGGACACGGGCATTCTTAGCACTGCCACTGACCTTGCATTTTTTGCTAGTGAGGTTTTTGCAGGCGACTTTTTTGCGACTGAGACAGTCTCGCTTTTCACAAACGAAGTTTATTTAAACAATGGTGAAGGATCCAATCGCTCTTTTGGTTGGGAAATCTTTTACGACGACAATGGAAGTGTTTCCTATTTTGGGCATGGAGGGTTGACCAATGGAGCCGTTGCTGAACTGCGTTACTACCCCGAGGAAAAACTCGCATTCGCCCTTATTACAAACTACAATGTTTGGTTGACTGATAAAGCTCCACAATATCAAGAACTCTATCATCGGCGATTTCCAGAATTATTTGGTGTTTCGGGATTTACCACGCCACTGGGCGTCGAATGACGCACTGTCATTTTCAGCAGTCAGTCTCAGACAATGTTTGCGCGTAGGCGCAACGTATCAAAGATTTTTAGTAATTCTGAGCTCGCCAAGAAAATCAATTGCTAAAACCTCATGGAGGAAATTTAGCACAGTTATTAGATTGACCCGTGACAAGCCTTAAACTTTTTACCAGAACCGCAAGGGCAGGGCGCATTACGTGAAACCCGTCCCCAAGTTTCTGGGTTGTTTGGATCAACTTCTTCCGCGCGCGCGCGCGCAGCCAATGTAACGCCACCGGCAGAAGCCCGTGATCGCAAATCGGATGACGGCGCCATTTCGTTTTCACCTGTTAATGGATTTGCATGGGTTTCAGTCATCGGAATATTTGGGCGCTCGGGAATCGCGTCTTCGGGTTTACGGACTTGGACATGCATTAACATCCGCGTTACGTCTCGACGTAGTCCGTCAAGCAGCGTTTCGAAAAGCGCAAAGCTTTCCGTCTTAAATTCGTTGACTGGATCACGCTGGCCGTGGCCACGAAGCCATATCACGGAGCGCAAATGATCAAGTGTTTGTAGATGTTCGCGCCAATTCGTATCGAGAACATTGAGAAGGATTGCCTTTTCAAGGCGCCGCATGACGTCAGGACCCATTTCTGCGACACGGGATGCAGCAGCGGTGCTTGTTTCTTCAATGAGGCGTTCGCTGATCTCCGTATCCGCCACGCCTTCTTCTTTCGCCCATTCATCAACTGGGAACTCGCGTCCAAAAATCTGTTTCAAATCTTCGCTTAGGCCTTCGACGTCCCATTTTTCTGCATAGGATTTTGCTGGAATATGGGTCGCGACCAAGTCGTCAACAAGCTGCCCGCGCATGTCACCAATAATATCGTCAACTGTTTCTGACGACATAAACTCAATACGCTGCTCAAAAATGGCCTTACGTTGGTCATTGATGACATCGTCGAACTTCAAGACATTTTTACGGGTATCAAAGTTGCGTTGCTCAACTTTTTTCTGTGCTGTTTCAACAGCCTTTGTGAACCACGGGTGTTCGATAGATTCGTCAGCCTGGATACCGAATCGTTTCAGCATTTTTTCCATGCCCGAACCAAAAATGCGCATGAGGTCATCTTCGAGGGAAAGGAAGAATTTTGTCGCGCCTGGGTCACCCTGGCGACCCGATCGACCGCGCAGCTGGTTGTCGATACGACGACTTTCATGACGTTCCGTCGCGAGAACGTAGAGACCGCCAGCTTTTAATGCTTTTTGTTTTTCTACTTCAACTTTGGCTTCGATTTCAGCGCGTTTGCGCTTAATCGTTTCCTCGTCATCACCTTCTTCAAGATGGTCGAGGAGTTCTTTGTCGACCGATCCACCAAGTTGAATGTCCGTACCACGGCCGGCCATGTTAGTAGCAATCGTAACGGCACCAGGTGCACCTGCTTGAGCGATGATCTCCGCCTCTTGTTCATGATAGCGGGCATTCAAAACGTTGTGCGTAACTGGTGTTTTGTTTTTGGCAAATTCATCCAACGCGTCAGCATGTTCGTTGAGTGCGTCTCGTAATTCAGTTTCTTTTTCTTTCAGCTCTCCCGCGCGTTCCCGCAATGATGCTGCTAATGTTTTGAAATATTTCTTATTGCTGAGGAGTTCAGACAGGTGCTCTGATTTTTCAATCGACACTGTACCGACTAGCACTGGCTGACCGCGTTTATGGCAATCGGCAATCTGAACAACGATCGCTTTGAATTTTTCTTCCGCCGTCATGTAAAGTTCGTCATCAGCATCTTCGCGTTCGATGACCCGGTTTGTCGGGATTTCGAAAACGTTTAGCTCATAGATGTCCGCAAATTCTGATTCCTCAGTAAGGGCCGTCCCGGTCATGCCGGCAAGTTTCTCATAAAGACGGAAATAGTTTTGGAACGTGATGGACGCGAGTGTTTGGTTTTCCGGTTGGATTGTTGTTTTCTCTTTTGCTTCCACCGCTTGATGTAAGCCATCAGACCAGCGTCGACCTTCCATCATGCGACCCGTGAATTCATCAATAATGACGACCTTGTCATTACGGACGATATAATCTTTGTCGCGCTGAAAAGTTTTATGTGCCTTTAGCGCCTGATTCACATGGTGAACGATCGAAATGTTGACCGAGTCATAAAGGCTTTCTCCTTGCATCAGGCCAGCGGTTTTTAGCAGGTCCTCAACTTTTTCATTGCCCTCTTCAGTCAGCACGACGGAACGCGCTTTTTCATCAATGTCGAAATCGTCTTCGCCAAGTTCAGACATGAAGCCATCAATAGTCATGTAGAGTTCAGACTTATCGTCGGTTGGCCCGGAAATAATCAACGGCGTACGTGCTTCATCGATCAAAATCGAATCAACCTCGTCAACAATCGCAAAGTGGTGTCCTCGTTGCACCATCTCTTCCAAGGAAGATTTCATATTATCGCGCAAATAGTCGAAACCGAATTCGTTATTGGTCCCGTAAGTAATATCCGCAGCGTAGGATTCGCGACGTTCTTGGTCATTTAGGCCATGAACGATGCACCCCGTTTTCATCCCTAGGCGCTCATAAACACGGCCCATCCATTCCGCGTCGCGGCTGGCAAGATAATCGTTGACCGTGATCACGTGAACGCCGCGCCCGGTGAGGGCGTTCAAAACGACCGGGAGGGTCGCGACCAAAGTTTTACCTTCACCGGTCTTCATCTCAGAGATATCGCCTTGATGGAGGACCATACCGCCGACCATCTGTACGTCGTAATGCCGCTGGCCCAGGGCCCGTTTGGCGGCCTCCCGAACTGTAGCAAAGGTCTCTTCCAGCAAGGCATCCAATGATTCGCCATCTTTATGGCGCTGCTTTAACTTTTCTGTTTGGGCAATCAGTCCATCATCACTGAGTTTGGCGATCTCGTCTTCGAATGCATTGATCGCCTCCACGCGGCGCCATAAAGGCTTAAGACGGCGATCATTGGATGAACCGAAGAATTTTTTTGCGATGCCGAGAAACGCCATGAGAACTGGGCCTTCGTGGTGCGATGGAGGAAATACGAGCGCCCGCATAGTGCCGGAGCGTGGCGCGCTCTCCATCGGCTGGATTGGAATTACATTGCCCCGTAGGGTTGCCGGAGAAATAGTGACGCCCCCGGCGGCTGTCAACGAAACGAGCTGGGTCTAATACGATATGCAAACGCCAGACGGCCAAGAATTTAAACGTGACCAAGCCTCCGAGCAGGCTTCCAAAGCCGTGCGAGCGGCCGCAGAGGCGTTGGCGAACGCCACTTTATTGCTACTTCGGGCCCTCTGGAAACTGATAATCACCACCTGGCGGCTAGCGGCGGCACTTGATTCAGCCCTTTGGCGCGCGACAAAATTGCTCGCCCGAAAAGCCGTAAATGGTCTGTTTTATGTGATGGGGCTCGCTTTTGAGGCGTTTCAGAGCCTGCTTTTGTGGCTCCCGACCCGAACAGGACGAGCCTATAGCGCCGTATCTGGCGTAATGTTGGCGGTTGCCAGCCTCTGGATTGTCGATGAGCTGCGAGCCGGAGCGGGGGCAGATGCGAGCAGTCAATCTTTGTTGCGCCCCCCTGTGAACGAAGCAGACCCCATATTGGCGCGAATTGAGGGGCGTTATGTCCATCTATCAGAAATTGAGGCCGCCGCGCGCGCTGGTGGGTTTTTGGATGGAAATGAAATACTGACAGCACAATCAGCATTTCAACGCGACCTCGTCGAGTCCTATGTAGAACAGCGGCTTTTGGCACGTGCTGCCCAGGATACGGGTATGCAACGTTCGCCGCAGGTGTTGCGCCGGGTCAATGCTGCGCGCGATAGGGTTTTGGCAGCTGCATTTCTAGATTCGCGAATCAAAGATGCGGTCCAACCGGAAACAATCGAACGCCTCTATAATTCCCAGAGAGATATTACGGTACTTGGGGATGAGGTGAGAGTTCGCCATATATTGGTCGAAACCGGCGAGCAGGCGGAAGATATCATCACGCGGCTGAATGCTGACGGTGATTTTGGTGCCATCGCTAGAGCTGAATCGCGTGATCGTGCGACTGCACCGTTGGGTGGTGAGGTTGGTTGGTTTAGCCAAGGCATCATGTCCCCGAATTTTTCTAGGGTTGCCTTTTCTACAAAGGTTGGCGAACTCGCCCCGCCATTTCAGACAGAATTTGGCTGGCATATCATTGAGGTCCTCGATCGACGTCCCACGAATACCGTTCCGTTGGCTGAAGTAGAGGACAATATTTCCGAATTTCTGCGCCTTCGCGTCATTGACCGGACATTGCGAGATCTCGAAGAAGAAAATCACGTGGTTTATTATCGACCAGAAACGTCCCAAAATGACACCCAACAAGCACCTCCCGACCTTTTGTCGCCAGAACTTGTTGATGTTGATGGCGATGAGGGCGACGAAACCGGGAAATAATCCTTTGATTGCTTCCAATTGTGTGAACTCATTTAAATTTGAACCATTGACGTAACAATCTGGCAAGAAAGCCCCAGTAAAAATTAAGGCGAGAATATGGCGAAGTTATTGTTGGTAGCGGCCTGTGCGTTGATTGATCGAGATGGAAAAGTTTTATTAGCAAGACGTCCGAAGGGAAAGCCGTTGGCTGATCTTTGGGAATTTCCTGGAGGCAAACTGAAAGAGAGCGAAACGCCGGAGCAGGCACTTATTAGGGAATTAAAGGAGGAACTCGGGATCGAAACGGAGACCTCTTGTTTAGCCCCAATTAGTTTTGCTTCTTTGGATTCAGGAGAATTTCATTTGTTGATGCCATTATTTGTTTGTCGAAAATGGACTGGCATGCCGGCATCGCGTGAGGGTCAGCAACTGAAATGGGTGAAGCCTAATTCGTTGTTAGACTTTGAGATGCCGCCCGCCGACAGGCCGTTGGCGGCGCAGCTGGGGGAGTTTTTGTGTTGACCATTTTTTCGATAAGGGCGTTAGAAAAATCGCCGGCGTGGATGCTTGCCAAACGATTTCGTGAAGACGAGTCGGGTGCAACGGCGATCGAATATAGTTTGATCGTTGCGCTGATATTCTTGGCGGTGCTAGGTGCAGCCAGAAGTTTTGGCGACTCGTCGAATGAGATGTACACGACCATTGAGACGGAAATTGACACCGCGATCAACTAGCGTTCATCAGTATTTTTCGTTGCCTTCTTTTTTTTTATGGCGTCTTCCAGTGAAGATTGTGCCGATCCCGGTTTTAATGGTTTTTGTTGACTTTCATGGGGTGCCCAACCAGTCATAAAGATGAGATCAAATTGATCTTTTCCACCGGCATTTGCAAATGCTGTCAACGTTTCTTGAAACAAGGTTCTTGTCATCGGGTTCGCGGTTTGATGAAGGACATTGTTCTCGCCAAGGCCGCGTAAATCGGAGAAAATTTGTTCCGATCGTTTGTAGGTTACAGTGACGCTGTCTAAATCAACGACTGGTAAGGCAAAGCCAGCGCGCTGCAAACAAGCCCCAAGATCGCGTACTGCTGCAAATGGTGCAATGCGCGCAGAGACACCGCCAGAGGTCATTGTTTCCGCTTGGTAAAGCGCTGCTCTGAGAGCGCTCAATGTTTGTTCGCCAAAAAGTACAGCGATTAATAATCCATCTGGTTTCAATTGCGCGCGCATTTGTGCCAATGCGCCGACGAGTTCATTAGAATTGTGGAGTGTCAGTAGGCTGACTATAAGGTTGAATGATTGCAGCGCGAAGGGAGACATATCTTCGTCGTAGACAATGCGTAGGTTTCTTTCGGAAATGCGAGATTGTGCGATGTCCGCATGAATGATATCTCCGACTGCACATTCAGCAGTCAACAGTTGGTCGAGTTTTCCGGTGCCGTAAAAAAGGGCTTTCGGAAATTCTCGATTAATCGATTCTAATCGGTCCACAATATCGGACATTGCGCGCCGATGGAGGAAATCATATTTATCAAAATTCCTGGCAGACCGGTTGCGCCTTTGCGCATAAACGGCGCGATTAAATAGCTTTGTTGGTTGATTCGACATTAAGCTTTCGAAAATCCATAGTCTTGAAATGCTGGATGTTCAGCACGCAGGAAATAAAAATCTACCTGCCAGAGGGACGCATCACTTTCGCGGAACAAAGGTTCTGCAATGTCGGCGACACGAAACCCTAGAGTTTGCATGTGGAGCAATAATTCTGGAAACCGTTTTTGGCCGATAAAATTATATGTTTCGATGCAAAGCAGGGTCGTATTTTTTAGCGTCTCTTCTGCGCCTCGTAAGATATCGACTTCAGTACCGTGGGTGTCGAGTTTAATACCATACGGACTTTCAAGTTTGAGCGTGCTAGCCTCGTGATCGATGGATGTCGCAGGAACTGGTACCAGATCATCACGTTCGCCCTTTTCCTTAAAGGCGGCACCGCCATACTCATCCCCACCTTTTGGAAAGTAAATTATTCCTGGTTTGTCAGTTACAGCTTTCATGGTGAAACTGTAGTTGCCTTTGCGGTGTGTCAGCTTTTCGAGATCGGACTGCCAAACATCTTTTGCCTCAAGTAAATGGAAATGCGAATTTGTCCAATATTTTTCGGCTATGTGCGACCACGCCCCGCGTGCTGCACCAGCATCTATGAATGTTTTGACATCAATTCCCTTGGCCGCAAGGCGTTCAAGCGCATGGCGATGGGACAAAGCCTTACTGGCTTGCTGAGTACCGTTTCGCGCGAGTTTTGATGGGTTATTCGTCATTGTGATTTTCGCTTCCCTGCTACAGGCGTTAATCTATGAAGCGTGAAACCTCAAATTATTCCACACCTGAATGTAGCTATTTCGACAGCCGGCAGAATGATATTAGATGCGGTGATGCCGCCTCGTTGTCCAATAAGTGGTATGTCAGTTGGCAAAACAGGGCAATTGAGCCCTCAAGCGTGGTCGGCGCTTCATTTCATTGAGGCTCCATATTGTCCGCGGTGTGGCGTTCCGTTTGCCGCTGAATATGGCGACAATATCGAATGCCCATCGTGCGTAGCAGAAGTTCCGGTTTACGATCACGCGCGTGCGGCATTGGTTTACGATGATGCTAGCCACAAATTGGTGGTTGGCTTTAAGCACGCTGATAGGACTGAATTGACACCTGTGTTGGCGAAATGGATCGAACGGGCCGGTGCCGCACTTATCTCACCACGCACGTGCCTAGTGCCAGTTCCGCTGCATCGTCGTCGCCTGTTGGAGCGTCGTTACAATCAATCGGCGCTCTTAGCTCAATCTGTGGCCAAATTCTCAGGCGTCCAATACACGCCTGGGTTTTTGCGCCGCACACGATCCACACGACCCCAGAAAAACCTTTCTGCCGGGGCACGAATTCGAAATGTTGGGGGTGCCTTCGAGGTCCCAAGGCAGGCTGCGTCCGCTGCGGCCAATGCCCATATCGTTTTAATCGACGATGTACTGACGACCGGGGCGACCCTTTCAGCATGCGCAAAAGCCCTTAAAAAGGCGGGGGCGGCGCGTGTGGATGCAGTCGTGCTGGCACGGGTTGTCAAAGGTGGAATCGGTGCCATATAGCCGGGTCACGGGGCTCGAGGATTAATTGAATGCAGGATGTTACGGTTTATACGAGACCAATGTGCCCGTTTTGTGTGCGAGCGCTTGCGCTTCTTCAAAAAAAGGGTGCCAATATCACTGAGGTTTCAGCCGCTTTCGACCGAAAAAAACGCGACGAAATGTTGGCTAGGTCAAATGGTAAAACGACATACCCACAAATATTTGTCGGCGAAACCCATGTTGGGGGGTGTGACGAGCTAATGGCGTTAGAACGCGCCGGGAAATTGGATATTCTGTTAAATGGTGTATGACCCGACTTCATCCTTTGTGGCGGCCTGTGTGCAAATGCGGTCGGGTATAGATCGCAATCAAAATACGTCGGATTCCCTTGCGCTGATTTCGAAAGCGGCGGAGGCAGGCGCGCAATTTATTGCTACCCCTGAAATGACCAATACAGTGGATCGCAAGGGCGCGCGTTTGATGGACGGGCTACCACCGGAAGACGCCCTTGCAGAAATCAAGGCTTTTTCTGAAGCAGCGCGCGACCATGGTGTCTGGCTGTTAATCGGTTCCCTGGCGGTCAATGTGGGAAATGGCAAAGCGGCCAACCGTAGTTTCATGTTTTCACCAGATGGGGCCGTAGTCGCTCGTTATGACAAGCTGCATATGTTCGATGTGGATTTGCCTAACGGCGAAAGTTGGAAAGAATCGAAAATTTATCGACCTGGGTCACAAAGCGTTCTGGTTGAGACCGAACTAGCGAAATTCGGTTTATCCATCTGTTATGATGTGCGTTTTCCATCTCTTTATCGGGGGCTTGCGCAAGCCGGTGCAGACGTGTTGTGTGCTCCGGCCGCGTTTACACGCCAAACGGGGATGGCGCATTGGGAGGTACTTCTACGCGCAAGAGCCATCGAAAATGGGGCCTATGTCATTGCCCCAGCACAAGGGGGTACGCACGAGGATGGTCGTGAAACCTATGGTCATTCCATGATTATTGACCCGTGGGGAGAGGTATTGGCCTTGGCTGACAATGATGATCCAGGCATAATTATTGCTAAGATTGACCCCTCGAAGGCCAGTAAGGCCCGTGCACGAATTCCCAATCTTGGACTTGAACAAAGTTTTAAAATCTCCATTGTCAAAAAATGATCAAATACCAACTCACCTGTGACCTGAACCACGAATTCGAAGGCTGGTTCCGAAATAGCGACGATTTTGATACGCAATCCGACGAAGGTTTGATTGAATGCCCATCCTGCGGATCAGAGGAGGTGCGCAAAGCCGTCATGGCACCTGCGGTGAAACGTCGGAGTGGTTCCCGTGATGAACGCCTATCGGCGATCAAAAATGAGATTATTCAAGCGGCGGGACGGGCGCGCGATTACGTCGAGAAAAATTTTGATTATGTCGGTGACAAGTTTCCTGAAGAAGCGCGAAAAATTCACTATGGTGAATCAAAAAAGCGCGGAATTTTTGGTGAAGCAACGCGTACGGAAGTTCAAGACTTGGTAACAGAGGGTGTCAAAGTGGCACCATTGCCAGAGACCAAGAAAAAAACCGACAAAGCTGGCGATGTTAAAACACCGGCGATTCCAGACAAAAAACTAAATTAATTGAAAATGAAAGAACCAAAGTATGATGATTCGAATATTCTTCGCATCAGCGATCGCACTTGGGCTCATTGCCTGTGGCCAACAGACCGGCGAAACAATTCAATCCGCTTCGGAACCACTAGCGCAGTCAGATAAGGTTGTCGCTGAAGGAGCGGTTGTTGCCACTGGTGTGTTCGAGGGGGCGAGTAAACACGTTACCACTGGTGGTGTGACCATTCGGCAAGCAGCAGATGGTTTTTATGTAACCTTAGAGGATGATTTTAGCCTTGATGGCGCACCGGAACCGCGGCTTGGGTTTGGCGATCCGGACTATGTGGTTGAGACCCAATTTTCCGAACTAAAGAGTAAAACAGGTCACCAATCTTACAAACTGCCTGAAGGTTTTGATCCAATGGCCTATCAAACAATTTATGTTTGGTGTGAAAAATTTGAGGTACCTCTCGGTGTTGCAACGCTTGGCTGAGCACCGACTCCTTGAAGGTAATTTTGAAACGCCGCATTTTGAGATGGATGCGGCGTTTTTTGCTTTTTACATGTC
>JAJFGD010000270.1 GCA_021776315.1 Hyphococcus sp. | reverse complement strand
GCCAGCTTTACGGGATGGGTCATATTGGTGGTTTCTGTCACCTCTATATTGGCCAAGAAGCGGTTGTGGTCGGCATGGAAGCGGTCAAGCGCGAAGGCGACCAAACCATTACTGGGTATCGCGACCACGGCCACATGTTGGCCTGTGGCATGGATGCCAAAGGTGTGATGGCAGAGCTGACCGGTCGCGAAGGGGGCTATTCCCGCGGTAAGGGCGGCTCCATGCACATGTTCTCCAAAGAAAAAGAATTTTACGGCGGCCACGGCATTGTGGGTGCCCAAATTCCATTGGGCGTTGGCTTAGCCTTTGCCAATCGCTATCGCGAAGAGCCAAAAGTTAGCCTTACCTATTTTGGTGACGGTGCGTCTAACCAGGGCCAGGTGTTCGAAGCCATGAACATGGCACAGCTTTGGAAATTGCCTGTCGTTTTCCTGATCGAGAACAACCAATATGCAATGGGTACCAGCGTGAAGCGGTCCCATTCAGAAACCCATCTTTATCGCCGTGGGGCGTCGTTTGGGATTCCAGGTATGGAAGTTGACGGTATGGATGTGCTTGCGGTTCGTGAAGCCGCCCGTGACGCGATGGAGCATGCGCGGACGGGGCAGGGGCCTTATGTGCTGGAGTTGAAGACGTACCGATATCGTGGTCACTCCATGTCTGATCCAGCCAAATATCGTTCTCGCGATGAGGTTGATGATGTGCGCGAGCACAATGATCCGATCAAACGGTGCGAGGCGCGCATTTTGGATGGTGGCTTTGCTGATGCTGCGGCGCTGAAAGAAATCGACAAACAAATCAAAGTCGTCGTCAAAGAGGCTGCTGATTTCGCTCTCGAAAGCCCTGAGCCTGCTGAGAGTGAGCTTTATACGGATATTGTCGCTTGATTGGCGGGGCGTTTCTACCCTGATCAATAACAAAGCCTAAACTGGATAGAGAGAATTTTTCCTATAGTGTTGAAACGTGGCTCAGCACATGATCGGTGCGCTGATGGCTGTTTGTTGTGCAACAAAAATTCTACCAAATATTCAGATACTCTTACATTCCGTTAATTGTAGATGCCGTACACTGATGGCAGGGGGACCCGTGTAAGATCCATATGGGGGTCATCATGAGTGTCTGTGGTGCGTCGTCTGATCGTGGCAAAAATTTTGGTCGCGATAGTAAAAGCAAATTATCCGTACAAATAGGTTTTCGAAGTTTCTGGCAAGATACGCATGGCAATATGGCTATGCTGTTTATTTTGATGAGTACCGTTTTGTTTCTATTTGTTGGTGGCGCGGTCGATTATACCCGATACAATGGAATGCGCGCGAATATTTTAGACTCTCTTGATGCGGCGAGCCTTGCTGTTGCAAGGATGGAGGAGAAGCACAAAGATTGGACACCTGACCAACTTGTTGCCTACGGCGAAAGATTTTTTGTTGAAAACTCGACATATGAAGGCGCTCTTTTGAAACCAAATCACGCGCCGTACACAGAAATTGGTGATATCGTTACGTTCGATCTCGTTACAGATGATACAAAAGTACGTGCGTGCATTGACGGTTCCATCGAAACCCACCTTCTGCCAGTCGTGAATATTCGGTATCTCGAAATCTCTCAATGCGTTGGTATTACAAAGGCGGGGGCGGGGCGTGTCGAAATTGCACTTGTCCTTGATATGACCGGCTCAATGAATAGTAGCGTCGGTGGCGAGAAAAAAATGACGAGCCTAAAAAAGGCTGTTGTCGCAATGCTCGATGTGATGTTCGGTGATGATACCCAAAGTGATAACCTAAAAATTGGAGTTGTTCCGTTAAACTATCATGTCAATGCGGGTGGAGCGACGAGTTGGGTTTCAACTTGGGGCGACCTCAATGCGCAATCCCACTATCATGGCGCACGTTTTATTCATGTCGATGAGAACGGCAATGTGGACGCAAATACCAAGGTCAATCATTATCGTCTCTATGATTCCGATCCCGATGCAAATTGGACCGGTTGTGTAGAATCGAGGCCGTACCCATTGGATGAGCTTGATACACCGCCGGGCTCAGCGACTACCACGACAATTCTTTCGACTGCGATGACAGCACCCTCATCTGAGGACGAACCTGATCCAACGATGCAAGCGGCCTTTGGTAGCATGCCATCAATTGACCCGAGCCAATCCCTTTCGCAATTGGCCGGTGTCGCCAATTCCCGTTTTGTCCCTGTTTTTTTGGGCGACGATCCGGACTGCAATAGTGATTGGAATGGACGTTGCGCGCGGCGGCGTGGGTATAGACACTGGGAAGAAACAGTATCCATTCCGATTAACGGCGCGAATAATTCACAGACATTTGCGCGAAACTGGTTTTCTAATCCGAGTGCGGCACCTGGTATCAACAAATTCAAATATCAGCAACGCGATTACATTGATGATGAACTTTTTATCGGGCGATATGGTGGCCAAACGACCGGCCATTATGCGCGGATCGTTGAGCAGTTTCGTGCATTGGAATCGCCAACAGGGCCTTATACTGCGGCTCAACAAGCTTTTAGGGACTATATGATCGAGTTGGGCGTGGGTAACACTCGATTTACTGATCCAACAGTGACTTCCCCAACCGATGCAAGCCCGCTTGATTATGATGAGTTTATTTTGCGCGGCGCCTATGTGGGTTGGTGGAACCCAGTCACCCAGCGATATGATCACAAATATAACTTACCAAAGGACGACCCAACTTTTGCGCCAAATATGCCCGGTTGCCCGCCGGCCTTATTGCCGATGACTGATGATCGTTTTGCGATTGATGGCGGTGACGCAAATAAAGATGGTCTACCAGATGGGGGAATTGTGGGCTCACTCTACACGACTGGCGGAACCAACATCCCAAATGGTGCGATGTGGGGATGGCGCGTTGTTTCCGACGGGCTTCCTTTTACGGAATCGACAGGGCCGGCGGATATTGGCCCAAATGGGACATCGGAAAGCGACTGGCAACGCGCGGTTATTATTATGACCGATGGTGAAAACACTTTTTATGAGGAAAGTACTCATTTTGGTTCCTGGGCGACATCATATGGATATGTCAATGAAGAACGAATGGGTGATGGCATTGATGCAACCAATTCAGGCGGGACCAATGGCAATATGAAAGACGAAGCCGACAATAAACTCCTGCGAATTTGTCGCCGCATGAAGCAAGAAGGTATCTTGGTTTATACTATTGTTTTTGATGTTACGGCCGGCAGTAATGTCGATTCAAGAATGAAATCTTGCGCCACACAGCCGGCTGCACCTTATTATTTCAACGCCCCAAATTCATCGGAATTGAAAGCAGCGTTTGAAGATATCGCAGCAAACCTTACGGATTTGCATGTCTCGCAATAAAGGAATTTATAAACGGGCGTTTCGTTGGCTTACGATGTGTAAATTGATTTTGTAAAATTTTTTCAATTTTATTGCATCATTTAAAACGATATGTCTCGATAAGTGATTACAAATTGCCGAGCTTTTCACTTGCGAGAATGTAAATTATTCACGCACGTTAACCAGCTTCCCTCACCATCTGTTAATTACACAGACCGTACATTTGCGGCATACACGGGAGAAATCTGTGTATCCATAGGGGGAGACTATGAGCGAAAAAACGGCATCCGCCATCCAAGGCGGTAACGCAAAGCAAAACGTACCAGATCTTGGGCGTCGGTTTTTGCGTGATACCCGTGGAAACATTGCGATGCTGTTCATTTTGATGAGCAGTGTATTGTTTCTGTTTGTCGGCGGCTCCGTAGATTACGCCCGTTACAATTCCGTGCGCGGTGATCTCCTCGATTCCCTAGACGCGGCAAGTCTTGCGATTGCGCGGATGGAAGAAATTCACCCTGATTGGACAGATACTCAACTTATTTCCTATGGCGAGGATTTCTTTGTTGAAAACGCCAGATACGAAGGCGACCTTTTGAAGCCTGACCATACTCCATATGCGACAATTAGTGATGTCGTCAGTTTTGACCTGACCTCTGATGAGACGAAAGTAAAAGCATGTGTCGATGGATCACTTGAAACTTATCTGTTGCCCGTGGTTCAAATTGAACATCTCCCTGTTGCCCAATGTGTTGGGATCACAAAATTTGGTGCCGGCCGAATTGAACTAGCGTTGGTGCTCGATGTCACCGGTTCCATGGGTTGGAATGATAGCGGCGGTACGAACAAAATGACCAGCCTGAAAAAGGCTGTGGTCGCGATGCTTGACGTTATGTTCGATACAGAAACCCAAAGTGACAATCTTAAAATTGGTGTTGTTCCATTTAATCAACACGTCAATGCTGGTGGCGCAAGCAGCTGGGTTTCGACTTGGGGTGATGTGAACGGCACCGCCTTATATAATGGTGCCCGCTTTATTCACGCCGATGAGAACGGTGATGTTGATGTGAATACTAAAGTCAACCACTATACTCTCTTTGCATCCGACCCTGACAGCAGTTGGGAAGGGTGTGTGGAATCACGCCCCTATCCATTGGATGAGCTTGATACCCCGCCTGGAAGCGCCACCACAACGACGTTCCTGACGGCGGCAATGACCGCACCCTCATCGTCGGACGAACCAGATACGACCATGCGTTCGGCCTTCACAAGCATGCCAGCCATCAATCCCAACGCAACGTTGGCGGAGTTGGCCAGTGCTGCGAATTCAAACTTTGTTCCCGTGTTTCTGGGCGACGAACCTGACTGTGACAGTGGTTGGAATGGTCGATGTCCGTCCTACAATGGCTATAGCTATTGGTCAGCAACAGAGACGATTTCGATTGGCGGCTCGAGTGTTTCGCAATCTTTCGCGAGAAACTGGTTCTCTGATCCCGATGATCGATCGGGAATTGATGCCGACGACTATTACAATGAAAACTATATCGATGACGAAGGGTTCACCGGACGTTATGCTGGTGCCGATGCTGGATATTATGCGCGTGTCGTAGAACAGTTTCGAGCGTTAGAGTCGACAACGGGGCCATATACCGCTGCCCAACAAGCATTTAGAGACTATATGGTAGATATGGGTGTTAGGAACACGCGGTTTACCGATCCTGATGTGACATCAGCAACAGACACCAGTCATCTAGATTATGATGAGTTTATCTTGCGAAGTGCGTATGTGGGTTGGTGGAATCCAGCCTCGTCGCAATATGATCACAAATATGACCGCACAAAATCAAGCTCAAGTGACGGACCAAATCCAAAAGATTGCCCACCTGCAATTTTGCCGATGTCAGACACGCGTGCTGATATTGATGGCGGTGATGCCAATGATGATGGGCTTCCCGATGGCGGCATATTGGCGTCCCTAACAGCGAATGGTGGTACCAATATTTCTAACGGTGCCGTTTGGGGATGGCGTGTTGTCTCTGATGGGCTTCCTTTTACCGAATCAACGGGCCCATCTGATACTGGTCCAGATGGGACAAATGAAAGCGATTGGCAGCGAGCTGTTGTTATCATGACCGATGGTGAAAATGATTTTGGCGATCGCGATACCCATTGGGGCTCTTCGATTTCCTCATACGGCTATGAAGCGGAAGCTCGTATGGGTGATGGTATCGATGAGGCCGATGGTAGCGGTGGTACCAATGGTAATATGGAAGATGAAGCAGACAACAAGTTGCTACGGATTTGCCGCCGCATGAAGCAGGATAACATTCTAGTTTACACAATTGTGTTTGACGTATCGACCGGGAGTAATGTCGATACGCGGATGAAGTCCTGTGCGTCCGAGCCTAATGAGCCCTACTATTTCAACGCACCAAATGCGTCTGAGCTTGAAGATGCATTCTCAAAAATTGCATCAGACCTCGTCGACCTACACGTATCGCAATAGGAAGAGCAGGCGGGTTTCGGCTTAGTGGCGCTAAAATTCGAGTTTGTTGATCATTGCGTCGCAAGGCAGATAAGAAAGGACGTGCATGTATTCATTCTGGCAACAATGTGTAGTCGCTAAAAAATAAAATGCGTCGGTCTTTGTTGTGACAATGTAAACGAAAGGCATCGATATAGAATTACCGGGTCAAGAGGGGTGTAATCGCATCATTGTGACCCCATTCACTTCCGTTAACCAGAATATCTCACATTCTATTAATGACGACAGCTCTAAACTCTTACCCATGGGGGCGACGCGAAATGCGTAAATGCATTGGGTATTGTGATGAGCGGAAGAGTGGCGCCACCCCATTTTGAGGGCAACTATAGATGGAACGAATTAGACAGACTACGGAGATTCAAACACAATACCAATGGCAACATTGCTATGATGTTCGCGATCATGAGTTCCGTTCTATTTTTGTTTGTTGGAGGCTCAGTTGACTACGCCCGTTACAATTCTCTGCGATCGGATCTCCTTCAGTCGCTTGATGCCGCTAGTCTTGCCATCGTTCGAATGGAAGAAATGCATGAGAATTGGACGCTGGATGAGCTGGTCACTTATGGCGAGAAATTTTTCATTGAAAACTCAACAAGTGAAGGGGCGCTACTGAAGAGTGATCACACAGCTTATACCGCGATTAACGAGGTCGTTAAGTTTGATTTAGTAACAGATGCTACACAAGTGAAGGCATGTGTTAAAGGATCGATCGAAACTCATCTTTTGGCCGTGGTGAACATTAAGTATCTCGATATTTGGCAATGTTCAGTGATCACAAAAGCAGGCGCAGGACGTGTAGAATTGGCATTAGTGTTAGACATTACAGGTTCTATGAAAACGGCCCCTGGCGGAATTGGTGCTTCTGGCGACACCAAATTAGTCAGCTTGCAAAAAGCAGTGACGTCGATGATGGATGCGATGTTTGGGGATGATACCCAACGTGATAATCTGAAAATCGGTGTCGTGCCGTTTAACCACTTTGTGAATCCCGGAAAAGCCAGCAGTTGGGACCCGTCTTGGGGCGACCTCAATGCGGAAGCTCTTTACCATGGTTCCCGTTTCATTCATGTGGATGAGGATGGTTTTGTTGATCCATCGACAAAGGTCAATCACTATCAGCTTTATAATTCTGATCCCGATAGTCAATGGACCGGATGCGTTGAGTCGAGACCATTTCCATTGGACGAACTGGATACCCCACCGGGGGCTTCGACATCCTCAACTTTAATTTCGGCGGCGATGACACCCCCATCACCGGCTGACGAGGCGGATCCGGCAATAAGAACAGCATTTACCCAGCAACCAGCTTTCGCTCCTGGCGTGACACTTTCGGATCTATCAAGTGCAACCAGTAGCCGTTTTGTACCTGTATTTTTGGGTGATGATCCGAATTGTAGCGATACAGGAGATGATCGTTGCGCCGCAGAAAGTGGGGTGCCATATTGGGAATCAAGCGGCACATTTATGCGCCATGGCATGCCGTTGCCAGGGCGATTTCACAGAAACTATTATTCTCGCCCGGAACTACCGGGATCATCGGCGAGGCGTTTTTTAGAAAACCAATATCGTCAAAGAGATTACATAGACGATGAATTATATATTGGTCGTTCATCTGGTGATTTTGGCGCGGCATATGGTGTTGTGGTCGAACAATTTCACCAACTAAGACATATTTCGCTGACGCCGCCACAAGTGAAATTTAAAGACCGCATGTTGAATTTGGGCGTTAGATCTAATGGCTTTTTCGATCCTGATGTAACGGGCCCCAATGATGCGGATCCCCTCGATTATGATGAATTTATCTTAAGGGGTGCCTATGTGGGTTGGTGGGATCCTTCAACCCAGACTTATAAATCGAAATATGATTTGCCTAAAGGTGACCCTAGCTTCCATCCAGGCGATCCTGCTTGCGCCATCCCAATTGTTCCGATGACTGACGACCGATTGTTAATTGACGGTGGCGATGCAAATGGCGATGGCTTTCCTGACGGTGGTGTTGTGGGTTCACTCTATGGTGGTGGCGACACCAACATTTCCAACGGTGTCATGTGGGGGTGGCGCGTGGTCTCTGACGGATTACCATTTACGGAATCAACTGGGCCTTCTGATACGGGCCCGAATGGAACCAGTGAAGGCGACTGGCGAAGAGCTGTCGTGGTCATGACCGATGGTGAAAATTCAGTCTATGATAAGGACATTCACTGGAATACTGCGGTTAGCTCTTATGGATATGCGCTCGAAGAACGTATGGGGGGCCGCATAAACACTTCAGGAAAAATGCAATCTGAAATGGACAAAAAACTATTGCGGATATGTCGACGCATGAAACAAGAAAATATCGACGTGTATGCGGTCGTTTTTGACGTAACTGCAGGCAGTAATATCGACAAGAAAATGAAGTCATGTGCCTCTGCACCTGCGGCACCTTACTATTTTAACGCTACCGACGGCGACGAATTGAAAGATGCTTTCGAAGAAATTGCCGAAAACCTAACAAGCTTACATGTGTCGCAATAGCTACGATACGGCAAAAGGGGGCCGGTCATGGAGATGAGTAAAAAGAAAACATGCCGAGGGTTTTTTAAGCCCGTAGTGAAAAGACGGTGGTCTTTTGTTCGTAACAAGCAAGGATCAACGGCTGTTGAGTTTGCCATTATTGCGCCCCTATTTCTCGGGATTATGTTTTCCATGTTCGAGATTGGTTGGTTTTTCTATACCAATTCGGTGATTGACGCATCGCTCGATCGGGCCGGGCGTTTGCTGCGTACTGGACAAGTGCAACAGTCGATTGCAACACCGGCTGATCAGTTCACGTTTCTTTATGATGAAATCTGTGATGTGGTTGATTCATTCGGTGACTGCGGATCACGTTTAACATTGGAAGTACAGACTTTTACGTCTTTTGCTGATCTTGCGGCCGCGACCGATCCCATGGTGTGTGCAGATTCGCCACCAGCCGATATCGCAGCAATTCCCTTCTCACCTGGAACAGAGCTGTCCATCGTCAGAGCGCGCATGTGTCTTATCTATAACACGGTCAATCCTTTGATTGGCGTTGACCTATCCGAAGGCGATACGGGTCAGCGCCATTTGGTCTCAACTGTAATCTTTAGGAACGAACCTTATGAAAAGGGAACTTGATATGGGCTTGTTAAAATTGAGCTCCTGGAAAAAATTGCGGCTACGGGGCAAAACCATTTTGGAATGCAAAGATGGGATTGCCGCGACCGAATTTGGCTTGCTATTGCCGATCCTCGTTGTGTTGTTTTTTGGCATGTTAGAGGCGTCGGAAGCGCTAACGGTGAACCGACGGGTATCTAAGGCCGTCAATATGATGTCGGATCTAACATCACAAGTGGTGTCAATTTCACCATCGGAATTTGACAATCTAATTGATGGGGTGACGTCGGTCATGGAGCCCAGCGATATGACTGGTGTTCAGATGAATATTGTCAGTGTTATTCTTGATTCGAATGATGATCCCATTGTTCATTGGAGTAGGGATCAAGATGGAAACGAGCCATATGCAGCCGGAGTGGACTATACGGATCTTGATAATCCATTGGTCCTTGATGCTGGCGGTTCGGTAATTGTCGCTGAGATTACCTATCCGCACACACTTTCGATTTCCCACCAAATTCTACCAGCAACGATCAATTTCGATGTGAAGTCTCTGCGCTGGCCACGTATATCTGGGACGAGCCGTGTGCAGTTTTGTGTAACGCCGACCAATTGTACGACCTAGGATCGCGATAAGGACCCATCGCCAATCGTTGTGCGTTTGTACCTGACGAACAATTCTGCGAAGTTGTGGTGATGAAAGACCAAGCGAATCAGTCGGTAATCAATAAGCAAATCGTCATGCTGCACATCTTCCCATCTTTTGGGTTTGGTGGGCAGCAAGCTCGTTTTGCCACCCTGGCGACGGGGTTGGGGCCGGCATTCCGGCACCATGTTGTTGCGTTGGATGGTGATGTCTCTGCTCAACGACTGATCTGTGACGATACAGATATTCAGTATCAAAAAGTGCAATTGCAAAAAGGGAAGTTGCCAGCCCTTGCAAACTATTTTCGCTTGCGATCGCTTTTCACTGAAACCAGTCCAAACATCCTTTGTACGTATAATTGGGGAGCAATCGATGCGGTCATTGCAAATGCAACGGGCCCGCGTCTTATCAATATACATTTCGAAGATGGGTTTGGGCCAGATGAAACGCCTGAACAGCAACTATCGCGGCGCGTTCAAATGCGAAGGATGGCACTTGGTAGGGCCCATGTGATTGTCCCTTCACGTGGGTTAAAAAAAGCCGCTGCGGAAAAATGGCGGGTCAAAGCAGACCGATTGCATTTGATGGTCAATGGCATCGATGTTGAGCGGTTCCAAAACGGCCACATAAAACAGGGTGGTGGCGTTACGATTGGTTCTGTCGGGGCCCTACGACCGGAGAAGAACTATCAACGCCTCGTAACGGCGTTTTCCGAAGCGCAACTTGGGAAAGATAGCCAATTGAAGATTGTCGGGGATGGGCCTGAACGCAACAACCTTGAGGCAATTGCGCTACAAATCAGTGATAATCCAAATACTATATTTACAGGAGCAACATCCACGCCGGAAACAAGCTATCTTGGGTTCGATATCTTCGCGTTATCATCTGATACGGAACAGGCACCTTTAACAGTGCTAGAGGCGATGGCATCAGGATTACCAATTGTTTCAACCGATGTTGGTGACATTTCTGAGATGGTCTCGAATGAGAATAGGGCGTTCATCACTCCGTTGGGGAATGATCGCGCCTATATTGAAGCCATATCGCATTTAGCCCAGAATCCCGAAGCGCGTTCTTTGATTGGCGCTGCCAATCGTGCAAAAGCAAAGGCACAATTTCAAGCATCAATGATGGTTGAGGCGTATCGTAATCTTTACCAGGAAATTTTAGGTCCAGTTATAGCTTAAGCTGATGCAACGTTGCGCAAGAATGCATCAAACATAATGACGCTCCAAAGTTCCTGAGCAAAATTGGCGCGACCTGATCGGTGAGCGCGAGACATTTTGTCGATCATTTGGTCATTCAAATAACCAGATTCTCGCCAATGATGGGAAGCGGTGAGGCGGTCCAATGGATTTCCGGATTCACGACGTAGCCAGTTGACGATTGGTGCATCAAAGCCTTTCTTTGGCCTATTGAGATAGCTCTGGCCAAGGCGTGGTTCGAATGCTTTCTTCAAAACGCGTTTTCGCACACCATTTTCCAATTTGAAATTCGCAGGAAGCTGTCCAGCCCATTCGACCAATCGATGATCAAGTAGAGGTGGGCGGACTTCGAGACCATGTGCCATGGAAGCACGATCGGTTTTGACTAACATACGTCCCGGCAACCAGGTCATAAGATCGGCATATTGGATGCGTGATAAATCACTATCCGTATTCGCGCCCGCCATAGCCTGGGCAATCACGTCATGGGGGCGATAGCGGTTTAATGTTTTTTGTAAATCCCGGCTCAGCATTTTTCTGGCGCGGTCCGGCAAATTAATGGCGACAGCGGCGGCATAGCCTTCGGCGCTTGACTGCGCTAAAGATTGAAACGTTGTTTTGAACCGCATGGGGCGAGGTGCCCAATCAAGTTTTGGATAAAGAGCACCGGCAGGACCAAAAACGGTTTTGCGAATAGCATGGGGAACAACGCTTCGCGCTTTTTCTTCGTTCAGGAAAAAAGGATAGCGGCGGTATCCGGCAAAAAGCTCATCTCCTCCATCACCCGTCAATGCTACGGTCACATGGTTTCGAGCGAGTTTGGCCAGTAAGAAACTCGGTAATGCTGAGCTATCGGCAAATGGCTCTCCAAATGCCAATGCCACGTCATCAATAAGCGCGGTCGCATTAAGCTCTGCAACGAGCTCGTGATGTTCCGCATTGAATTTTGTCGCGATCTGTCGCGCAAAGGGCCGCTCATCATGGCTCGCTTCGTCAAACCCAACAGTGCAGGCGACAATGTTTTCGCCTTTTTGATGCATTGAGGCGACAACACCTGCGGAATCAGCACCGCCAGATAGGAATGCACCGAGCGGCGCATCTGAGATCATTTGCGCCGAGACGGCATTGTCGATTTCCTCAAGGAGTAGTTCTGATGCGTCAGAGAAATTCAGCGCGTTATTGGCGGCAAATACAGGTTGCCAAAAGCGTGTGAGTTGAACATCCATACCAGGACCTGCTGTTAGAATATGAGCGGGAGGTAGTTTGTGGATGTCCTGAAAGATTGTTTTTGGATCCGGCACATAGCCATAAAAGAAATAGTCCGCGATGGCTTCCTGATTGAGATGGCGTTTTTTGATCAATCCGGATGCGAGTATTGCGCGAATTTCCGATGCGAAGAGTAAAAACCCATCATTAGTCTGGGTGTAGTAAAGCGGACGCTCACCCAGCCGGTCCCGTGCCAGTGTTAACCGGCATGTATCAGGTTCCCAAAACGATAAGGCAAACATACCACGCAATTGATCGATAAAACCGGTTCCGTTTCGCGCTAATCCTTCCGCGAGAATTTCCGTGTCTGATCTCGTGCGTGGGATTAGACCCTTGGAGGTTAGTTCGTCGGCAAGGTTTTCGTAGTTGTATATCTCACCGTTGAATGACAGAACGCAATCGCGCGCCTGTGTTTTAAACGGTTGAGCGCCACCGTCGATGTCGATAATGGCAAGGCGTTGATGGGCTAGACCAATGCCGGGTGCTGTGAAAAAGCCTTCACCATCGGGTCCACGATGGACAATAGCTGCCGCCATTCGATTGAGGGCATCGCGATTAATCTCGCGTGTCCCGTTCAAGTCTAAAATGCCGGCAATTCCGCACATGCGTGTTGCTATAGATCGCGGTTGCGCTCGAGCCAAGTCTCAAGCGGTTCGACGTCGACCGTAAAGTTGCGAATTGACTGTAAAGCGTCCGCAGGATCCACATGATAGGCTGCAGCGATCATCAAGAGGCCACCAGACGCATTACGGCCCAATATGCGCGCCTTCATTTGGGCAAATTTGATACGCCATGGATCCACATAAAGTTCTCCATCAAGCCAATAGGCTTTGACCACAGCAAGGTGACGACGTTCTGGACCAGATAGAAGCGTGATATTGGCGTAGGAGGATTGACCAAAGAGATAAACCACATCCCGCGTCATACCCGTTTTGCGCCAATAGCCGTCATTCCATGAAAGATTGTCGGACTGAACGATTTCTACGTCCCGACGTTCATGAGTGTAATAGCCAACGGACAGATAAACAGTGGCTTCTTCGGTGGCATAGGTTGCAGCGAGGGTGCGGTCCGCATTCGGCAGTGATGCGCGCCAGTTTTCAGGTGGCGGCAGGATCCGCCATCCCGGGACATTCATCAAAGTCAGACTCGTTGGTGCCGTGCGGTCGATTGGGCGTTCGATGACAGTCCAGTTATAGATACTCGCAAAGGCGATGATGCCGAGTGCGATAACCGTATGATTGGTCAACCCACTTGGAACAGTGTTGCCATTCATGAAGATTGGTTGCGGTCCTTGAAAATCCGTATCAGAGAATTTCGATCCGACAAATAACAATCCAAAGACGACGAGGGCATAAAACAACCAGCCGATAAATAGGTGGTCGTCCGCGATCTCCCAACGGTCGTTTGTTACCATCGTAAATGCGACGATGAAAAATGCGCGCAGCCCATTGGCCAGTAAAGCTGTAATCGCGGCAACAATTAAAAATATTGCGTGCTTGCGCCAGCTTTTAAAATGCAAATAGGAAAATATTGCCGCAATCATCATGGAAGCAATCAGAAAGTTTAGGCCAGAACAGGCGCGCGCAACTTCAAAAGTCGCAACGGGTGTCGTGATCAAATACCCATCGAGTGAGACATCACCGCCAAAAACCGTGAGCAACGTGACGACGATCTCAGCGGTAGTAAATTGCAAGGCTGGAATTAGGGTTTCGCCGAACGGTACCATGAAGAACAAAAACCCAAGAGGAAAAGCCCATGCGCGCAAAGCATCACTTCCAAATATGACGCCGGCGAAGCCAATCAGAACCCCTACGAAACCAAGTTGTGAAATCAGGGCAACGGAAGATGCTTGCCCCAAAAGCCAAACAGCAGCGGCACAAATTGTGATCGAAATCCCCGGGAGGAGCGATCCATTGGTTAGTGGAAACTGACCCTTTGCGCGGATCATCATGACCGCCAATGGCGCGACGGCAAAGCCGTGCATATAGGTGGACGACATCGCCCATTTTGCAATGATCTCGATTGCAGTTGGCCGGAGTGCAAAAGCACATGCGATGATCAGCCCGCCATAAACCAATACACGCGATAGCCATTCATTAGCCAAGTCTGGTACCTCGGCCTCAGCTTGGTCTTCGATCGTGGTTACGCTCATGGTTGCTTTCTCAGCACGCGACGTCGCGATTTTGCGAAAGAAAACCGTAAGCGAATCCCGTTTCAGGATTATTAAGGATGCTGCTTCGTTAACGGTTTTTCCGACCTTCAATCAAGCTATCCACAACAGTTGGGTCAGCAAGTGTTGATGTGTCTCCCAAGCTGGAAAATTCATTTTCGGCAATTTTGCGCAAAATTCGGCGCATAATCTTGCCCGAACGGGTTTTCGGCAAGCCTGGCGTGAAATGAATATGGTCCGGTTTTGCAATCGGCCCGATCTCCGTTCGCACAGTGTTAATAATTTCTTTCTCTAGGTCTTCTGACGGCTCTTCATTTCCGAGCAAGGTGACATAGGCGTAAATGCCCTGACCCTTAATATCGTGGGGGAAGCCAACAACCGCGGCCTCAACAACTTTTTCATGTTCGTCGATGGCGGCTTCAACCTCCGCCGTACCCAGACGATGGCCGGAGACATTAATCACATCATCAACCCGTCCAGTTATCCAATAATACCCATCGGCATCGCGCCTGACACCATCACCAGTGAAATACATGCCTGGATAGGTTTTGAAATAGGTATCAACAAAGCGCTGATGATCGCCATAGACAGTACGCATTTGGCCGGGCCAAGAATCCGTCAAAACGAGATTACCTTTACACTCGCCCTCAAGAATTTTGCCATCCGCATCAACTATGGCCGGTTGAATGCCGGGTAAGGGCAATGTTGCAGAGCCGGGCTTTAAATCTGTTGCGCCGGGTAGGGGCGAAATCAAAACGCCGCCGGTTTCAGTTTGCCACCATGTATCGACGATGGGTCTTTGACCATCACCAACCACCTCATGATACCAGTGCCACGCTTCTGGATTGATCGGCTCCCCGACGGTACCCAAGAGTCGTAGGGAAGAACGATCGGCGACCTTAACGACGTCATTGCCTTCGCGCATCAAGGCTCTGATCGCTGTAGGGGCGGTATAGAAAATATTGACCTTGTGTTTTTCGACAACGCGCCAAAAGCGTGAGGCATCGGGATAGGTTGGGATTCCTTCAAACATCAATGTCGTGGCACCATTCGCGAGGGGGCCATAGACAATATAGCTGTGTCCTGTCACCCAGCCGACATCCGCCGTGCACCAATAAATCTCACCAGGCCGATAATCGAAGACAATTTCGTGGGTATAGGCAGCGTAGGTCAGATAGCCGCCAGTTGTGTGCAAAACTCCTTTTGGCTTTCCGGTAGAGCCAGAGGTGTAAAGAATGAATAGCGGATCTTCGGCATTCATGACTTCGGGTTCGCAGAATGGAGAAACATCATCACGAGCTTCGCCATACCAAAACAGATCGCGGCCGGCGCGCATCGGCACCTCTGCGCCAGTGCGCTCAATGGTGAGGACCAGGCGGACCTGGTCGAGACCGTCTAATGCCGTATCGACATTGGTTTTCAATGGAATGGTCTTGCCCCCGCGCACACCTTCATCGGCGGTGATCACTGCAATCGCACCGCAATCATCGATACGACTAGCAAGGGCTTCTGGCGAGAAGCCACCAAACACGACGGAATGGACGGCGCCAATGCGTGCGCAGGCTAGCATTGCATAGGCTGCCTCTGGGATCATCGGCATATAAATGACGACACGATCTCCACGCCCTACGCCGCGGGCTTTGAGCAGATTCGCCATGCGCGAGGTTTCGTCAAACGCTTCTTGATAGGTGATGTTTTTATGCTTGTTGGGATCGTCACTCTCCCAAATGATGGCAATGTCATTGGCGTGTTCGGGGAGATGCCGATCGAGGCAATTCACACAGGCGTTGAGCGCACCATCTTCAAACCACCGAATGTGCAAATCTTCTGCATTGAAGGAGGTATCCTTCACCTTGGTAAAAGGGGTCGACCAGGTGAGGCGCTGAGCAATGTCTTGCCAGAAAGCACTTGGATCTTTGCCGGCGCGATCGCGCAATGCCTCTGCTTGCGCCGTTGTTGTGAGTGTGTTTTTTGCGGCGGACGCACTGACTTTAAAAACGGTTTCATTGGCGGCCATGGTCGCCTCCTTCGCGCTGGTTTTTTCTCAACCTAGGCGAAGGCGTGCGCTGGCGCAAAGTACGACCTTGTCACACCATATACTGTATAAAAGCTTATTCGGCCGCTGAGTTGTCAACCACGAAGCACTGAATGCCTTTATCTTTCAGGCCAGTGCACGCTGTAGCCGCTTCAATCTCTGAGAGCTTGGTGATGCGCGCCCGATAAAGCATATCCCCATCATCTCGAACCATCGGTACGACGCTCCGCGCGCGATCCATTAGACCACCTTTAAAGGCAGCATCTTCCAATTCTTTTTGGGCCAAAGCTTTGCTGGAATAGGCACCGATCTGAACCCCCCAAGAGAATTCATTGACCATCTGCACATCGCCTTCACCAAAAAACCCTGACGACACGTCAAGAGCGGCGATCTTGGCCCTTTGGAATTCATTGAAATCGTCGGTCTCGGCCGCGGCAATCAAGGCACCAAGTCGGTCTGTCGCGATTGATGGTTCCGTTTCAACAGCGCTTGGAATCAATGTCGCTGCTGCCAGGATTTCGTTCCGAAGAGCATCATTTTCAGCAATCGTCGGCACTTCTTTTTGTGTTTCCAATGCTGCAAGCAAAGTCGGTTTCATGCTGGGTGTTGGTTTTTTACGGTGCAAAGCCGCAATCAAGGTTGGTTTGGCTCTAATCGCGGCAAACGCTTTGGTGAGAATATCACGCATATGACGGTCGCGGGTGCGCGATGACCGTCCACCTAAAACAACA
>JAJFGD010000269.1 GCA_021776315.1 Hyphococcus sp. | reverse complement strand
TCTGCTCGAGCGGCGCTGGCTGGAGGCAGTCCAGGCGCTAGTTCCGATCGATAATCTTTTCGACGCCCCAGGTAATATCGGCGACGGATCCGTATGGCGTGCGCGAATCAACTGGCAGTTTTCTCTCGATGATATTGGCATAGACAATGCAGTTTTCGAAGGCTCGTACGAATACGCCCAATCGGAAGTTCGCGATCCTGTCACCGGAGAACTAAGACGTCTTGAATTTTTGGATCGCGATCAGCCGTTTCAAACGAACAGACTTCGGCTTGAATTTCGTCATGACCTTCCTTTGGCGCAATGGGCGTGGGGTTGGGATTATTTTTACGGTTCGTTTTTCAATGAATTTCGCATTGACGAGAGGCGGAGGATTTCATTCGGAAAACAGGATATTGATGTTTTCATAGAGACAATCAGTTTTTTTGATTTGAAGCTTCGCCTTGAAGGCGGGATCAACGAACCGCGCGTTCTGCGTGAGCGAATATTTTTTGCAGGGTCAAGGTCGGGCGGGAATATTAACGCCTTCGAAGTGCGAAATCGCAAACCTGAAAAGCAATTATTGTTCTCGATCCGCAAAGCGTTTTGATGGCGAAGCTCCACAAGATAACGAATATTAGCGGGCGGGCCGAGGGGGAGCGTTGAGCGTAATTTTTGAATGCCAAACGCCGCTCTAAATTTTATTGCGAAACCGGCCATTGGCTATCGTCCGCCCGCGCCGAAAGCTGTCTTGCCAAAATAGTATGTATCGCATTACCCTGAATATGTGGCGACATGAACGCCGCACCACGACCTGCCGAGTCTAACGATTGGCTCGGATCGCTTCGACGGGGCAGGTCAAGGAGGGATTGTCCAGATTTGTTTTTCAACTTCATCATAAGCGGCAAATCGAAATTCACCAGAATGTGCCCGGGTGAGCATCAAAAAACGAAACGCGTAGCATGACGATGTTTTCTAGGAACAAATCATTTTGTAAAACGAGGGTGCTACTTTGTAGGGAAGGGAAGGAATGTGTTTAACGGTATGCCGTAGCTTCGCAATAAGCGCTCGCGCTTTCATCGTAGCTTGAAGATCGGCAGCCCATTTTACAGCAACGAGAAAGGATCAAACGAAAAACATTCCAAAAACGACGCTTGCAACATACAAATACTGCCGTTTAAATTGAAACAACAAATGAGCCAGAGACTCCGTTTCTGATTACGCTCTGCAGTCTCATGTTATTTGGTGACGGACAGTTCGACGGGTGCTTACTCCTTAATGTCATGAGTTAGTATGCTGAGTATTATAGCTATACCTTCAAAAAAACTGCCAATTCTTAAGTTTTCGTCGGGAGCATGTTGATTATTGTCTATGTTCACAGTGGGCACAAGGACGATGGGAACCTGTAGAACAGCATGAAAGATAGAAATTGGACTTGATCCGCCAAGCATCCTGATGAGTACGGGATCTTTGCTATAAAGACGGTATATGCCGGCTCTAGCAACTTGTCCGGCGGGAGAATCGAAATCAGTGCGAAACGCGCTGTAGCTAATATTATGCGTCATGGAGACAATGTGCGGATGCGTAAGCCGCTCCTCAATTGTGGGAGCGCCTTGGGTTACGTAGTATCCCAGATCTTGAATATGCTCACGGACAAGGCTCACCAGCTGCAACGGATCTGTTTCGGGCGTGGTTCGGATGTCGATTTCTGCAGTTGCAGTTTCGGGTATAATGGTGCGCGCTTCGCCGCCTACCCAGCCGGATGAGAGTCCACGTATGTTAAACGAGGGATATTGAATCGCCTCTTGCAATGTTTTCCCAACCCTGTCGGGGGCGGCAAGTTTCATGGCGGCGAGTATTTCCGTTTCATTTTTTGGTACAGCTTCCATTTGTGCTTTCGCCACCTTATCAAATTTCACGTCGCTGTAGAATTCATCGATGCGTACGCGCCCTTTAATGTCCTTAGTAGAGCCTAATATATGGGTAAGGTGTGAAGCAGGGTTGGGTATGAAGTTTCCGTAGTGCCCGCTATGCTGTGGCTTATCGGGGCCGTATGCGGTCAGTGTGATTGTAGTTAGTCCACGTGCGCCGAAAACGAGTGTCGGTTCGTTCGACGTATGTGGTGGGCCGTCAAACACCAACATGAAATCGGCTTGCATCAGCGCTGCATTTTCTTGAAGCACTTTCAGGAGGTGAGGAGAGCCCTTTTCCTCTTCCGTATCGATGACCACTTTGAGATCAATATCTGGACTGATTTCGGCGTTATCGATTGCATCAATAGCCGAAAAGAACTGTGCAACCGGACCCTTTGAATCGGCGGCAGAGCGAGCAAATATTCTCCAGTCTGGATTGTATTCATCGTCTTGGGGCCAATCGATCGGCTCCCATATGCCGGTGGCGCTCTGTTCTTTCAGAACCGCCATATAAGGGTCTGGTTGATTCCATCGAGAGGGGTCAACAGGCTGGCCGTCCGCTTGCAAATATATAAGCGCTGTTCGTTTGGCGCCTGGATATTTTCGCTCGGCAAATAATACGGGGTTGCCGGCTGTTTCGAGCCGTTTCGACTTGAACCCACGGGCGACAAGGTGTGGTTCCAGCCACCTCACAAGATTGAGAATATCGTTCGGATACGCTGCGTCATTAGGCAGAGAAAGAAATTCTCTGTAAAACTTGATGGCGTCAACGTGTTGTTCTTTTGCGAGGCGCCTGATTTCTTTACCTGGAATTGGATCGTCGCCATACATTGCGTTCGCCGCAACGATCATTGCTGTAAAACAAGTAATTAAAGCCGAAAATTTATAAAAACATTTTGCAATATTGAATTTATTGTTTGATTTCGTTCGTTGAAATGTCATCTTTGCGATGCTCCTCAAACCACTTCTTTTGATAAAGCTGGGCGCGTATAAAGTTACTGGGGATGCTCCATACGCCGTGGTACTCACCTTTTATTGAAATCAGCTTTGTTTCTATGCCGCGCATTTTTAATGCCGAAAAAAATTCCTCTGCTTGGGCGATTGGCGTTCGCATATCCTTATCTCCAGTCATTAATAGAGTGGGTGTTGATACATTGCCTACGTGCATGATTGGCGAGTGTTCCAGCCAGGGCACCGGGTTTTCCCAGTAGGGTTCTGAGAAGCGCGTCATCCCCCAGTAGGAAATATCGCTCTGGCCGCCAAAGCTGATCCAATTAATGACAGGGCATAAAGAAGCAGCGGCTGCAAATCGGTCCGTTTTTGTAACGATCCAGGCGGTTAAAGCACCGCCGCCGCTACAACCCGCAACATAAATCCTGCTTGTATCGACAATGCCGCGCGCTATTAAAGAATCGACGCCAGCCATCAAATCTTCGTAGTCGCCTTCACCAGGAAAGGCGTTATTGATGGCTTGCATGAAATTCTTGCCATAACCCGAACTGCCGCGTGGGTTGATGTACAACACGATATATCCGTTCGCAGCATAATCTTGAAAACGCAGATCAAAATCGACTCCATACATGCCTTCCGGGCCGCCGTGAATGCTTAGAATAAGCGGGTATTTAGTTTTAGGAGAAAAGTCTGGGGGTGTAACCGCCCAGCCTTGGATATCAAGCCCGTCTGTTGACGAGTAACGAATTTCTTCGAGCTCGCCGAACTCGACATCATAAAGAATATCACTGTTTAGATCTGTGTAATGAGTTAGTCTTCCATTTTTCAATTGGGCGGTTGCAATGTTAGCAGTCGTATGAGGGTCTGTGTAGATACCCGCAGCAATACCCTTGCTGGATTTGGAAGACATATAAAACCGATGTTGGCCTTCAGTTACTTGCCGCTTTGAACCGCGGAGGGAGGCATAAAAAATGTCAGTATTGCCCGAATGGTCGGCGCTGTAATAAACGCCGTCTGCATTTGAGGCCCAAAACATTGTGCTGACATGTGCTGGTAGGTCGTTGACAATCAGGCGGTCGTTCGTTCCGTCAATGTTGACAACGCGCAAGTCAGTCGATTGGCGATTAACGCCATCGCCAACGCCGCCGACATAAGCGACTTTTGTTCCATCAGGAGAAACACGAGGCGTATTCCACAATCCTTCGTCTTGGGTGAGTTGTGTTATGGTTCCCGTCGAAATATCAACGTAGTTGATGTCTGACTGGAAGCTCATGAGTTCGCGTGTCGCCGCAACACCAGCAAATACGATGGCTTTGCTATCGGGCGTAATGGAGAACCGGTTGGAATAATCAATTGCAGAATACTGGGTTCCAACATTCCACTGCCCATGCGTAATTTGCCGGGGTGTGCCGCCATCGGGCGATACGACAAAGAGATGTTGGTAACCGGTAAGATCCCCAAAGCGGTCACGCCGGAAATGCAGTTTATCAATGACAAGTGGTTCATCGTTCCAGTTTGCGCCTTTAGGACGCTTTGGCATCTC
>JAJFGD010000268.1 GCA_021776315.1 Hyphococcus sp. | reverse complement strand
ATTTTTGAAGGGGAAGAAAGCGGTGACCCGGCTGACATTGTTGAAAAGCGCGGATTGAAACAGGTGACAGATACGGGCGCGATCGAAAAAGTCATCGATGCTATTATCGCTGCCAACCCGAAACAAGTTGAACAAGTCAAGGAAAAACCAAAAACCATGGGTTGGTTTGTTGGCCAGGTGATGAAAGAGATGCAGGGCAAAGGAAACCCCCAAGCCATCAATGAGATCCTGAAAAAGAAGCTTGGACTTGGCTAAAACACCCCTTACTGTGCACCGCTAGTCTGCGTGCATAGCTTTTAGAGGGGTGAGCTGATGCTGCTGCGGCGCGTCATCCAACATGTGAAGACCCAAAACTGGACGGCGGTAGCGCTTGATTTCATCATTGTCGTTGTCGGTGTGTTTATCGGTATTCAAGTCGCGAACTGGAATGATGCGCGCGCGGATAATTCTCGAATTGAACGGCGCCTAGAAAACCTTGCGGATGATTTGCGGGCGGACATTGTTGAGATCGAGTATATCGCAAAAACTGCAGCGTGGCGTTCCTCGGCCGTTGTGGAAGTGTTGGGCCGGTCTGGCCATCAGCAGGCACAGCAATATGAAACGCCAAATGGTACGGTCATCGAACCGCTGCCGGTCCCTGACTATGAAGCAAAACTGCCTACATCAGCGCAAAATGCGATGACATGGCTGAGCACCCTTGACGGGAACCGAGGTGCTTATGAGGCGCTTGTCAGTACTGGCGATTTGCATGTGATGGAAAATGTTGATCTCGCCCGGCGAATACAAAATTACTATGCGCGCGCAGACGAGGTATATGATCAGGACCGTGCTCATCAAGATGGTCGAGATCTTGTTACCAATTCATTGCATCGCAATGGGATTGGCATTTTGAGCAATGTGACAATGGATGAAATCGTTCTAAAGGTCCGCGGCGACCTGCAATTGGCCGCCGACCTATCAACATTACATGCGCTTGACGATCAACAGCGGGTAAATATGCGTGAACTATCCGATGAAGCAAATGCGCTGATTTCTCTTATCGAGGGGGCAAAATAATGCGCCTGTACCGCGTCATTGAAAACTCGAATTCCGACTTTCAATCTCCAAAGAAAAAATTGGAGGCATTGGTGACGCTAGAAAATATATATTACATCGGACAGACAGTCGCGGTAATCGCATTGCTCGTGTCGTTGGCGGCGATTTGGTTTCAAATCCGACAAGCCAATCGCCTGGCCAAATTAGAATCCACGCGCGAGATTTGGACCAATGCCAATCAGATGTTGGCCTCTCAAGTGGATGCTGCGGAAAAAGTAGACTTTTTACAACGCGCGCTTTTCTCTGGTGAAAAAATCTCCGACGCAGAGAAGTCCCGTTTATATATTACCTTGTCAGGCATGTTCGTGGCTTGCGAAAATGGTTTTGCCATGGCCCAGAGCGGCATGATGGAGGATAGTTTTTGGCCGCGCATGTTGGCGTCGATGGCCGACTATCTTCGACCCGCAAAGGGGCGGCGCTGGTGGCAAGTTGCGCGCATCCGGACATTCGCCTCAAACGATGCATTCGTCCAAGTGATCGATAAACTTGTGGCCGGAATTGAGGCTGCAGAACAAAAGGAGCAAACATAATGCTCCTTCGTCGCATCACCGAACATGTCAAAGCGCAAAACTGGTTTGCGGTCGGGCTCGACTTCATCATCGTTGTCGTCGGTGTGTTTATCGGTATTCAAGTCTCAAATTGGAATGATGGCTTAGCTGAGCAAACAGCGTTTGAACGCCAATTGAATACTGTGCGTGTGGAAATGGTCGAAAACCTGGCCCGTTTCGAAGAGTCCCGCAACAGCCTTGAGCAACAATTGGCTGATATCATTGAGTTGCGTGCAATCCTCAGCGAGCCAGAAATCCCTGACAAGGCCGAAAGGTTAAATGACCTTCTTTTTCAGTCTATTCTAGTTTTCGGCATTTATCCAAAACGACATGCGCTCGACCGTGTGCTGGCATCAGATATGTTCTCGACGATTGAAGACAATGAATTGTCAGATGCTATGGAGCAGTGGGATGTCACGCTTGCCTTTCTGGTGCGCCAACAACAAGATGAATTAAATTATCGCGACGGGTTTCAGCTGCCCTATTTTTCTCAGCATCTCTCAACGGCAGCTATTTTCGGCGCGGCATTGGAAGATGAGGGCATGTTGGCACCAGCGCGATTTGGACACGATTTTGAAGAACTAGCCGTTGACCCAATCGTTGAGAATGCCCTTGCCGTTCGGCAGTTAACGACCAATCATGATCTAACCAATACCGCCAACTTGATTACTCATACAGAGCAGATCATTAGCTTGATTGAAGCTAGGGGAAATCAATAATGCTGCTTCGCCGTATCTCTGAACACGTTAAAGCGCAAAACTGGACTGCCGTCGGGCTCGATTTTATCATCGTTGTTGTTGGTGTCTTCATTGGTATTCAAGTGTCAAACTGGAATGCTGCGCGCGTCGATAATGCGTTAGCGAAAACCTATCTGGTGCGGCTGCATGAGGATGTGGAGAACGACATTGATGCGCTAACGCGGCGAATGGATTTTTGGGATCAGGTCATCGACTATGGCGAGATCGCCATTCGTTACGCGGAAAGTGGTAAACTTGGCGAACAATCAGAGTGGGATGTATTTGTCGCGTTCTATCAAGCCAGTCAGATTTGGAAATATTCCGCCTCCGACCCAACCTATGAGGAGTTAAAGGGCGGTGAGCAAATGGCGTTGATCCGCGACACCAGTCTACGGCAATCATTGGTCGAGTATTATGAGGATCTTGATCGTAGAGCTGAGGATTTATATGCGCTGAACCCCGAATATCGCCGGATCGTTCGGGCGACAACACCCTATGATGTGCAGCGTTATATTTGGGAGAAGTGCCACATCGGTGATGGAGCAGAGCAAGAATTGCTCGACTGTCAGCCGCCAACAACAAAAATGGATCTCACCAGCATCCTTGATGGTTATGTCGCAGACCCGCGGATATTGGAGTCGCTGCGGTTTTGGATCATCAATCTTTCTATTACGCGAGGTCAAGGTCTAAAGGAATTGAGCCGGTTAGAGATACTGGCCGCAACATTACGCGAAGCGCAGGGGCAATCATGATCCTGCGCCGTATATCAGAGCATGTGAAATCGCAAAACTGGTTTGCGGTTGGGATTGATTTTCTAATTGTCATTTTCGGCGTTTTCATCGGTACGAATGTCACGAACTGGAATGATGCGCGCATCACCCAACAACGATCAGAAGCATTTACTGAACGCTTGCAAAATGATTTACGCGTTGAAAATGAATATGCGGTTTCGTTGCATGCGTATTTTAAGGATGCGAAACAAGCGAGCATTGTGGCGTTTGACGGTCTAACGGGGGCTGGCGATTTCGATGATAGGGAGATTTTGATCAATATTTTCCGCGCAGGCCAATTCCAATGGTATGAACGCCGGAGTGCCGCATTTGACGAACTTTTATCCTCTGGCGAGCTTGGGTTGATCAAAGACACTGTTTTGCGGGAAACGGCTGTCAAATTTTATAGCAATAGCTCAAATGTTTTTGAAATTAATAGAACTAGCGCGCAAAAATCCGAATTCCGTCAATTGGTGGACGAACTGATCGATCCAGATGTCCGCTTTGCGCTTCAAGCAGAGTGCGGAGACATGGAGTATACGTCAGCTGAAGACGTATCCGGTGTTTTTACAATCGGCTATGTTTGTGAAATTGACATGATCGATGACGCGACGGTTAAAAACACGGTTGATGCGTTTCGTGCGGACCCCAAAACCCTTCGGGCTTTGCGGCGTCAATCAGCCTCTTTCGATGTCAATGTGTTCAATATCGACTATATGCGTGAATTATCAGGGCTAAATGCCATGTTCATGGTAGAGGAAAATTAAATGCTTCTCCGTCGCATTACTGAACATGTCAAAGCGCAAAACTGGACGGCAGTTGGTCTCGACTTTGTCATTGTGGTTGTTGGTGTGTTTATTGGTATTCAAGTCGCAAATTGGAACGAGGAACGGCAAGACAACTCACTCTCCAAAGGGTATTTGGAAAGACTGGAATTTGATATTGCCTTGGAGCAAGCCCGTTGGGGCAAGGCGACGGACTATTTTTCGACGGCGCGTCAGTATGGTTTGGCGGCTCTAGAAGATTTTCAAATGCCCACGGACCAGCTTGATGAACAGTTTCTAGTCAATGTCTATCAAGCAAGCCAAGTTTGGTTTGTGTTGCCCAATAGGGCGACATTTGACGAGCTATCGTCAACTGGTCGGATTGTGCTGATCAAAGACGCAGAATTACGTACCGCATTATCCAATCATTATGTGCGGGTGGATGCGCTCGGTGTTACGCTTAATCAAAACAGTCAATATCGCCGTGTTGCCCGGTTGAATATGGATCCAAAAGTTCAACAACAAATTCGAGATGAATGCGGTGATCAGTGGGTCACCGATGATCAAAATTTCTATTATGTATTTCTGCCGCCCCGTTGTGAAATTGATGTGCCTGATGAACTACTCCGCACAGAAATTACTAAGCTTCATAGGAATGAACAAGTTCAGCAAGAACTTAGATTTCAGATGAGTGTGTTAGACGCTCAACTGGGCACCCTAAAAAATACGATGGATACTGGTGATATAACCTTGGCGAAGATTAGAGAGGCTCAGGAATAACTATTCTTCGTCAGTTCGCTATCTCAGCTAGTGGAATCTTCTGATTTATTTTCTTTGGGATCATGCTGAAGGGCTGTCGCAATCAGACCTGTCGGCACAGCAACCAATCCCAGGCCAACGAAGAGTACAACACCGGTAAAAACGCGCCCGCCAGCGGTGATTGGATAAACATCACCATACCCAACCGTTGTTAGGGTTGCGACGGCCCACCACATGGCCGCAGGAATAGATGGAAATGCGTCGGGCTGCGCTTCATGTTCAAAGGTATAAACGACAACAGACGCAATGTATAAAATCAGTATGGATAGAAGTCCGAAAACAGCGAATTCATATCGCTGATCCTTAAATGCGTTACCAAGTCGTATAAGTGCGGTTGATGTGCGTGCAAGTTTTAGTAAGCGGAACAATCGCAAAAGCCGGATTGCGCGCAGTGCTTTTAGATCGGCACCAGCAATAAACAAAGACGGTATAACCGCAATGAAATCAATGATACCCCAGAAACTGAAAATATAGGCGCGACGATCCTTAGCGAAATAAATGCGCATGGCATATTCACCCGCGAATACTATTCCTGCGATCACGTCGAAGGTGATAAGCGCTACGCGTAACGCTGATGGAATTGAGCTCATGGTGCTGATGCTCATCGCCAGCAGCGATAGGATAATGATACCTTGCGAAATGCGTTCAAATAACGGGGTACCGGG
>JAJFGD010000267.1 GCA_021776315.1 Hyphococcus sp. | reverse complement strand
GAGAGACCTGATGGCCTT
Source organism: Hyphococcus sp. (assembly GCA_021776315.1). Taxonomy (GTDB): domain Bacteria; phylum Pseudomonadota; class Alphaproteobacteria; order Caulobacterales; family Parvularculaceae; genus Hyphococcus. The sequence continues at coordinate 5,570 of JAJFGD010000267.1, read as the reverse complement.
GAATGCCTCTTCGCCACCTCGCGCCTCGATGTGCCTGTCGATAATGCTATCAACGTCTTGTGGTGGTGTTTCAGCGCATGCGATCAACATCGCTGCGACTGCGAAAGCTACAAATTGAGTAGCAAAAAATTGAGGCATCTGTGTTCTTATCACCGTCATCTCCAACATGTTCAATGCCGCTAGCGTCAGTCAAAATAATTGAACTTACAAGCTCGAGAAGATAAGAATAGGATAAGAAAATGCTGAATTGTCGATGATAACTGACCAAATGCTCCGTTCCTGCTAACGCCACCCCGGAGGCTAACATGACACGTCAAAATGATCCGTTGAAGTTGCTAATATCCGGCCCATTTGTGCTCGACACTGAAACGATGCGTCTCACACGAAAAGGCGCTCCAACCGAGGTACGTGGCCGTCCATTGCGCATTTTGGAGTTACTATTCGCAACGCCCGGCCGCGTCGTCACAAGAAGCGACCTCAAGGCTGCACTTTGGCCTGGCACATCAAAAATTGACACCGAACGGCGCTTGAATACTGCCATACGTGATCTTCGCGACGCTCTAGGGGACTCAGGAACGTCACCCCAATATATTGAGACAATTCGCGGGCGCGGCTATCGCTGGATCGGAGAAGATCGCTCAAAAATGAAATCAAAATGGTCAATGCAATTTCTAGCATTGGCTGCATGCTCGGCATTGTTCCTTGTCGGTTCAGTGTCCCGCCATGTTGCGAGCGATCCTCTTACACCAGAACAACGCGAGCATTTTCTTCGGATTGTCGCCGTCGCAGAAAGCGACCCAGTCGCAGCCGCGGCCGATCTCGAAACACTAGTCCAAAACCGCTCTGATTATCGGCCTGCTCTTGTGTTGCGCGCCGAACTAGCAATGCGTGCTTGGAAGGCCGCCCCGTCGGCAGAATTGCATGCCGCATCGAAACTTGCACTCAGTGAGGCGCTCGCGAGAGTAAGCAGCGACCCGGATTTGGATGTACTGGCGGCGGAACTAGCGCAGAACGCTGATTGGGATTGGGCGCAAGCAGAACGTTTATATCTGCGGGCGATAGCGCAGGATCCGAAACATGTCGGCGCCAGACGTGGCTTGGCGTGGCTGTATCTTAACACTGGCCGAGACAGCGCTGCTTGGTCTCAGCTTGAACTGCTGATGAGTGAGATTGTCTTGACCAACAGCGTGCGCGCCGATCTAGGTTGGCTGCTTTTACGAATGGGGCGCGAAGATCTCGCGCTTGCGATGTGCCCTGAGGGGCCCAGCAGGCATCTAAACTTGCTTTCCTGCCGTCATACGGCTCAGGCTCGGTCAGGTTTGATCGACAAAGCGAGAACTACAGCCGTAGTGCTACTTGAAACGCTTGGCGTTGAATCGACCTTGGTGTCTACCGTCAAAATTTCGCCCGCCAATGTTGGCTATAAAGTCTTCCTTCAATGGCGTGCGGAGAATTTAATTACTGACTCAGGGCATTGGTTTCAACGTGCACAGCTTCAAGCAGAGGCCGGGTCGCTCGACACTGCTCTTCTGAGCCTCGAACGGGCCTATGCGATGCGTGATCCTTTGATGATAAAGCTGCAATCCAGCAAAGAGTTTGCCAGACTTAGCGGGTCATCAACGTATCAAACTCTGTTGAGAGAAGTTTACGCATCCGACGGGTCTTAAAATTGTCCAATCAATCTCAGAACCGCGTCAGTACCAGGCGCGTGAATTCTTTGTCCTATGAAAACGCGAAATGGTGCAACATTCGGCACTAATGCTACTTGCGACGTAGGGTGGCAACGGAGCCTATGACCGACTTTGGCGAAAAGTTGCCATTCACAAAAGTGTCCGAAAGCATGTCAATTCAAATGGCTTTAGGTTCTTAACTGCCTTCAGCTTCTCTATCAGAAGGACTAGAATTTGATTGCATTGAAATTGCGGACACATTCAAAGCACTGAATATCACTTGGGTAACGATTTAGGGGCACTGCGCATTACGAGACATTGAATAGATCAAAGAGTGTTTTCGAACAGGGCGTATTAATGAAGTCTCATCAGTATCATATTCCGCGATGATTACAGACCTACCCTAAAACGACTGGAGTTTGGCTGATCCTTTTTCGCCTGGAACAAACACACAACCGAGTCACAGAATTTTTTCGGCGCGACCGTTTTTCTATAAATAGTAGCCTGCAACCCGTACACCTAACAAGGCTTTGACAACGTTACCGTTTCTCACATAGAATATTAATCTACCGTGGATTGTGGGAATGAACCAAACATTTAAGGACACCTCTCCAAACAATTTTGCATGGGCCTCCGTCGAACGAGCGTTGGAATTTTCCAATGCGCTGGCAAATATTATGGTGGGTGAAGATGCCGGCCTTTCAAATGCGAATATTACATTAGAAAATGCGACGGTAGATCGTGTTCGTGCTGTACTGGAGGTTGTTCATCAATATTCCCCAATAAAATTGGCAACGTTTTGGGCTCTCAAAGAACGGTCAGGTTGCGGCTCTCTACTTGCTGCGACAACTCAATATGAGAGGCATCTCTCTCCGTCTGATAGTGATGAGTATCGAGAGTTTGTTTGCGGATTTCATGAATCGCACTTAGGAACCATTCTCTCGCATTATGCAAAAAAGCAAAATGATTCACACAACAAATCAAAAGGACGCATCTTCTTTGAGGACATTGCGATTCTGCCCACGCAAGAAAGGTTTATTCCACCACAACAAATTGCAGCTCTAAATTTAAAAAAAGCGCTTTGTCTACCGTTTCATATTTCTAATGATGAAAATGCCAGTAAAAAACAATATCCTCAGTTCTTATTGAACCTATATTTTTCCACCTATGAAGACAGCAATGTTAATGATTTTCTTCCGGAAACATTTATTGAAGCTGTACAAGACAAACTGATTTCAGGCGTACGTGCGCTGTTGAACCGTCGGCTGGTCAAAATATCTGAGTCGATGTCAGACATTGAATTGGCCGGAATGAACAGTAATGCACGCTTTGCGATGGATCAGGCATTACAAACTGTCCTGCCGAAATATTCCCTTTGTAAGCAAGTTTATCGCTTTGAAGTTAGCACTGAGGGATACCTCCGCGGCGCAACGCCTATCACACTTGATCAAAACAATGTGCCAATATTTACAAATGACGGATTTGCACGATTGGATGATCGATTTAGTGACGCTTTAAGAGAGCTCATCCAATCAAAATTCGTATCCAATAAAAATGACCGAGGAAATGATACAAGCATCGCTACTAGAGACGAAATACGCAGTTTTTTGAGCGGAACCGAACTTGAAGACGCCAGGTCAATGTTGATTGGGCGTATTCATAACCGAGCTGAACCCAATATGCCGAGAGGATATATCGTTCTTGTCAATCGCCTGAATGATTACGCAACCCAATGCCTAGAAAGTGCAAAAATTGTCGATCACTTTGATTGGCAAGATGAACGTGTTGTAAGTCACATTTGTTCAATACTGGATTTTATTGCCGAACTATTCACTGCGGAAGAGTCACGATTTAATCGGGCGCAAATTCTTGGTCACGAATTGCAAGCACCGACAAGCTTCATAAAATCAACTGCTGAAAGACTGTATTTGGCGGCAAAAGGAGAAAAAAACATCCCTCCTGGCATGCAACTAAAAGAAATCAATGAAATTATGGATACGTGCGACATTCAAACGCTTTTGATTCATAGTTTAATGTTTGGATTTCAAAATCGGGTGTTGCCGCCGGCCGAACTATATAGTCCAAAGCGGTTGGATCTAAATGTTACTGCAAAATATGTAAGTCGCCTCGCTATACCGACATGCCAAGATGCTTTTGTCGACCCGAACAATATCGATATGCGTTTTTTGCCTGAAATCTACTTCGATTCAAGATCAGCTATTCAAATTTTTTGGAACATCCTCGCTAACGCCATAAAGTATCGAACGCCAGGCAATCGCCGTGAGTTTTCCTTCAAGGCAGGTTCTGAAAATGTATCCATTGCAGAACTCGAAGCCTCAACGTCGGTTCCGTCCTCCTACCTAGCTCGTATTAAAAGGTTAAACGTACAGCGCGGGCATTTACTTAGTTTTGAGGATTGGGGAATTGGCGTTCCGGTTACTTGTGTAAATCGGATTTTTAATCCCGGCGAACGCGCAGATACGGATGAAGTCAGAGCGCAACGCGGCGCTGGTATTGGGCTTGCTGTTACTCGTGCGATCGTTACAGACCACTTCTCTGACGTTTGGGTTGAGAATTTGTCAAATCCAACTGTTTTCTGTGTTTTTCTGCCTGACCTTCTCTCAAGTAAAAATTACATGAGTTTACCGGCATGGCGATTGCGAGGAGCTAGTACGTATGCAAATTAGTAAACCGATCTTGTGGATTGATGACGACCGTCGTTATCTGCGGCAACAAATACAAAACCTTCGAGATGAAAATTTTACTATTGATTTCGAACCAAAAATTGATAGTGGTCGCGACAAACTAATAAATTGCAGTGAAAACTATTTGGGCTGCATTTTGGATGTTATGATGGACCCGGGTGATACTTATAAATCGAAAGAACATATGGGGGGGTTAGTTACGGGTCTACTCCTAGCTCGAGAAGTGACCAAATTGAAATTATTGCCCAAGATAAAAGTTGTCATTTTATCTCATCGTCACGATGCACAGTCAGTGGATGAAATCAGGCAATTGGGCATTGGTTATTTTGATAAGCATGAATATGCCGGCACGAATATTTTAAAGCTCGTTAGGGAGAACTTTTGCTAATTTGATAGGTGGAGACGCGTTATGAAATTATCGATTGTTGGATGGATGGCTGTCGTTCTTTTAGGTGCGGTGACAGTCCTTGCTGTTTTTATGAGTTTTGTATTTTTTACAGAATACATTGAGATTTTAGAAGATGTGCAATTGGTTGAATACCTTGTCTTTCTGCTTACGGTACTGACGACAGCATTTACATTTGTCATTGCGGTCCTCGCTGTAAACACATTTGGTGCCCTTACCGAGGTCCGCAGAGCAAGGAGTGAAGGCGAAGAAATGATTTCGCATGTAGGTGAACAATTGCGTGAATCCCAACTGCTATTGTCTATGATGCCAGAAATTTTTACTGACCTTTTGCATGCGAGTCATGATGCAGGGCAAGGCGTACCGGAAGCACAAAGGCGTGCTCATATGATTTATACCCACCTGAGCAACTGGTTCGAACTAGTCAGGTTGGAACCAAATGATCCGCAAAGGTTGCATTACTGCCGCGAGATAATTGGCGCGATGTCAACCGATGATAATAAACGTATCTTGCTCGAGGCGTTAAATGCATTGGAAACTTTGTCGAAAGAAAATCCCGACCTAACAAAAAATGCCAGTCCTTTGCTTAGCGAAGGATATAAAACACTGGGGAAAATGGAAAATAACCAATTGCATTGATCGCTAGATTGTCCAGCCCCATTTTCATGTGCCGTTTTTTGATAGAGTCTCAGGAACAGGCGGACGCATGTTGAGGGCCTGATGCGGACGGACGTGATTGTACTGTCTGAGCCATTTTGTGATGACGGTTTTGGCCTGATCGATGGTGTG
>JAJFGD010000266.1 GCA_021776315.1 Hyphococcus sp. | reverse complement strand
GCGAAGGCGATTAACAGCGATCACGATATGCGGCTGGTTCTTGAAGAAACGTCATCAATGTTTTCCAAAGACCAAACCCTGACAGATGCATGGCTCGACGGATTGGCGACACTCTCGTCAGATCATGACAAACGTCTCAGCATCGAAGCGGCGGCGGAGGAAGCAAACCACCCGCAACTTGCATGGATTGGGCTGATCGAAGCCAGCACGAATATCGAGTCCGAACGGGATTTAAGGTTGGCGTTAGAATCTATTGCTGAGAATGTGGATTTCGACGCGGACATTATCCGGGCTTACCGCCAGGCCGCTGACGGAATTGAGTCGGAACGTGAACGTCAACTCGCGCTGGAGGTTCTCGGCGATCAGACAGACGACTAATCACAACGCTTTCCTGAATCTCACCATTGCAAAGCTGACAAGGGCGGCGTAACTCCGCCCCAATGGAACAAGCGACAACATCACCACCGCCAATGCCTCGTATCGCATTTGGAGAGCTCGTCGCGATTACAGCGGCGTTTATGGCATTGAATGCGTTGGCCATCGATATGATGCTGCCAGCGCTTGGGCAAATTGGTAACGATCTCGGTGCCACACGCGACAATGATCGACAGCTGATCATTGTTGTCTATGTTTTGGCCAACGGGATGGCGCAGTTATTTTTTGGCCCCCTAGCCGATCGGTTCGGGCGCAAGACCGTGCTTATGTGGGCGCTAGGCGGTTACATGCTTGGCTCAATCCTCAGTATTTTCGCCTCTTCATTTTCTTTGTTATTGGCCGCGCGCGCGTTTCAGGGCGTGGCGACGGCCGGCACGCGCGTGGCCGCCATCGCGATTGTTCGCGACCAATGTTCAGGGCGCCGCATGGCCGAAGTCATGTCGCTCGCCATCACTATTTTCATGGCGGCACCCATTTTAGCCCCTGGCTTTGGGCAGCTTGTTCTTTTTGCCGCGCCATGGCGTGGGATCTTTGTTGTGTTGCTTCTCTATGGCGTGACATTGATGGCTTGGACCAAATGGCGATTGCCGGAAACGCTTTCCAAAGAGGCGCGCAAACCCCTTAAGGCGGGACCGATTGCATCTTCATATCGTGAATTCGTCACCAATCGCATTTCGATTGGCTACACCATGACGTCAGCACTGTGTTTTGGTGCCCTGTTTGGGTATATCAGCGCTTCGGAACAGATTTTCCTGGAGATTTTTGAACTTGGTCAAAATTTTGCGCTCGCATTCGCGGCCATCGCCGGGGCATTGGCCGCCGCTACGCTGATCAATGCGCGCCTGGTGTCGCGATTTGGTATGCGCCGCTTGACCCACGCCGCTTTGGTAATTTTTATTATTTCAAACCTTATTCATCTTTTCATTGTGGCAACGGTAGGCGAAACATTTTTCATATTCATGATGTTTATGAGTGTTTCGTTTTTCGCGCTTGGCCTCATCGGTCCCAATGCAACCGCGATGGCGATGGAGCCAATGGGTCATGTGGCTGGCTCTGCGGCCGCCGCCAATGGTTTTGCGGGAACAACAATCGCTGGCTTTTTGGGCGGCGCAATTGGTCAATTTTACGATGGGACAACAACACCTATTATCACCGGCTTTGCCTGCCTTGGGCTTGGTGCTTTTCTTATTGTCTTATGGACCGAAAAGGGCGTTCTATTCCGCCCCACTGAACAAGGCGATACACTGTGACCCAAGATGGCAAAAACCGGGTCTGTCTTGGCGCGTTTGCGGGTGCTCATGGCGTTAACGGGGCTACACAGATCAAGACCTTCACACAAGACAGTAAAAACATCAGCGCCTATGGCCCCGTTGAGACAGAGGATGGGTCGCGCAAATTCACGTTGAAATTTATCCGAGATTTGAAACCGACCTTCATATTGGCTCAAGCCCCAGAAATTACGAGCCGCGAAGATGCGCAAGCACTAAAAGGGCAACGCATCTATGTCGACAAGGCTATGTTACCACCGCCGGAGCCAGACGCGTTTTATCACAACGACCTGATCGGCTTGGAAGCGCGCGATGAACAAGACGCACCACTGGGGTGGGTAAAGGCGATCTATAATTTTGGTGCCGGGGATCTTTTAGAGCTTGAAAACATACCGGAGATCAACGGTGTTCGTCTTGTCCCATTTACGAAGGACGCTGTGCCCGTCATCAGTATCGCCGAAAAGCGGATCACCATATTACGCGCTGCGGTAGAAATCGACGTGGACAATCCAACCGCAAGCGATGAAACCAAGGGCGAAAAGCCGGACATCGACTAACCCAGGCCTAGATTGCGCCGCAATGGATTAACCATGTTGCGTTGTTTTCGCTGTCACCCATTGGCAATAGGGCTTCAGCCGCTATAGTTGGTGCGGGGTAGTTTTCGGTGGCTGATTTCAGTTGGCCTATGTAGTATTGATCGTGGGGCTATTTATATGAGCTTGGATCGATTGTTATTGATCATTGTCGTCCTTGTGCTGACGGCCTTGCTAGCGTTAAGTGAATTTGCGCGATTTGGTCAGACACGGAAAAACCAATCCCTTGAAGACAAAGTTGAAGTTGCCTCGTTGAATGCAGACGCGGCGTTGAAGGCATTGATAACGCCTGAAACTCTTACAACTGCTGAACCATCCGTCTATATGGTGGTCAATAATAAACGCCACCATGGCTCCGCCTTTGTGATTGACCGTGAGCGCGGCATCCTAGCTACAGCGGCCCATGTCGCTGCCGGCCTCGACTTTCAGGATACAGATAAAACTTTTACGGTTCTCAACCGACACTCCAGAAAGCCCTTGCGCATTCGCGCGAAAGAGATTCATGCGGGCTTTAATGTATTTCGGCGCATCATTGAGGATTATCAGCCAATCAATCCAGAATCACGCATCTTTGAACCGAGGCAGAAACGCGTCATCGACCTTGCCAATGACGCTGCTCTTTTATTTGTCGATCCAATCGACCCAGATACTGGCGAAAATCTTCTTGGTCCTGACTTGCCGCTGGCTAGTGAAGCATCGTTGCGTGCCTTAACGACAGGCGATCCGATCGCCGTCATCGGTTTCCCGATCGATACCGTCACCAGCAATTTCGAAGAAGACAGTGCTGCGGCCCGCGTTGAGCGCGGAGTGATTTCAACAATGCTATCGCCGATCGATCAGGTCGAAAATGCGGATGACCCCAAAAAACAGAACTTAATTGTGCATAGAATGGCCGCCGCACCAGGCAATAGCGGCGGACCAATTCTTAATCGCAATGGCGAAATCATCGGCATTTCTAGCCATGGTCATGATTCCTTGCATTCTAATGGGGATTCCCTTGCGCAGCGTGCGGACGTCATTCACGACATGATCACGCCCTTTCGCGAACAAGATGAGTTGGAACGTATCTTCATTCCAGATTGGAGAGAACGTCTCGCGAAATGGCCCGCCGCCAAAGACATTCTTCCCTATGTCTTTTATCAACAATACGCCGTAATTGACGGAGAGCGAACGCCTCGCACCAAAACGATCTCAGAAATTGAGGTTTTAGAAAAACCGCCTTTTGATAGCAGGACCTATTCACCTGACTTTCGGGCACGACAGTCACAATTTGTTCTCTACGCCGATGACCTGGAGAGCGAAGAAGAAGAAACAAACGAAACTGATGAAGATAATGGCACGCCATCTTCCGAACGACCAATATTCTTAATTGATACTGCAGGCGAATTTGCATCATACACAGTGCGACTGGATAAAGACAAAAATCACGTCATTTACGCGTTTGACTATTCAATGGCTTGGACGTCCCAAGGCTATTGCCCACTAACAGTCTTTCACCGGAGAGAAGGCGAGCCCGTTTTGAACGCGACCCAAAAAATGCGTATGCCGTCTGCGTTACTTGAAGCCACATCGGATGAAGATGCTTCGGATTCTTACAATTTCATCGTTCAGCGTGGGGAGTGCGACGCTCAAAGCAAAGAATATTTGTTCGGTATCGTATCGTGGGATCCAGAAGAAGGCTCAGAGACTTTGCAGATTAGCCAAATCCCAGAAAATGGAAAAACAATTCTTGCCAACTTTGATCGCACCACAGCAAAACTCAGCAACTTCATTGATTGCAATGTGGATCAATTGGGTGATGACCGGCTTTGTCAAAAAGCCATAAAGGTGCAAAACTTCACAATTGAGTCTGACGCACAAAATTAAACCAATGAGTAAAAAATAGAAAAAGTCATTTCGTAGCGAATTTCAGACTAGGCGCGACGAGTCGATGCTTTCACGCGGTAAACTGTGTGCCGCCCAGTCCATGTTCAGATACGGTGCCCAAACAAAAAGGGTGCCCAAATGTTGAAAACTTTATGTGCCTTAATATTGGCTACGTCGATCATTCCAACATCATTAATGGCTGCGCCCCCGACACAAAGTGAAACATCAAAGGAACGGCGTTATTGCACGCAATTTGGGCCATTCATTTTGCGATTCGATCCGGATAAAGCAGCAGGGATTTTTGCGATTTTGCCCAATAACGACCTTGGATCAATTGTCGGCGCACTTGATGGCTTCCAGTTAGAAGGGGAATGGATAGAAATCGATAGTCGCGGACAAATTCGTATTACATTTTCTGAAGACTGGAATTCATTCAACGCAGAATACAATGTCGCCAGCAACCTTGATCATTGGAACGGGGGTTGGGTTGGACAAATTGCACCGGATGCAACAACAACCCAATTTACGAAGGACGATCTGACTTTTTATTGCCATTAACTCAAACAGAAATTTTTAGACCCATGACATTAAAATCACTATTCGCTGGAATTACCGGCATCACATCTCTTTTTTCAGTTGCGCATGCCGATGAGGATTGGCACTGCGATCAATCACCGCTGATCATTGAAAATGTGCGTTTGATTGGAGATCAATCGACAACATCCGTCGTCATTGCGGATGGCATCATTCAATGGGTCGGTTCTGCGGATGCGCTGCCTGACGACCACGCACAATCGCGCCGATATGATGGCGATGGTGCATTCATCATACCTGGCCTCATAGATTCTCACGTTCACCTTGACGCGTTGCCGGCCGCCAAGCATCTGCAACGTGAGCTTGATATTCAAACAGAAATCTATCCAATAACAATGCGCCAAACCCTTGCCTCTGGTGTCACCACTGCGCGGGCCCATCTCGCTGGCCTTGCTGATATGGCGTTGACGAAAAAACTCTCGGCTGACAATTGCGCTGCGTTTCCTCGCGTCGTCCTGAGTGGTCCAGGCCTTAGAGGTGGCGCGCCAAATTTAAACGCTCGCCTAATGCGCGGCGTGAAAACCCCTGAAGATGCCAGCGCAAAAGTCCATGAACTCGCCGAACTTGGCGCAAGCTGGTTGGCATTGCACAATATTACGCAATTTTCTGATGAAGAGCTTTCAGCAATTATTGATGCTTCTTCGCAAGTCAAACTCAAATTAATGGCGGATACGGATAGTTTTGAAGATTTGGAATTTGCGCTAACTCTGCCCATCATCTCAGGTGAATATATCAACCGATCGCCAGCGGATGTTTATCCCGATGCGATCATGGCTGCAATTAGCGCTAAAGACACCAATTTCTACGTAGTGCCGCCAATTGGATTTTACACCCGTAGCTATCGTTTCGCTAAAGACAACATGCCAGCACTAGCGGATGATCTATTTTCATTTGTTCCCAATGAAATCGCGACGATCATGAAAGAGCAATTTCGCGGCACCTTTGAGCGCGATGAATATATCGCCGGGGCCATCGCCGCCTTTCCAACCTATCAAGCAAAGTTTGATCAACTCCGCGATGCGGGGGCAAAACTGATCATCGGTACTGACAATGGGTCCCTGGGACAGTTCCATCATGATGCCGTTTGGCAGGAGATGGCGACATGGTATGCGATGGGGGTCTCGCCGGTTGAGGTGTTGGCGGGCGCGACAACCGCGCCGGCCAAAATGCTCGACAATTCGGATATTGGCACCCTCACCTCCGGCGCAGTTGCGGATATCGTTTTATATCGCGGCAATCTGGCTGCGGGCGAATTCGACCGTAGATTTGTCGACACGGTGATCAAGGGTGGGGTCATTTTTGCCTCAAATGGCGCATGGGTTGGTCCGAATAAGGCGCAAATGACTGCCAGAATTGAGGCCATTCGGGCAGACAACAGAGAATAGGGACAACGCCAGAGCGCTTGCGCCGATTTCACGGCCATGCCATCTGAGCCCCCATGTGGCAAGCGACCGTTCTCACCCTTTACCCTGATCTATTTCCGGGCCCGCTCGACGCCTCCGTTCTCGGCCGCGGGGCGGCTGAAAGCCTCTGGTCGCTCGATACGGTCAACATCCGCGATTATTCGGACAATAAATATGGATCTGTCGATGATACCCCCGCTGGCGGTGGTGCCGGGTTGGTTATGCGGGCTGATATTTTGGGCCAAGCCATTGATTCCGTTTCCCGAAACGACCGCCCAATTATCTGCCTTTCGCCCAGAGGCACACCGCTAACCCAAGCCAAGGCCAAATCCTTGGCGCAAGGGCCGGGATTGGTCGCTCTATGTGGTCGATTTGAGGGAATTGATGAGCGAATTTTCGCCGCCCGTGACATAGAAGAGGTCTCGATTGGGGATTTCGTCCTAGCTGGGGGTGAAATCGCGGCCATGGCCCTGATCGAGGCTTGCGTCCGGCTAATTCCCGGGGTATTGGGCTCCGCTTCCTCCCTTGGGGAGGAAAGCTTTGAAGACGGCTTATTAGAGTACCCTCAATATACCCGTCCGAGAGAATTTGAAGGCCGGGCTATCCCGGATGTCCTGCTGTCTGGCGATCACAAGAAAATCGCAGAATGGCGAGATAAAGAACGGAACGAAATAACGCGAACGCGACGACCGGACCTCTGGGAGAGGTTTCAATCAGACGGTCCTATCCGGCGCAGCAAGAATAAGGATCCAAACTGATGAATATCATCGAACAGCTCGAAAAAGAGCACATGGACGAGCTCGGAAAAACTGTCCCTGAATTCGCACCCGGCGATACGGTCAAAGTTAATGTGAAAGTTCGCGAAGGCGAACGAGAACGTCTCCAGGCATTTGAAGGCGTTTGCATTGCGCGCAAAGGTGGCGGTCTTCACGAAAGCTTTACTGTCCGTAAAATTTCATTTGGTGAAGGGGTTGAACGCGTTTTCCCGATCTATTCACCACTCGTCGATTCCATTGAAGTGATCCGCCGCGGTAAAGTACGCCGCGCGAAACTTTACTATCTTCGCGAACGCCGCGGTAAATCAGCCCGTATTAAAGAAAAG
>JAJFGD010000265.1 GCA_021776315.1 Hyphococcus sp. | reverse complement strand
CAGGAAACCGCTGCCGATATCTCTTCTATCAGGAAAGCTGTCGGTTATGAGCCCCGCACCAGAATAGAAGAAGGCATTCCCCGTTTTGTGAACTGGTACCGCGAATATTATGGCGCGTGAATTGATACGTTTTGGCGTTTTGGCTTGTTCCCATCAGTCCGCCCTTTGCGGGTTTGAGCGAAGCGAAAAGCCTGTGGTGGAGCGTTCGGGAGAGAGTCCAAACTCAGAGTGCTCTCATCGTTTCTGCGAAACGACTGCCGCCTTTTACAAATGTCATAAAGACATGGGCATTTCGCTTTGCGAAAAGCCTGTGGCGGTGCTGTCAGACTAATGCAAACCAGTCTCTGAAGGGTCAGTGGCGCTTCCCGCTATGCTGCACCAAGTTGACGCCACACGGCCAAAGCAGCGGCGCAGTTCAGCTTGAAATTACTTCGTGATTTGAGATGGCGTTCCTGATTGAAATTGTTATGGATGGATGCATGAACGGCAGAGGATTTCTGCAAACTTGGCATGCGCCGAAACTGCAGCATGGCGCGTTCTCGTCGCTGTAATGGTGGATGAGAATTCTCTGCCCGGTTGTTCAGCCACCGGCCCGTTTCTTGTCTATTAGCATTGCCGATATTCTTCTTTGCAGCGCCATAAGAACACAATTTGTCAATCACGATAACATTCGGGTTTCATTGATTTTCATAGGAATTTCAATGCTTCTTTGCGATCCCTCCGCTTTGAAACGTAGGATTTCAGCACTTCGCCCTCCTGATCCACAGCACGCCAGAGGTAATGAGTTTCGCCATTAATCTTCACGAAAACCTCGTCCAGATGCCACAGCCAGTTCGAGTTTGCACTCATCCGACTGACCCTCTTTTTTCGGATCTCTGCCGCGAACAAGGGTCCAAATCTATTCCACTAGAATCGAATGGTTTCATGGCTGACATCAATCCCGCGCTCATACAGTAGATATTCGCAGGTCATCGCCAACATTAGGCGAGTGGGTTGGCCTTGTCCTCAGCGAGGACAATTATCGTCAAATGTGGATACCTGAAGGCTTTGCGCATGGATTTTGTGTGCTCAGCGATTCAGCCAGCATCATTTACAAAACGACTGATTACTACGCGCCGGACTATGAGAGATCATTGCTTTGGTCCGATCCCGATATCGCCATTCAGTGGCCAATCTCTGACGAGCCGACGCTTTCCGGAAAAGACCTTCAGGCCAGGAAACTCAAAAACATCGAATTATTTCCGTGAAGTCATTGTAATCTGAGTTAGCGCTCATGTGCATTTTGCGGGCATTTTTCGCAATGAATTTGTCTATCGGAAAGGCGTTCGACACGCGTTATTTTTGGCGAACAAAATCCTCGACATCGTCATATTCCATCAAACCTAGTTCTTCATATTTCTGCTGAAAGAAATTGAAATCCAGATCGGCAAAGTTGTCGGTCGAAAACGACTTAAGTTGCGTATTCTTGCAAGACTTCAAAATGCCAACGCCATGATCCAGCACGATGATTCTCATGTCGATGTCCGGGTTCTGTTTGAATTCAAACGCGGCTTTCCACACATCGCCAGTCCAGGCCTTGGATTGACACGGAATCGCTTGCTCATCGTAGTTGAGAGGCAGGCAATCGTGCATCAGAATGACGCCGCCTTCGTTCAGCACTTTGAACGAATTGAGCAGATCAACCCGAACCTGTTCGTAGGTATGAAGTCCATCAACAAAAATGACGTCGAATGTCTCGCGATTGCTAGCGAAAAAATCGTCACTGGTCGCTCGAACAGTACCGCCTCTGGCCGGATCAACCCCAACTTTGTGCTTGCAATCTATCGCTTTGAAAACCGCATCGGTAAAGCATCCGATCTCCAGATAGCTGGTTGCACCGATTAAGCCGATTACCTTCGAGATTACTGCTGAGCGATTATAAATTGTTGTATCCCAGGTAAATGGCAATTCTCCCGGGATATATTTGCCATTCAGTCTGCTTTTCAGGCGTAATAATCTAAAACGATTTGACCTGCTCAAGATCTTTGACAATTTCATAACCTTTGATCGTATGAATACCCACTCGCATTCTGTGCGGTGGCTTATATATTACCTCTCAGGGAGTGGCTACCTTATTTTCGCCAACCATTTTGCCGGAACGGCCAATTGATGAGGGTAACGCTGAAGCCGCCTTCAACGCCGCACACGGACAGGATAAGGGATAAGATTTTCTTTGCATGAATATCATTACAGTCACCCCACCATCAGACGAGCGGAGACTGGCCCGCAAATAACCGCCACAACACCGCCATAAAGCGCTCCAAAGACAGCATGCAGATCGCGGGATTGCTAATGAAAAACCGCGCTGTTACGGGACTTGCAAGGCACGCACCTTATCAGAGACAGGTTGTGTGGTTTGGCTGGCGGAGAGAGAGGGATTCGAACCCTCGGAACGCTTGCGCGCTCAACGGTTTTCGAGACCGCCCCATTCAACCACTCTGGCACCTCTCCGCATGGCTGCGCGCCACAATGTTTGCAGGCGTAGCGGCGCGGACTTTATAGGCACCGCGATGCCCGCACAAGAGGGCGATTCCCCATTTCTTTAGGGATTGCCGATGATAAAATTCCGATCCGTATAAAACCAGAGCAAATCAAGCTGTTTCCATTGACTATTTATGGCGTTGACTTATCGCATTTCAGCCCTATAGTCCCCTCGCGCCCGGAGTGAAATACTTATCCGGGCCTTAAGGCGTTGCCCGAGGCAAGTTCACCCGAAATAATCGATTTGAGCTTGCAAGTCTGCGGAACTGGCCGCAGCGCCGAAGGGTGCGGAAAGAATAAGGACTTGGACCTGTGTACGCAGTTATTAAGACAGGCGGCAAGCAATATCGCGTTGCGGCCGACGAATTCATTAAAATTGAAAAGCTTAGCGGCGATGCCGGTGAGCAGGTTGCCTTCGAAGACGTTCTTCTGGTGGGCAATGGCGACGATGTCACGGTTGGGACACCCCTTGTGGACGGCGCAACGGTTGCTGGAGAAATTGTCGAGCAGGCGCGTAACAAGAAGATCCGCATCTTCAAAAAACGCCGCCGCAAACATTATCAACGCACCGCCGGTCATCGCCAGCACGTGACGCTCGTTAAAGTCACCGAAATTCTGACCGGTGGCAAAAAACCGTCGAAGAAAGCCAAAGCCGCACCTGTCAAGGACGACAAGGCGAAAGCGGACACCAAAGCACCAGCAAAAACCGAAACCAAGGCTGTGGCCGCGGATATCAAGGACGATGTCTCGCTGATCGGCGGTGTTGGTCCGGCGCTGAAAAAGAAACTTGCCGATGCCAAAGTCACCAGCCTCAAAGACATTGCCGGCTGGAGCAAAAAAGACGCAGCGCAGATTGATGAAGATCTGAAACTCGGTGGTCGCATTGAGCGCGACGAATGGATTGAACAGGCCAAAGAATTATTGGCCGGCAAACCACCGCGCGCTAAGGTTGATCAGGAAACCGCCAAAAAAGGCAAATAACCGCGCCATTGTCGCTCGGATTTATCTGGGAAACAGTTGGGCAGCGAATTGCCGGAAAAGATTTGAAAGGACGAGATTATGGCACATAAAAAAGCAGGCGGCTCCTCACGCAACGGACGCGATACAGCGGGTCGGCGCCTTGGTGTTAAAAAATACGGTAGTCAACACGTTATTCCGGGTAACATTATCGCCCGTCAGCGTGGCACCAAATGGCACCCTGGTGATAATGTCGGCATGGGCCGCGACCACACCATCTTCGCACTTGTTGAAGGCAAGGTAGAGTTTCGCGCGCGTTCCAATGGACGCACGTTCATTTCGGTTGTCCCGGCAGAGCCAGCGAAATAAAGGCGGCGGCCTCGGGCCGACATGTTTCCCCGCCGGTCATCAACCCCGGCGGATCAGAAAATCTCCAAAGGGGACGGGAAACCGGCCCCTTTTTTATTGAGATGAATAATGTCCAGCAAAGATCAACATAACGTTCAACTAGAGACGGACCGGCAACTGGAGACGGATCGGCTGCTTCTGCGTCAACCTGTTGGTGAAGACGCTGAAAATTTCCTGACGCGTGTTGAAAATTATCGGGGCCTTGACCAGTATACCTTCACCATATGCTTTAAGGAAAACGACGAAGAGTTGATTGGCATGGGTGGGCCCTTCGCGCCGGGTTGTTCCGCGCGGATTGATCGCAAAGACTGGCAACAAAGACGCACGATGGAGCCGACATGAAATTTCTCGACGAAGCAAAAGTTTATATTCGTTCCGGTGATGGCGGCAATGGGTGCGTCAGTTTCAGGCGAGAGAAGTATGTCGAATTCGGCGGACCGGACGGCGGCAGCGGTGGGCGCGGCGGTGACGTTTGGGTGGAATGCGTCGACGGGCTGAACACGCTCATCGATTTTCGCTACCAGCAACATTTCAAAGCCGGGCGCGGTACCAACGGTATGGGCAAGAACATGACCGGTGCAGGGGGTGATGATATCGCCCTCAAAGTCCCGGTCGGTACACAGATTTTCGAAGATGATAAAGAAACTCTGATCGCGGACCTCACCGAAGTTGGTGCCCGCTTTCGCCTGTTGCATGGCGGCAATGGTGGGTTTGGCAATATGAGCTTCAAGAGCTCGACCAACCGCGCGCCGCGCCATGCCAACCCTGGTGAGGAGGGGACTGAAGCCTATTTGTGGCTGCACCTGAAACTGATTGCCGATGCTGGTCTGGTGGGTCTGCCAAACGCCGGTAAATCAACGTTTCTGGCGGCGACATCAGCGGCAAAACCTAAAATTGCCGATTATCCGTTTACAACCCTGACACCCAATCTTGGCGTCTGCGCCATCGATGGGTCGGAATTGGTGATTGCCGATATTCCCGGGCTCATCGAAGGTGCACATGAGGGCGTTGGTATTGGCGACCGGTTTTTGGGTCATGTTGAGCGCTGCCGGGCGCTACTTCATCTGGTCGATATTACGCAGGACAATCCCCTTGAAGCCTATCGTACAGTGCGCGGCGAGCTTGAAGCCTATGGTCATGGGTTGGCCGAAAAAAGCGAGATTCTGGTGCTCAATAAATGCGATGCGGTGGATTCGGCTTTTGTCGAAGAAACCTGCCGCGCATTCGAGATTGAAACGGGCGGCGATGTTCTTGCCATCTCAGCGGTAAGCGGCGCCAATGTCGACACCGCTTTGCGGGCGTTAAAGAAAATCGTCGTTGAGGATAAAAACGCCGAAAACCCCGTTGAAGAAGAGCCCGCCTGGCAACCATGAAACAGGA
>JAJFGD010000264.1 GCA_021776315.1 Hyphococcus sp. | reverse complement strand
CACGCACTGCACACCCCCGTTACCGGCTTCCCAGGCATGACAGACATGCCAACTGCAAATTTTACCAGTGTCATCGCAGTTCTCATATTTCTATCTGCCGCCGTTGCACAAAGCAGCACTGTCTGTATTTCGCCCGTGCTTAGTTGGGTTTCGCGACTCGCAATATTCGGTGTTGGCATGACTTTTTTTGCGCGCGGTATTGGTGGTTATTTTTTCGATCAATTAGCTTGGGATCCCATCGAGCCATTTGCGACCTATAACCAACTATTTTATTCGCCACTGTGCCTGGCTATTGCCACCGGGTTTTTTCTACTTCTAATTAAGAAAAACAAACTCAAAAGGGATTTCGTCACATGATGAAAAATTTGTTTTCTCTCAATGGACGTGTTGCGCTGGTTACTGGTGGGTCTCGTGGTATTGGCAAAATGATCACTCAAGGCTTCCTTGAGCAAGGAGCGACTGTTTATATCACGGCACGAAAAGCACCCATATGCGATCAAACTGCCGAAGAATTATCGCAATATGGCAAATGTATTTCATTACCACATGACATATCTACTGTTGATGGATGCAAGGCATTGGCCGCTGAGTTCCGAACGTTTGAGACGTCGCTCGATATATTAGTCAATAATGCTGGTGCCGCTTGGGGGGCACCATTTGGTGAGTACCCTGAAAGCGGGTGGGACAAAACGATGGATCTCAATGTGAAGTCATTGTTCTTTCTCACCCAGGAGTTCCACAAGGACCTCAAAAACGCAGCGACCAGGGAATGCCCTGGTAAAGTTATCAATATCGCTTCCATCGATGGGATAAAAATCAATCCGTGGGAAACTTACGCATATCAAGCTTCAAAAGCGGCAGTGATTCACTTAACCCGGCGTTTGGCAGCGAGGCTGATTGAAGACAATATTTGTGTCAGCGGCATCGGCCCTGGTGCATTTGCGTCGGAGATGAATAAAGCAGCAAAAGATCATGCAGACACAGTAGCGTCTATGGTGCCTGCAAAGCGGATTGGGCGCGGTTCAGATGCTGCCGGCGCGGCCGTTTTTCTAGCTTCCCGTGCCGGAGACTATGTCGTTGGCGATACGCTGGCTGTTGATGGAGGTGTTGCATATTCCAGCATTGGACAAGCCTGGGGTTAAAGAAAACAACCACTTTGGAATTGAGAAATTCATGAAAGCCGAGAAACAAAAACCAATTGGCTCCGGATTCGGTGCAAAATCAACGGGCGCTGAAGTCCTAGTCGGGATCGATCTCACTGGTAAAGTCGCGGTTGTCACAGGTGGTTATTCAGGTATAGGTCTTGAAACAACCAAGGCACTTAGCGCCGCTGGCGCTGAAGTTATCGTGCCGGCACGGAACAAAGAAAAAGCTGATGAAAATTTAGCTGCTGCGGGGCTGGCTCTTGAAACGCGATTGATGGACCTGGCTGACCTTTCGAGCGTTCATCAGTTTGCTGCTGGTGTGACAGGAAACCGGGATAAGATTCACCTTCTGATCAATAATGCCGGGATCATGGCCTGCCCTGAAACACGATCTGATCAAGGATGGGAGGCGCAGTTTGCAACCAACCACATTGGACATTTTGTGCTTACCAAGGAATTGCTGCCGTATTTAAAAAATGCCGGCGGTGCACGTGTTGTTTGTTTGTCGTCTTTGGCGCATCGGCGTAGTGCCATTCGTTGGGATGATATCCACTTCCAAAAATCACCCTATGAGAAATGGGAAGCTTACGGGCAATCGAAAACAGCGAACGCTCTTTTCGCGACGGAGTTAAACCGGCGATACCATGGTGAAGGCGTAAAAGCATTTTCTGTTCACCCGGGAGGCATCATGACGCCTTTACAGCGACATCTCCAACAAGAAGAGATGGTCGCAATGGGATGGATCGACGAGTCAGGTGAAATTTCAGAACCCGCGAAAGCGATGTTTAAAACCCCAGAGCAGGGGTGTTCAACGACATTGTGGTGCGCGACGAGCTCTAATCTGGACGAACGAGGCGGTGAATATTGTGAAGACTGCGATATTGCCCAACGAGTTAGCGACCAATCTCCACGCTATTTTCACGTTGAAGATTGGGCCGTTGATGAAGAGCAAGCAGAACGCCTTTGGTCAGAAACCGAAAAAATGGTGACAGCAGGGTAGTTGTTGCGCCGCAGCATTGCTTCGAATAATCCTTTTTCACGGCGTGGGTTTGACATCGCCGCAAATTGTTTAAGATGCCTCTCGCTAGCAATGGGTGTGGGGAATATCATGATCAAGGTTTTTGTTGCAGCGTTTGCGCTGGGTGCTGTTTTGGTGGCGGGCGCAAACGCGCAAACGGTTCCCGAAAGAACGCTTGGTGAAGGCCCATACGAACGGCTTGTTATTAGAGGGGCCACAGTCATCGATGGGGCAGGAGCGCCACCGATAGGTCCTATTGATATTTCCGTCGAAGATGGCCGCATCACCGAAATCACGCTCGTTGGTTCGCCAGGACTGCCAATCCCTGACACCAAACGATTAGCACCAGGTACGCGAGAGATTGATGCGACAGGTATGTATGTCACGCCCGGTTTTGTTAATTTGCATGGGCATATCCATGACGAAGAAACCGGTCAGGGCGTACCATCCGATTATATTTTTAAACTCTGGCTCGCTCATGGGATTACTACTGTGCGTGATGTGGGTAATCGACCTGGAGCCAAATGGACCGCAGCCCTTGCCCGACGATCAGAGCGAAATGAAATTGACGCTCCAAACATTTATCCGTTTCCGATGTTTGGGCGCGGCGATGCAAAGATCAATACACCATCTCAAGCAAGAGCAGCGATTCGGAAATTTAAAAGTGATGGCGCAGTCGGCGTAAAATTTCTTGGTGCGCCGCCGGAAATCTTATGGGCGGCATTGGACGAGAGTCAAAAGCTTGATTTGAAAACAACGATGCATCACGCACAACTTAGCGTCCTGCAGGCCGACGTACTCGACACGTCAGCGCGCGGCCTGAATTCTATGGAACACTGGTATGGTTTGCCAGAGGCTCTGTTTGATGACCGCACATTACAACATTATCCGCTGGATTATAACTATGCGGATGAGCAACATCGTTTCGAGAATGCAGGAAAGCTTTGGGCGCAAGCATCACGTCCTGGTAGTGCCCGTTGGGAAGAAGTGATGTCGACATTGCTCGAACGAGATTTCGAGATTGTGCCGACATTTTCTATTTATATGGCGAGCCGTGATTGGATGCGCGCACGCCGTGCTGAATGGCATGACGAATATACAATGCCATCACTTTGGAAATTCTTTGCACCTGATCGAAATGCTCACGGTTCATATTGGTTCGATTGGGGCACTGAACAGGAAGTGGCCTGGCGCGAAAATTATGGCTTATGGATGCGATTCATCAATGAATATAAAAATCGCGGTGGCAAAGTGGGCGTTGGAGAAGATGCTGGGTATATTTATTCAACCTACGGTTTTGGCTATATCAATGAATTGGAATTGCTTCGTGAGGCAGGATTTCATCCGTTAGAAGTAATCAACGCAGCCACGTTGCAGGGCGCGAAAATCCTAGGGGTCGAGGATCAGATTGGTTCTATTCAGGTTGGCAAAAAAGCAGACATGGTTTTGCTTTCTGAAAACCCCCTGACCAATTTCAAAGTCCTATACGCCAATGGCCATATCAAGCTCGATCCAACGACCAATAAGCCTGTGCATAGCGGCGGGATCGATTTTGTCATTAAAAATGGTGTTGTCTATCAAGGTGAAGTGTTGCGTGAATCAATCAAGGCAATGGTTGCCGCAGAGAAATCCAAACATGGTATTCCAGACGGCCCGATGCCAATAGTTGGGTTTGAGCTGAATGAAGACACTGAGTAGAACGTCAATTGAAATAGAGACTTTTACAAAATTTGACCAATTACCGGAGATGGTTATGAAAAAATTCCTTACCGCCGCAATTTCAGCGACCGCCTTGATGGTTGCGTTACCATCGCATGCGAATGACCTGGAGGATGCGGTCGTGGCTGATTACGACTATGTCCTAGATCTCTACAAACACTTTCACCAAAACCCTGAGCTCTCCTTCAAAGAGAGCCAGAGTGCAGCTCGAATGGCAGCAGAATTGAGTGAAATTGGATTTGTTATCACCGAAGGGTTGGGTGATGCTTGGACCAAGAAAAAGGCGAAGGCGGATGTCGGTGAGGTCCTCGATGGTGTTGGTGGATATGGATTAGTCGCTGTCATGGAAAATGGCGACGGCCCGACTTTAATGATTCGTGCAGATATGGATGCATTACCCTTAGAAGAAAAGACGGGCGTCCCTTATGCATCGAAAGTCGTCATGACTGATTATAAAGGACAGGAAGCTCCAGTTATGCATGCATGTGCGCATGACAGTCATATGGCCATCATGATAGGGGCGGCGCGCCAACTGGTCGCAATGAAAGATAAATGGTCTGGAACCTTGGTATTGATTGGGCAACCAGCCGAGGAAATTGGCCATGGTGCCGTCGCAATGCTTGACGATGGCCTCTACAAAAAGTTTCCCAAACCCGATTATGTATTAGCAAATCACACATCGGGGTGGGATTCGGCTGGAGATGTGACTTACACACCGGGGTATGCGCTTTCCAATGTCGATAGCGTTGATATCTACATCAAAGGTGTTGGTG
>JAJFGD010000263.1 GCA_021776315.1 Hyphococcus sp. | reverse complement strand
CCGAACGAATGTGCGAAATATACATGCCGCCATATTCGCTAGCAGCACCCATCAGGGCAACCAATTCGTCGGTGCTCGCAAAATTTGCTGGTGCATAGATCAAGGATGAACCAACTCCCATCGCACCCTCTTCCATGGCGTGTCGCACGAGTGCCTGCATCCGCTCAAGTTCTTCTGCAGATGCTGGTCGGTTTTCATACCCAACCTCATGCACGCGCAAAGTTGTTGCGCCAACAAAAGAAGCGACATTTGGTGAAACACCACGCGCTTCAAGATATTCAAGGTATTCGCCTAGCGTCGTCCATTCGATATCATATTCGATGTCGCTTTGACGCGCTGTCGCCCGCGCTTTCATTTCATCTGACCACGGACCGTAGGAAACACCTTCTCCAAATACTTCGAGCGTAACGCCTTGGCGTAAGTCACCCAGACCGCGACCATCTGCAATCAAATCCTCGACTGCCCAGCTCAGCATATTGATAAAACCTGGCGCGACCGCCATGCCTTCCGCGTCAATTACGGTGACGGCATTTTCAGGGTCTAAATCTCCGATAGCAGCGATCTTATCACCGACAAACGCTACATCGCCGTGAAATCCAGGTTCTCCAGTCCCATCATAGATCGTACCGTTTTCAATGATCACATCGTAACGAACTGACTCGTCATCGGTCCTCGCTTGTTGCACAGCGTCATTAGAAGGTTGTTGAGAACATCCCGCAATCAAAGCAATTGCAGCGATGGTGAGAAAATGGGTGGGTTTCATGTGCAGCTCCCGTCAGCAGGCCTTTGCTTATAGACGGTACGCGATCAGATCAAAAGACCGAATTCGCCGGAATTCCTATGAGTCAGTGTTGCGCGAGAGCGATTTTACTATCCCATGCAAAGAACTGATTTCCAACTCAGTAAATCCTGCTCTCGAAAAAGCAGCCCGCAGATTTCGAACCATGCCTGCTCTTTTTTCAGCGGGGAAAAAATAACCTGAATCATCGAGTGCCGATTCGAGGCGGGAGAGAAATTGATCGAGTTCTTTTCTTGTTGCTGGTGGTATCTCTGACATCGGATTGTCCACTGGCATTGCGCCGCCTGCGCGAGACCACTCATAAGCAACAAGCAATGCTGCCTGGGCAAGGTTTAGGGAAGCGAATGCGGGGTTTACAGGGATTGAAAGGATCGCATCAGCATGCGAAACATCGTCACTTGATAAGCCGTTGCGTTCACCGCCAAATAAAACAGCGCAACGCTCACCCGCATTAACGCGTTTATTCAGTTTCTGTGCCGTTTCTATAGGCGTTGAAACTGGTAAGGCGACCTCCCGACGTCGGGCTGTCGTTGCCACAACGTACTGACAATCTGCAACCGCCTCCTCGACCGAGCCAAATATTTCGGTCTGGTCAATCACGATAGCGGCACCAGATGCCATGGCGGCAGCTTTTGAATTTGGCCACCCATCGCGCGGATTGACCAATCGCATCCCCGAAACCCCAAAATTCAGCATGGCCCGGGCTGCAGCGCCAATATTCTCGCCCATTTGTGGCTCGACCAAAATAAACACTGGTGCCGGGGTCACCCGTTCCTGCGCTTTTTTCCTGCTCATTCGTAACTTTGTCATCAACGCGTCTCCAAGAGCTGAAACCCCTTTGCGCTGCGCTCCGCCAATGCTATAGGCCCGCGCGAGCCTTTTCCTTAAAATCGCGTGCCTCATGCACGCCAGCAAACAATCCCGGTAGGTCTTTCCATGACAAAAATCAAAGTCGAAAATCCAGTAGTTGAGATGGACGGGGATGAAATGACCCGGATCATTTGGCAAATGATCAAGGAAAAGCTGATTTTCCCCTATTTGGATATCGACCTAAAATATTTTGACCTCGGCATGGAAAGTCGCGACGCGACCGATGACCAGATTACCATTGATGCCGCTGAGGCGACCAAAAAATATGGGGTCGCTATCAAATGCGCGACAATCACGCCGGATGAGGCACGCGTTGAAGAATTCGGCCTGAAAAAGATGTGGCGCTCCCCGAATGGGACGATCCGAAATATTTTGGGCGGCGTCGTCTTCCGTGAACCTATCATCATTCGCAATGTACCGCGCCTTGTCCCCGGTTGGACTGAACCGGTTATCATCGGTCGCCATGCTTTCGGTGATCAGTATCGCGCAACCGACATGCTTTTCCCGGGCAAGGGCAAACTGTCCATGAAATGGGAAGGCGAGAATGGTGAAGTCGAGGAACATGAAGTTTTCGATGCACCTTCAAGCGGCATCTATATGGGTATGTATAACCTAGACGAATCAATTCGCGATTTCGCGCGTGCGTGTTTCAACTACGCATTACTACGCAAATACCCGCTTTACCTTTCGACAAAAAATACGATTCTCAAAAAATATGACGGACGTTTCAAAGATCTTTTTGCAGAAATGTACGAGACGGAGTTCAAGGAAAAATTTGCAGAACACAAATTAACCTATGAACATCGCCTAATCGACGACATGGTCGCTGCCTGTCTGAAATGGTCTGGCGGTTACGTCTGGGCATGCAAAAACTACGACGGCGATGTTCAGTCGGACACGGTTGCACAAGGGTTTGGATCCCTTGGTCTTATGACATCTGTTTTGATGTCACCAGATGGAAAAACTGTTGAAGCTGAAGCAGCTCACGGTACCGTGACCCGCCATTATCGACAGCACCAAAAAGGCGAAGCCACATCTACCAACTCCATCGCATCAATCTATGCATGGACGCGCGGCCTCGCCCATCGAGGTAAACTCGACAATAATGACGCCTTGATCCGGTTTGCCCACGTCCTTGAGGAAACTATTATCAAAACCGTCGAAGGTGGTCACATGACCAAAGATTTGGCGCTACTTATTGGTGCTGAGCAGAAATGGCAGACGACCGAAGGTTTCCTCGATAAGGTAGAAGAAAACTTCAAAAAGGCCCTCGCAAACTAGCCCAAACTGAGACGGAAATGCCCAATCTCAATCGAAATTGGGCGTTCCTCCCGGATTGTGACCGACTCGTCGCACAACCACTCGCAGTTTGACTGACATTATGGCAGGGTCTCAAGGAACAAGGTTGCGTACCCTCCCACGGAGAATGTGATGAACAAAACAATGATTTCCGCCGCTGCTAGCTTTGTAGCACTTGCAGGTCCAGCGCTTGCTGGCGAATCGCGAACTTTTGACCTCCCGGAGTTTGATCGTATCGACGCGTCCGCCGGAGTTATTGTCGTCGCTGAAGTGGGAGCCGCACAAACGGTAGAAGTCAAAACCGACAAGGGTGATTTTGAAGATTTTGTCATCGAAGTTGATGACGGCGAATTAACGGTTACGCGAAAGTGGAATCGTCTGGCCTGGCATAACAGCAAGTCGGATTACAAAGTCATGATTTCGATGAGAGACCTTAGTGCCTTGGAAGCCTCTTCAGGTGCGCACGCTAAGATTTCAAATATCGATGCCCGCGACTTTTCTGTAGATCTTTCGAGTGGCGCGCACGTCAGTCTCCAAGGCGAATGTGAAGAATGCGATTTAGAATTATCAAGCGGTGCAGATCTTGACGCAAAAGCACTCACCTGCCGTGAGGCAACTATTGATGTTTCAAGCGGCGGCCATGGCGAAGTTAGCGTCACAAATTCTGTTGTAGGCGATGCCTCAAGTGGTGGTCATGTTGCCGTTTACGGTAATCCAGAGCGCGTAAACATCGACAAATCTTCTGGTGGACGCATTAAAATCAAACAAATGGCCCAAGCCAGTCGCGAATAATTACGTTGCTTGTTCCGGTGCCGCTTCCGTTGCGTGCTTCAATTTTGCGCCAGCGAACGGATCATGTACATCTGCTATATTGGCAAGCAAACGTCGATGCAGGTCCGGTCGTAGTCGCGACAAATTCCTGAAATCTTCTTGATCAAGGACAATGAGATCACAGGTCGATATAGCAGTCGCCGTTTCGCCCTGCTCACCAGTCAGCAGTGACCTTGCCCCCCAAAACTGCCCTTCTACCAATCTAATGGCATCAATCTCCGGGCGATCGACATCGCGGATTTCCACATCACCGGAACCAATCATAAATAGAGCCCCAGGTTTTTCGCCGTCAATTGCAATCACAGAACCTGGCGGCGCGGTTCGAGCTTTCAAAAGATTGAGAACATCCGCTATTTCCTCCGGTTTCAGCGTGTGAAAGACCTCTGATCGCGCGGCCATCCCCCAGGAAACGACAAAGTCCTTTCGGCGAAATTCTTCCATAAAGCCGCTAGCAATGATCCCGATCGGGAGTGCGAAAAAACCCAACCCGGAAATCATGACCACGCCCGCTAGAAAGCGTCCTAGCGCCGTCACCGGCGTGACGTCGCCATAGCCAACGGTCGTAAGAGTCGCGACTGCCCACCACATTGCCTCTGGAACAGTCGAAAAATTACTGCCCGGGAGATGCCCTTCTGCAAGGTATAAAAGCGAAGCTGCGATAATAATCATACCAAACATCACGATTAAGACACCGAGCAGCGCATCACGTTCTCCAGCAATTACACGTAACATTGTATTAAATGCTGGCGAAAACCTGGCCAGTTTAAAAAACCGCACTAACCGAAGAATACGTAGCACCCGTAAGTCCATCGGAACGATGAAACTGAGAAGAAATGGTGCAATCGCCAGAAAGTCGACAATCATCAACGGGCTTCGAGCAAATTTCAAACGTGCTCGAAAAGGCGTTAGGCCGCGAAAAGGTGGGTGCTCCGTACACACCCACAATCGTGCCGCATATTCCAACGTAAAAATTCCAATCGAAACGAGATCAAAAACGCGGAAGAACACCTCATGGCGGTCATGAATGCTTGGCACCGTTTCTAGTGAGAAGGCGATAACATTCAAAATAATCAGCACGGCCATCGAGCCTTCAAAGAAACGGCTCAGGAAATCATGGGAATGACCTGCCTCAAGAATTTTATAAAGGTTTGACTTTAGCGTCGTTGATTTACTCACGCGCTCGCTCCCCGTACCCACTGCGTTGATAGTTGATTAAGCAGAGGCCGTTTCCTCTATATGTTTGGCGATCGCATCGATTGCTTTCGCCGCGTTGCCACCATCTGGACCACCGGCCTGCGCCATATCAGGGCGACCGCCGCCGCCTTTGCCGCCGATCGCTTCTGCCCCAACGCGGACCAAGTCGACTGCGGAAAAACGGTCTTTCAAATTATCGGTGACACCAACGGCCAATGCCGCTTTGCCCTCATTCACGCCGACATAAGCAGCCACACCCGCACCGAGTTTTTTCTTAGCTGCGTCAACCAACCCTCGCAGATCCTTTGGTGCCACGCCATCCAATACGCGTCCTGAGTATTTAACACCGTTGATATCGCGCACATCATCATTCGCTGACTGTCCGTCTCCGCCCAAGGCCAAAGCTTTTTTTGCATCAGCAAGTTCACGCTCTAAACGTTTCCGGTCCGCCATCAGTGCTTCCACGCGCGACGGCAATTCGTCAGTCACTGTCTTCAAAATATCCGACGCTGCTTGCGCCAACCCCGATTGTGTTTCCAGATATTGTCGCGCGGCTTCGCCTGTGAGAGCCTCTATGCGTCGCACACCAGCAGATACAGCACTTTCATTGATGATTTTGAACAAAGCGATATCGCCAAGTTGCTTTACATGGGTGCCCCCACACAACTCGACTGAATATGGCTCGCCTGAACCATCAAGGGCTAGCCCCATGGTCAAAACGCGGACATCGTCTTCGTACTTCTCACCAAAAAGCGCGATGGCACCAGATGCAACAGCATCATCATAAGACATGATGCGGGTGTCGACAGGCGTATTTTGGCGAATAACAGCGTTCACGCGTTGTTCGGTATCAGCAATCTCAACCGCCCCAATCGGTTTTGGGTTTGTGATGTCAAAACGCATTCGATCGGGTGCGACCAATGAGCCTTTTTGTGTGACGTGATCACCTAATACCTCGCGCAAAGCTGCATGTGCCAAATGGGTCACAGAATGGTTTGCACGAGTTCTGTCACGACGCTCTGTGTCAATCAGTAAACGAATAGCGTCACCGATCGCGACTTCGCCTTTTTCGACGACGCCAATATGTCCAAATAGCGCTCCAGCGCGTTTCTGGACATCAGTTATACGGATAAGGAGTCCTTCATCCGTCGAGATAGTTCCGGCATCGCCAACTTGACCTCCGGCTTCAGCGTAAAATGGCGTTTGATTGACGATCAGTTCGATATTGTCGCCTTTTTGCGCTTTTTCTACGCGATCACCTTCGCGTACCATCGCTTGCACAACACCTTCGGCCTCTTCGTGGATATAACCTAGGAATTCTGTTGCACCGTGCTCGGATCGTAAATCAAACCAAACGGTCTCATCAGCTGTCGAGTCGCCAGAGCCAGCCCATGCTGCACGAGCTGCTGCGCGTTGCGCTTGCATCGCGTTATTGAAGCCATCGACGTCGACTAACCGCCCGTCCCGTCGTAAGGCATCCTGTGTTAAATCCAGCGGGAAACCGTATGTATCGTAAAGTTTAAAAGCAGCAGTGCCCGGTAATGGATCATCACTACCCAGCTTTGACGTTTCGGCCTCAAGAAGTTTTAAGCCGCGTTCTAGTAACCCGCGAAATTTTTCTTCTTCGGATCGCAACGTTTCCGTGATTAAGGTTTGAGCACGCCCTAGCTCAGGGAAGGCGCCGCCCATTTCGTCAATGAGGACCGGCGCTAGTTTGGCGAGCAACGGATCGCGCATGCCCAAGCCTTGGGCATATCGCATCGCCCGACGCATAATCCGCCGCAATACGTAACCACGACCTTCATTTGACGGCGCTACGCCGTCGGCAATTAGAAAACTCGTTGCACGAAGATGGTCGGCGATAACGCGATGCGCGATTGCGTCTGCTCCTTCCGCTTTACGCCCTGTCAAATCTACAGATGCCGAAATTAATGTCCGGAAAAGGTCCACATCATAGTTATCGTGAACACCTTGCAGCACAGCAGCAATGCGTTCTAGCCCCATCCCTGTATCGATCGATGGTTTTGGTAAACTGACTTGTTCCCCGCCAGCATGTTTTTCGAACTGCATAAAGACGAGATTCCAGATTTCCACAAATCGGTCACCATCTTCATCCGGCGATCCAGGCGGTCCGCCGTGGATTTGGTCGCCATGGTCAAAGAAAATTTCCGAACACGGCCCACAAGGGCCAGTGTCACCCATGGCCCAGAAATTATCGTGGGTCGGAATGCGGATAATGCGCTCTTCCGGCAGTCCGGAAATTTTGCGCCAGAGATCAAACGCCTCATCGTCCGTATGATATACGGTGACGGTCAACCGATCGGCAGCAAGATCAAATTCTTTATTG
>JAJFGD010000262.1 GCA_021776315.1 Hyphococcus sp. | reverse complement strand
ATTTACTTCAGCATGGGCGAGGCCAAGTGAAGCAACGCCGCCAGCGGTCGTCAGGGCCGCGACTTTTGTCGCAATTTTTTTGATGTCTTTTTCAAGCCGAAGCAATTCGACCTGTTCTTTACGCAAATCCTTACCAGCCATTACTCTACTCCTACTAAACGGCCAGTACACGGCCGCTATGAGCAGAGATCAGAACAATCTTAGATTAAATCGAGGTATATGATTTCGAGCTTTTGGTGAACGCATCGTTAAAACGGGCACCCAATTGTGCGTCGCAACATAATGGTAATTGTCGCAGCCATATCCTCAAATTGCTTTCGAATTTCGCCCCCAAAATGAATGATTTAGCGGATAAAGGGTTTGAAAAAGCACCTGCACGAGAAAGCAATAGAGGCTTGCTATCGAACAAGGTTTGGGCTTAAAACACCATATATTACAAGTCGGTAGGTCAGGGGACGCAAGTGAGCAATAGTGATCGGGAACGCGCAGAGAGTCTGTATCGGAAAATGCTCGCCATTTTCCCTTCAGATGGATCTCGCAATGACCGCGGCAACGTTATCGATTTTCCGAGTCGCGACGGTTCTGATCAATCTGCGAAAACGACTGGAGCAGCGATAGCGCTCCATGACGAGCAGTCGTCATTGTCTCACCAAACTGACGATCAGGCTCGACCCCGCGGGATTGAAGGATGGTTAAGACAGCTATTTGAAGAGATTGCGAAAGACGATTAAAGCGTTTTTCGGGGTCGTCATCCTCACCTTTGTTTTCTTCTGCATACGTCAAAAGATTTTGTACGGCTTTCGCGAGTGCATCCTCACTGAGGTTTAGCGCTATGTTAATTCCGCCAAGCTTGGCCACCATCGCCTGAATGGCAAAACGCGCCCCAATGCGGCAAACTGGCTGTTCAGGGGCGGGAGACTCATTTGCGGCAGCGGCAACAGCTTCGATATCAACGGTCGGATCGGAAACTGCGGATTTGGGCACGCCAAATGCTAGAGCCATGGCTTCGACCCATTCATCTGCGAGTGGCTCTGTGCTTCGTTCCAATTGCTTAAGAAGGTCAACTTCGATGCCAAGGCGAGCCGCAAGCTGTTTCGGCGGAAGCAGAAATGCCAGCCTAAGTTCTTTGATATTATTGCTCATCCATCCCGTCCGTCTCATCTACGAAAAAGCCATATTGGCCATTTCTAAGGTATCATAGTCGTTTCAAACTATTTTTTGTTCAAGCCATTAGCCCAGCGAGTTCCTTTACCAGGCGTCCGGCAACGATCGCCGTGGTCAGATTATTATCACGCTCGGGGTTTAGCTCAACAATGTCAGCACCAACAAGACTACCCTTAAGCGTTGATAGCACACTTAGTACCTCACGCGTTGACAGCCCACCCGGCTCTGGATGTGAAACCCCCGGTGCAAAGGCTGGATCAAGGCCATCCAAGTCAATTGAGATATATAAGGGGCCAGCTAGTTGGTCGTAGGGAATTTTGTCCATTTCGTCGGCACCTAGCATTGTTACGCCATGACGAGCGCCAAAGGCACGCTGTGCAGGGCTGGCACTGCGAATGCCAAGTTGTACAAGGTTACCGATACATTTGTCTTCAAGAGCACGAGCGAAGGGACATGCGTGTGAGTAACGATCACCTTCAAATTCCTCATACATATCTGGGTGTGCATCAATATGTAAAATATTGACTGGTCCGTGATGATCTCGAACCGCACGCAAGATTGGATAAGTGACGGAATGATCCCCACCCAAACTAAGAGGCTTACGCTTGGCACGTAAGACGTCTTCTATCCGTTGCGAAATCTGTTCACGGCACTTTTTAGGATCAGCCGGTAGTGCAGAAAAATCTTCATCGCTAATTACTTCGCGAATGTCTTTTCCTGAGAGGCTAAAAGGGCTCGACGCATCACTAAATAATGTCGACCTAATGATCGCAGGAGCGAGGGCTGGGCCGCGCGCATAGCTTGAGCTAGCATCCCAGGGGAATCCGAGAAGGGTTACCGTCAATGGAATCTCCGTTCGAAAAGAATGACCCTAGAATAGAACGGACATGAATAGAACAGGAAGAAAAACCTAAAAGTGGTCTATCGCCGACCCTAATTGGCGTGGAAAAAATCGTAGATGCGGTCTGCAAGGGCTGCTGAAATGCCTTCAACCGCTTGGAGGTCTTGTGCTTTGGCGCGGGCTATTTCCTTTGCGGACCCAAAATGATTGAGAAGCGCACGCTTTCGTTTGCCGCCAATGCCTGGAATGCCGTCGAGCGGGTTGGTGCCGATATCTTTTTTGCGTTTTGCTCGGTGAGCCCCAATTGCGAAGCGGTGTGCCTCGTCGCGCAATTTTTGCAAGACAAAAAGACCGGGATCACGTGGCGACAGAGTGAAGGGTTCCCGTCCAGGCAATATCACTTGTTCGCCGATAGCCCCCATTGTTCGGTCAATACGTTTTTCTCCGGTCTCAGTTTCACGCCGACCTTTTGCGACACCAATCACCATAATTCCATCGGTATCAGGATTAATACCAACTTCCTTTAAAGCGTCGAGCGCAATATTGAGTTGTCCCTTGCCGCCATCGATGATCACGAGATCAGGACGTTCTGCTGTTTCTTCCTTAACGAGACGGGCAAAACGCCTGGTTAGCACCTCTCGCATCATGCCATAGTCGTCGCCAGGGGTAAGGGATTCTGTTTTGATATTGAATTTTCGATATTGGTTTTTCACGTATCCTTCGGGTCCGGAAACGATCATTGCCCCTACCGCATTCGTTCCTTGGATATGAGAATTGTCATATACTTCAATACGTTTGGGCGGCGTTTCTAACCCAAGAATGTCAGCCAACTGTCGAAGACTTCTTTGTTGGCTTGCGGATTCCGCCATGCGACGTGACAATGCTTCTCTGGCATTCATGGTCGCGGCTTTGACGACACCCAGTTTTTCACCGCGCTTCGGTTGATGAATTTCGACCTTGCGACCGCTGCGTAAGGTTAAAGCCTCTGACAAGAGATCTTGCTGTGGGGGCGTATGCGAGACCAAAATTGATGCCGGCGCTTCCCGGGAATCGTAAAACTGAGCGATAAAAGCGTCCAAAATGACATCTGGATCATCATCTTTGTCATGCTTTGGGAAAAATGCATGATTACCCCAGTTTTGACCCGCCCGAAAAAAGAATACCTGAACACAAGATTGTCGGTTTTCCGAATGCACCGCAAAAATATCGGCTTCGGTAATGCCGCTAGGGTTTATATCTTGCGCCCCTTGAACATATGACAGGGCACGAATGCGGTCACGCAAAACGGCAGCGCGTTCGAAATCCATTTGCTCTGAAGCGGATTCCATTTGGACCGATAAAGTTTTTTGTACAGTTTGATTATCGCCACTTAAAAACGTTTTAGCTTCATCAACAAGCTCACGATAATCCTCTGTGTTAATTAGGTTGACGCAGGGTGCTGCGCACCGTTTGATTTGATGAAGTAAGCATGGTCGTGTGCGTCCATCATAAACACTATCTGAACAAGAGCGAAGCAAAAAAGCTTTTTGTAGTGTATTCAATGTTCGGTTGACAGCGCCAGCAGAGGCAAACGGGCCAAAATATTCACCAGTACGTTTGCGTGCGCCGCGATGCTTTAAAATTTGTGGGGCCTCATGATCTTCAGCAACCAGAATAAATGGAAATGATTTATCGTCGCGTAGAATGACATTGTATCGTGGCTTTAGCTGTTTGATCAGATTGGCCTCGAGGAGCAAAGCTTCCGTCTCAGTTCCAGTGACGACAAATTCCATGGCCTGAGTTTCAGAGATCATTCGCATTATGCGATTAGAATGGCCCGTCGGTTTGGCGTAAGATGAAACCCGGTTTTTAAGGTTTTTTGCCTTGCCCACATATAGAACGCCCGAATTTTCACCGATCATACGATAGACCCCAGGCTTGGCTGGTAATCGTTTTACATGGTCAGCAATCAACGCAGCGCCTTGTAAGCCGCTGTTTTCAGTCCCATTCGTTTCAGTTTCAGGTGACATTCGTTTCTTGGTTAACCGGTCATTCATAATCAAGGCGTTAGCGTAGCTCTGAGCTAATAGCCTGAGCGCATGAGGTCAAATGAGTGAAGAGCTCAAAAGTAAGTCCGATATTTCAATCGTCCTGATTTTATTTGGGGCGCTTGCTATTATTGGTGTTTTTGCGGGCGGGTTTTTTGTCCAGGATTATGCCAAAGCGCGGGCCAGCACGTCTTGGCCTACGGTTGAGGGAATCGTCTTGAGCAAATTGGATGGGTCTCCAGAGCGTGTACGTTATGTCTACTCGATGAACGGGCGAAGCTATGAATCGACCCGCGAGCGGGTGTTTCTGGCTCGATTTTCGAACCGTTCCACAACGAACTATTTACCAGGTGAAAACCTGCGGGTGTTTGTTGACCCATTGGATCATTCTTACTCGGTACTGCAACCTGGTGGTGCAGGGTTCGCATTTGTGATTTTTTCAATTTTTAGCGGTGCTTTTGTATTTTTTGGCATCGGTGGCATTGTGTGGGCTTTATCGCAAAGTGCCGGTCAGCAGTTTTTTACAACTGCAGAAGCCATTTAAATTTCTGTTGCTTTGGCGCGGAATATCTCGACACCAACGGCCTTCGCTTCGGCGATAGCGTTTGGCTTCGTAATTCGCACCGAAACGCCAAGCACCATGCTATGTGATAAGGCCAATTCGGCAACGCGCTCGGCCAAAGTTTCAACTAATTTTATATGACCTTCTTCGATGATAGCTCGAATGCCTTGAGTCAATTTATCGTAACAGACGACGTCCTCAAGTCGATCACCAATCGGATGAGAGGGTTCAAGTACATCAGCTTCAAGATCAATGATGACCGGTTGTGTTGCGTCTTGTTCGTGGTCATAGGCACCAATAAAGGCATCTAGCTCTAAGCCGCGGACAAATACTTTTCGTCGTGGAGCGGTTTCCGATCGTGGTAAGGTTGTGACCTCAAGCGATGGATTTTGGTTTGACATAATTATTCCCCCACCAAAACGTCTGGTGTTTGCCAAGCAAGATGTTGACCACCATCAACGGCAATCATTTGGCCGGTTACGGCACGTGCATGGGTTAAGTAAATAAGTGCGGCACATATGTCGTCAGGCGTTGCCCCATATCCCAATATCGTTGCTTCATTTTGCTCGCGCCAATCTTTGTCAGTTTGACGTGGATTTTTTAAGGTTGGCCCTGGGCCAATGGCATTCACTCGGATCCCTTTTGGTCCGAGGGCCTGTGCCAAAGTTTTTGTTATGGAATACAACGTCGATTTTGAGACCGTGTAGGACAAAAACTGAGGCGTTAGTTTAAGTACACGTTGGTCAACCAAGTTGACAATGACATTATTTGCTTGTGGCAGCGCTTGACGTGCAAAGTCCTGGGCCAGTTTTACCGGTGCCTGCAGATTTGCAGTCATGTGTCGGTTCCAGCTTTCCGACGTCATCGTGTCGATATCATCATGCTCAAACGTCGATGCTGAATTTACCAAGAGCGTAAGTGGCCCGATCAGATCGTTAGTCTCGGCGATCAGGCGAGCCGTGTCTTCTTCTTTTGAGAGGTCTGCTTTGACGACCATAGCCGTCCGACCTTTTTTCTCGATCAGTGAAGCGACTTCGTCGGCCTCCTTTTTTGAGGAGTGATAGTGAATGGCAACATCATATCCGGTATCAGCGAGGGCCAATGCCATCGCTCGTCCAATTCGTTTGCCTGCCCCTGTCACAAGAGCGGTTGCCGTACCCGATTGGGGCATGGCCTAAAACCCTCCTGCAAGACCAGCGAGCGCGACGATAAAGCCGACATAGGCACCGAAGAAAAAGACGCCGGTTACACGGCCGATATCGCGTCTGGTAAGGACAAATAGTGAGATTGCCAGTGATGCCGCAATCATAACAGGGATTTCGACGCTTAATGATTGCGAATCGAAAGTTGCCGTACCGGCCAGACCTGCAGCACCGCCGACGGCCAATAGGTTGAATATGTTTGAGCCGATAATGCCGCCAATCGCGACATCTGATTTTTTATGGATCGCTGCAGCAACCACGGTCGCTAATTCTGGCAAAGACGTTCCAAACGCGACAATGGTTAAACCAATCAATTCATCTCGAACGCCGAGACCCGCTGCTAAATTCGAACCACTATTCACAAGCAGGTGGGCACCAAGCGGAAGACCGATTAATCCAACCACCAAAAATAGAATTGTCTTAAAGTTGAGCGCGGTCGATTCCTGATATTCTTCGACCTCATCCAATACTGGATTGTTCGAACCGCCCCGGCTCGCCTTGATCCACATATACCCAACATAAAGTAGGATCCCGAGAAAGAGACCGCCGCCGATCTTCGTATCGATTTGACCCGTGGTATAAGCTGCGCCAGCAAACAAAGCCGTCGCGAGCAACATAAAAACGGCATGGCGACGCAAGCCGATAACGTGCGTGGTAATCGGATAAATGATGGCGGGCAGGCCCAGCACCATCAAAATATTCGCAATGTTTGATCCGATGATATTGCCAAGCGCAATGCCATCATTGCCGCTTGTGACGGCTTGTACTGAAACCACCAGCTCAGGAGCGGATGTACCAAATGCCACAATGGTGAGGCTGACAAGTAGGGGGGAGACTTTAAGTGCTGCAGCGAAGCTTACAGCCCCGCGCACCAGCAAATCGCCGGCGACGAGTAGGATCGTGAGTCCTAAGACAACCAAAATAATATCGGCGGTCATTGAATTCCTTTAACTACGCGGCAAACCAAAACGCCCTATTTATATGGGGTGTTTATTGTAAAGGGTAAGCCCGTAAGCTGATGGATAGGGTGCATGCTTGGTTGCCAGCGGGAAACCTAATCAATGCGGCCTTTTTCAAACAGGTTCAAAATCGCAAATACCGCGATAAAACCGACAATCAACAAAACGCCAATCCAGCCTGGCTCCATGGAAAACCCCTCCTAATACCATTAAGCGGCCCCTTATAGGGTGCGTCGTAGGGCCCGTCACCCCTCATATTTAGGGGGATGTCAGGGTTAAGGGCACAAATCCAATTAAATTTGGGTCAAGTTTTTAGCGGTGCACGAACCGCTCTTTCATCCGGAGTTGGCAGCATTGGGCGCCAGAAGGGGAGAGAAACGACGATGAAGACTATGCTGCGAGAAAATTCGACGCGTCTCCGTGAACGGCGATTGATCCACAGGGTGGAAAAATCCTGGCGTTCCTGCGTGAACGGTGAATTGCCGTCATGGAGTGAAATTCAATTGCTGGAATTGGGCGACGATTGGGATTTGTGCTTTGCGGTAGATATGCGTCTGTCCAACGGTTTTCCATATTTCATCTATCTTGGCGATAAATTATGCCGGTTTTCCAATATCTACCTCTCAGGCCATAAGCTTTGCGAAGAGACGTTATTAGATATGGTAACGTCGAAAATGGATGAGGCGGCGCTGTCACGAGAGCCGGTATTTTATGAAAGCGCCCTTCGCCTTTATGATCGCCGCCGGATTATTTTTCGAAGTGTTCTATTACCATTGAGTACCAATGGTTCCGACGTCACCCATGTTTTTGGCGCTGCAAACGGGACCGGCTGCCTCCCGAAAGACTAGGTGTACGCCATTTGCGTGATTTCGACGCCTTTACCCCGGAGCACCCGGCGTCTAGGTTCGCCGCCATTATTGACATTTATCTGCCGTTGGCCGTCGTCGAGACGGGCATTGCGCGTTGGATATCAGGCGAGGAACGCTAAAAACCATGACGACAAAATTTGGACATTTTATCAATGGCGACCATGTCGCTGGTGTATCAGGTCGACTTCACGATGTTTTCAACCCCACGACCGGTGAGGTTCAAAGCCAAGTTGCGCTCGCGAGTCGCGAGGAGTTGACCAAGGCGGTTGATGCAGCCGCCAATGCGCTGCCCGAATGGGCGTCAACCAATCCGCAGCGGCGGGCTCGGGTGATGTTCAAATTTAAAGACCTTGTCGAAAAGGATATGGACAATATCGCGAAGATGCTGTCGTCGGAACATGGCAAAATTCTTCCCGATGCACGCGGTGATGTTCAACGTGGTCTAGAAGTTATCGAATTTGCTTGCGGCATCCCGCATCTTCAAAAAGGTGAATATACAGATTCAGCCGGACCAGGAATCGATGTTTATTCCATGCGCCAACCGCTGGGCGTTGTCGCCGGTATTACACCATTTAATTTTCCGGCCATGATTCCGATGTGGATGTTTGGTGTCGCGATTGCGTGTGGCAATACGTTCATCAACAAACCGTCTGAAAAAGACCCATCGGTACCGTTGCGTTTGGCAGAGCTGATGATGGAAGCCGGTGCGCCAGAGGGCGTTCTTAACGTGGTCAATGGCGACAAGGAGGCTGTTGACGCGATTATTGAAGACCCGCGCATCAAAGCAATTAGCTTTGTCGGGTCATCGGATATCGCGCAATATATTTACACAAATGGTTGTGCCAACGGAAAACGGGTTCAAGCATTTGGTGGCGCTAAAAACCATATGATCATCATGCCCGATGCAGATATGGACAATGTCGTCAATCAATTGGTTGGTTCTGCATATGGATCCGCCGGGGAGCGCTGTATGGCGACACCGGTAGCGGTGCCTGTGGGTGAAGGAACTGCAGAAACGCTGATCGAAATGATGAAACCACGCGTTGAAAGCCTACGCATTGGCCCATCTATGTCTGAAGATAGTGATTTAGGACCGCTGGTTTCGGCGGCCCATCGTGATCGTGTTGCTAGCTATATCCAAATGGCTGTGGACGAGGGGCAAGAACTCGTTGTCGACGGACGCGATTTCTCGCTTCAAGGCTATGAAAATGGTTTCTTCATGGGTGGTACTTTGCTTGATCGAGCACGCCCTGATCACCAGTCATATCAAGAAGAGATTTTTGGACCGGTGCTCCAAATTGCGCGTGCGGAGAATTTTGAACAAGCCGTGGCGCTTCCTTCAGATCATCAATATGGCAATGGCGTAGCAATTTTCACACGCAATGGATCTGCAGCGCGTGAATTTGCAGCCCGCGTTAATGTTGGAATGGTGGGCGTTAATGTGCCGATCCCTGTGCCGGTTGCTTATCATACTTTTGGTGGATGGAAACGTTCAGGTTTTGGCGACACAAACCAACATGGGCCCGAAGGTGTAAAGTTTTGGACCAAAGTCAAAACCATCACGCAACGGTGGCCCGAAGATGTACAAGGGTCAGAATTCGTCATCCCGACAATGGGATGACGGTCTGACGGTTAGGGAGAACTACCATGCGGTTCGTAGTGATCGTCATCGCAATCAGTTACGGGCTGAACGGCCTTTGGATGCTTGTTGATCCAAAACTTTGGTACGACACCATTCCTGGCATCACGATGCTGGGTCCTTACAACACTCATTTTCTACGCGACGTCGGCATTGTCTATGGTGTGTGTGCAGGCGGATTTGCGTGGGGCTTGGGCACCGGAAGATCACCAGCGCTGATCGTCGCTGCAGCATGGCCAGTGCTACACGCATTGTATCATTTTCAGATGTGGGTGGCACGTGGGTTCGCCTTGGACCTTGTGGCGCTCGTCAATCTTTTGTTGATCCAATTACCAGCCTGGATTGGTTTATGGGCAGCGTGGCATCTTTTCAAACAGGAAAAATCCTAAGCAAAGTCGACATCGTGTTGGCAATGGTTACATTAGATACACGTGACCGTCTTATTTCATCATTTCGATATGGGGGAAGAGAATGCGCCTAATCAAACGGTCTATTTTTTTATCGACGGTAGTGTTGTTTGTTGCTGCATGTGCGCAGCAGTCAGACCTGGCTGTCGAAGATTTGGTTTTTGAAAAGTCGAATGATCCGGGCGGGTGTAGTGTAGAACACATAGCCGTATCACCCAGCACCAACCACTATCAATATGATAGCCTATCGTCTGATGGTGGCGTGTTGGCAGTGGCGTGGGATCGTGGTGACGACGGTAGTGGCACTTACCTATTCGATCTCTCGACCGGAGAGCGAACTGATCTTCCAATTTTAAACAATGGGGCCGTATTCGCACCTGACGGAAAAACGCTTGTAAATTCAGTTTATGTAGAAAACGGAAAAACCGACATTATTGAATTTGATATTGCCAGCGGGGAGACCACCGTGATTTCACCGCACCCAGAGTGGGACTGGCTTGCGAGTTATTCATCGGACGGCGAGACGATTTTGTTCAATTCTTTTCGGACAGGTCGATCGGACATTTATTCTTTCAACAAAGTGGACGAAACGCTGACGCAATGGACTGACTATGACGGATATGAGGCCCACGGACAGTTCTCTCCTGATGATAAAGAGATATTATTTCACCGGTCAGATCAGCAAGGCAATTTTGATATTTTCTTGATCGATGTTGAAACTGCAACGATCAGACAGCTGACCGATGCCTTGAGCGAGGAAAGTTACGGAAGTTGGGGGCCTGACGGTGATGTGATTGTCATGGCATCAGATCGAAACCAGCCATCTGGTGAAACAGACCTTTTTCTAATGGACCGCGATGGCGAAAACATTCGGCAGATCACGGATCACCCTGCAAAAGATGCGTATCCATTTTTCTCTCCCGATGGCCGGTATCTTTATTTCAATTCGGCACGAGAACCCCAAGGTATTTATCGAATTACGTTTGATGAGGAGTTTAATTGTCTAAGTTCGGTGGAGGATGGCTGATATGCAAAAACTTACTGGCGGATGCTTATGCGGCGGGGTCAAATTTACATTTGCGAACGAGAATTTGAGGACAGCCGATGCATGCCATTGTTCCCAATGTCGCCGATGGTCCGGATTCTTGTGGGGCAGTGTTAATGCGCCATTGGGTGCGGTTCGTTTTATTAATGACAAGTCGCTGAAATGGTATCGTGCTTCTGAGTATGCTCGGCGCGGATTTTGCGGCGAATGTGGTGCCTCGATGTTTTGGCATGGCGAAAAGCTTGAAGGGCACAATACTCGGATAGCGATTGCGCTGGGTGCGCTTGATGAACCGCATCAAATAAAAATCGAAGAACATATCTTTGTTGCGGATAAAGGGCAGTATTATGAGATTGCAGATGCCTTGCCTCAAAAGAGTCAATACTGATGATTGGCGCGCTGTTCATACTGTTGGCTGCCAATAGCGTTTGCAATTATGAGTCTGATGAAGAATTCCTGCCGGCTATTATATCAACACCCGACGCCCATGAGGGGCTGAATTGGGTTTCGGTTGATGGGAACAGTGTTTTGTTCACCCGGGCTTTGCCGGATTTTTCTATTTCCACGATAATGCAGGCAACGAAAGTAGACGATGATTGGATTGTCGAAAATGTACCGATTTCGAGTGAAGGGTATGATGCAGGTCTTTCTATCGCTCCATCTGGTGTGTCTGCATTGTTCACGTCTACGCGTCGTACCGATGACGGACAGGTAGGCGGTTGGAATATTTGGCAATTGGATGCCACCTTCAACGGTCACAAATGGAATTTTGGCGATCCCATATTGATGCCAGAACCCGTCAATTCAGCGCATAGCGAGTGCTGCGTTGTTCATGGCGACGATCAGGATTTTTATTTTGCATCAAATCGTCTGGGGTCGTGGGATATTTTCCACGCTGAACCCGATCAAGATGGCTTTCAAGTTTCGTTTTTGTCTGGGGGCGTCAATAGTGATGAAGATGCTTGGCCAAGTGCAATTATCGCTAATCCAAAAAAGCTCCTCTACAGCTCTATTAGCGCTACCGGGGTGGGCGGTGATGACATATATGTCGCGTACATGCAGGGTGCTGATTGGTCGCCTGGGAAGCTTCTAGGGGCGGGAATCAACAGGTTAGGCTATGAAGATAGCGCGCGGGTCATTGGCCCAGCATTTTACTGGTCGAGCCGTCCAAAAAGTGGGGAAAACACTGGAGATTTGAGTGTTTCGAACATTTACACTATGCCGACCACCTGCATCGATGAATTAGGTTGACCAGGCTAATGCTTGGCCAGGCAACTTTGGAGGTTTAATTGTTCGGTTTCGAAGCAGCCGATACGGCAATGATGAGCGGTTGGGTGCTTTTCGGAGTGCTATTTCTCTCACCATTTTTGCAGGAAGACTTTGGGGTCATCGTTGCTGCGACGGCGTCATTGGCGGGGACCGCACCCACCGTATTTCTAGCCGCCGCCATTCTTACCGGACTGGTGGCCTCTGACGCCTGGAAATATTGGATGGGGCGGTTAGCGCGCCGATATGAGTGGGCGCACAAATTTGCTGAAAAGCCTGGTGTCTCTATTGCGGGCGACTTAATTCGAAAAGAATTTATGCAAACCATGTTGACCGCTCGGTTTGTACCGGGAACGCGCATCCCGACTTATATCGCTGCGGGTTTTTTTAAGGCCCATTATCCAAAGTATATTTTGACACTCGCGTTCACTGCTTCCTTGTACATCGCTGTCGTTTTCACATTGTTTCATTCGGTTGGCGCTGTCGCGGGGGAAGACGCAATTTTCTGGCTTCCGATCGGGGCAATTTTGCTGTTGGCTGCTTATATCGTGTTTCGTTGGTTAAACCACGTTAACCGCCACGAAGGACCAATGACACCAATGACGGATGAATTTGACCACCCAATGCCAGGTATGCCGGGGTTTGAGGGAACACCACTTGAAGATGATAAAAGTGAAAGTGACGACAAAGGGTCCGACGAAAAGACTTCGGAATAACAGGGATCAAAATGCAGAAACGATCGTCCAAAAGAAAAATCAATGCACCAGTTGATATTGTGTT
The DNA here is from genome assembly GCA_021776315.1 of Hyphococcus sp. Classification (GTDB taxonomy): domain Bacteria; phylum Pseudomonadota; class Alphaproteobacteria; order Caulobacterales; family Parvularculaceae; genus Hyphococcus. The sequence continues at coordinate 19,258 of JAJFGD010000262.1, read as the reverse complement.
TCGCGCACTGACAGATATTGAGAATTTCCCGGAAAAGAACCCAGATATCGTCAAGGTTGAAATGCTGACAGATCAAAAATCGGGTGTAGGCTCTCGTTTTCGGGAGACCCGTCGCATGAAAAATAGCGAGGGTTCAACTGAACTAGAATGCACGGAATATGTCGCGAATGAAAAAGTGCGTTTCGTCGCTGATCAGGGCGGCGTGATCTGGGATTCAGTATTTTTCACATCAGCCGTTGATGGCGGGACAGAATTGGTCTTAGAGATGGATGCCCGACCGTATAAATTGATGCCGCGACTTATGCTTCCTTTGATCCTTGGTATGATTAGTAAGGCGGTGGAAGCGGATATGGATGCGGTAAAATCCTATTGTGAACGTAAAGCTGCTTTATAAGAAAGACGTATTATGGATTTTGCGCTAACCGAAGAACAAGAAGCTATTCAAGAAATGGCGCGCCGTTTTTCCGCAGATGAGCTCGCACCGAATGCCGCAAAATGGGATGAAGACAAGCATTTTCCTGTCGATGTTATCAAAAAGTCGGCCGAACTTGGTTTGGCCGGAATTTACACACGAGAAGATGTGGGTGGGTCTGGGCTAGGTCGCCTGGATGCAGCATTGATTTTTGAAGCCCTATCGGCTGGTTGTACATCAACTGCAGCTTATATCTCAATTCACAATATGTGTTCTTGGATGATTGATCGTTTCGGATCGAATGCATTGCGAGAAAAATATTGTCCTAAACTGACGTCAATGGAAATGATCGCGAGCTATTGTTTGACGGAACCGGGCTCAGGTTCAGATGCGGCCTCCCTAAAAACGAAAGCCGTCAAACATGGCGATCATTATGTTTTAAATGGATCGAAAGCCTTTATCTCAGGTGCCGGTACCTCCGATGTTTATGTCGTTATGGTGCGAACAGGTGGGGACGGTCCAAAAGGGATTTCAACCGTTCTCGTAGATAAGGGAACACCTGGTCTTTCTTTTGGTGCGCAAGAGCGGAAAATGGGTTGGAATTCGCAACCGACGGCGATTGTTAATTTCGAGGATTGCAAAATTCCTGTCGAAAACCGTGTAGGTGAAGAGGGCGAAGGTTTTTCCTTTGCAATGATGGGTCTTGACGGAGGTCGGCTAAATATTGCGGCTTGTTCGTTGGGCACGGCAACTGCTGCGCTAAAAGCTGCACTAGATTACGCAAATGATCGTCGTGCGTTCGGCAAACGTTTGAATGAATTGCAAACTTTGCAGTTTAAACTTGCCGATATGGCAACCGAACTCGAAGCGGCAAGGATCATGCTCTATCAAGCGGCGTGGAAGCTTGACAATAAGACCGCAGATGCGACCCGATTTTGCGCAATGGCAAAGCGTTTGGTCACGGACAAAGGTTTTGAAATTGTCAACGATGCGCTCCAGATTCACGGTGGCTACGGATATTTGAAAGATTATCCACTTGAGCGCATGTTGCGTGACGTTCGGGTGCATCAAATTCTCGAAGGCACCAATGAGATCATGCGTGTTATTGTCTCTAGAGATTTGATGCGTGAATATCAGGCCTAGAAAGGTCTTGCCGTGAAGGTGTTAGTCTCAATTTTATTATTTTTGGTGGGTGCCGGTCTGGTCGCCTATTCGTATGTTGCGTCACTTGTCTCTCTTGCTGGTGATGTTGAACGAACTGCACAAACAGGTGATGACGCATCAGCATTTGCAATGATCGTTGATTTTGTCATGAGCGGCGAAATTCCACAGGTGACCAGCTATTTGTATTTTGGTTTACTGCTCATCGCTTTGGCCGTCGTCAATTTAATCCGGCGTCGTTCGAAAAAAGAAAATTATGATGACTATGACGTCAGCGAAGAATAAGAGGCGGTCGTGACGAACGAAATTCTATTTGAGCAAGCTGGTGATTGGGGCGTTATTACGCTGAACAATGAAAAAGCGCTCAACGCATTGAATTGGGATATGGTGAAAGCCATGTATGCTCAACTTCAAAGTTGGGCAGCCAACCGTACTGTGAAAGCGGTAATGGTCAAAGGTGCTGGTGATCGTGCATTCTGTGCCGGCGGTGATATCCGGTGGCTATACGAGAACGGCAAAAGTGACCCCGAAGGGACCGGTGAGTTTTTTCGGGATGAATACACGAACAACTCACTCATCTATCATTACCCAAAACCATATATTGCACTCATCGATGGAATAACAATGGGCGGCGGTGTAGGGATTTCTGTTCATGGCGATTTCCGGGTTGCAGGAGACAATACGCTCTTTGCGATGCCGGAGACTGGTATTGGCCTTTTTCCAGATGTTGGCGGCGGGCATTTTATGCCCCGTTTGCACGATGGTGTCGGTCTTTACTATGCGTTGACCGGCGCACGGGCAAAAGCCGCCGATTGCATGGCGTCGGGCATTGCTACGCATTATGTAGCCGCTGACAAATACAATGAACTAGAAAAGTCGCTGCTCAAAGCGCCTTTGGGCGATCATGCCCATGCAGATATTGAGACGGTACTAGATGTGTATGCCGGTGATCCAGGTCAGGCAAACATCAATGATAGACGCGCCGATATAAATCGTTTTTTCGAGGGGCCGGATTCGCTTGAGGCATTATTTGCAGCCCTTGAGGATGACGGTGGCGAGTTCGCCACGGCGACATTGAAGACTTTATCGCGCATGTCACCCACGTCGCTAAGGCTCACATTCCAACAAATGAAAATGGGACACCAGCTCGATTTTGACGACACCATGAAAATGGAATTTCGGATGGTTTGTCGTGTCCTATCGGGTCATGATTTTTACGAAGGGGTCAGAGCTCAAATAATAGATAAAGATCGTTCCCCAAATTGGGCACCTGCAGTGCTCAGTGAGGTTGGACCTGATGCGCTTGATGCATATTTTGAAACGCTTGGGGCGCTTGAGCTTGAGTTGCATCGCTAAGAGTAGAGGCACTGTTGAAATGCCCAACAATTAATTCAGTACCGAATTGCGAATTTTAACGAATAAAAGAGCGGAAGTTTAAAATGACAAAAATTGGATTTATCGGTTTGGGCAATATGGGCGGACCGATGGCGGCAAATCTTGCAAAAGCGGGTCATGATGTAACGGCAACGGATCTTTCCATTGGCGCGATTGACCGAGCGGAAGAAGCGGGATGCACGCGCGGGGATTCGGTGGCCCACGCGGTCAGCGATGCGGATGTCGTTGTGACGATGCTGCCAGCCGGGGCGCATGTTCGATCGGTTTATACAGAGGAATATGGTGTCATTGCGAATGCCAAAGATGGGGCACTATTTATCGATTCATCGACGATTGATGTTGATAGTGCCCGGGCTGTTTCGAACGCGGCCAAAGACAAAAACTTTGCCATGGTTGATGCACCCGTGTCCGGTGGTGTTGCGGCGGCAACTGCTGGCACACTGACATTTATGGTAGGTGGCGAAGCAACATCATTTGAGCGCGCGCAGCCGATCCTAGACGCCATGGGTAAGAATATTTTTCATGCAGGTGATGCGGGCAATGGCCAGGTCGCAAAGATAGCCAATTATATTTTGCTCGGTATTACGATGATTGCGACCTGTGAGGCATTCAATCTCGCGGAAAAACTCGGTCTTGATGCGCAGACCTTTTTTGATATTTCGTCGACAGCGTCAGGACAATCTTGGTCAATGACGAGTTATTGCCCGGCACCGGGACCAGTCGAGACCGCCCCGTCAAATCGTGACTATCAGCCGGGATTTGCCGCTGCAATGATGTTGAAAGATATGCGTCTTGCACAAGAAGCCGCGCATAAGGCAAAGGCAGCGACGCCATTAGGTGCGCAATCAGAGGCGCTATATGCATTGATGGAAGCTGCCGGAAAAGACGACCTCGATTTTTCTGGGGTGATGAAACTCATTAGCGGGAAAATTTAGTTTTAGCTTTTTGATCATCGGTAAGGGGAGACAATTATGAGAAAAACGCTACGCTTTTTGGCAATTGCGGCGGTAAGCTTTGGATTGTTGCAAAATACTGCTCAGGCGAAAACACCGTTGCCGATCATTGATGTTCATCTTCATGCGCAACCTGTAGCCTCCTATGGGCCACCTGGAAAAAAATTCTGCACTCCAGCCTCTCAGCAAATCAACGCCTTTGATCCGGCAATGGGTAAAAGTTGGCCCGAAGAATGGATGGGTCGCAATATGAATCCCGATTGCGACGCATGGGTTCCGCAATCGCAAGATGACGACGCTTTGTTGCGTGAAACACTCGTTATTATGGAGCGCCACAATATTATTGGTGTTGTCAGCGGCCTGCCGGAGACATTGGCTGTGTGGAAAGCGGCAGCACCAGACCGCATAATTGCAGGGCATCAGTTCAACATAAATCGTGAAGGTAATATTACGCCACAAATGCTCAAAGAGCGGTTTGATGACGGTGGCTTTGAGGTTTTAGCAGAGGTCACAAACCAATATTCGGGCGTCGGACCAGATGACCCAAGATTTGCTGCTTATTGGGCCATGGCTGAGGAGAATGACATACCAGTGGGTATTCATATTGGCGGGATGCCACCCGGATCTGCCTATATGATCGAAGGTGCCCGAATTTCTCTGGGTGACCCATTTTTACTTGAAGAAGTTTTGGTTAGGCATCCGAGACTGCGTGTTTACATGATGCATGCGGGCTATCCGCATATTGCCAAAACAATTGCGATGCTTCGCCAGTATCCCCAGCTATATGTCGAAATTGGCGTATTACCCGTTACGATGCCTGAAGCCGAGTTTCATGCGTTTGTTAAACGGCTTGTCCAAGTTGGTCATGGGGATCGTATTATGTTTGGGTCGGATCAAATGATTTGGCCCGGCATAATTGAAGCATCCATAGAGGCCGTGGATTCCGCAGATCTTACGAAATCGCAAAAACGCGATATTTTCTATAATAACGCTGCGAGATTTCTAAGGTTTGATGATGAAACAATCGCTCGGCATCACGAAAATAACTGATTGGCCGTCAGACGAAACGATTAGTCTTCGTTTTCGCTTTCGTCATTATCGCCATTCTTGATAAAGCATAGCCCCGCATCGCGATCTTGGCGCCAAACGACCCTGGCATTTTTCCTGATACCACTTTGATCAAAGCGTAAAACGACAGTTTCGGGCAGGTCGATCACATCTTCCATTGTGATCCGAGCCCCATCGGCACTGAGATTCACGACGATGCAACGCTCGCTGTCCATTTTATTGATGAAAAGGGAGGCAAGGCGGTAAACTGTCGTCCGCGGTGCTCGCGGCTTGTGTTCCCGGAGAACCGCTGTGGCTTCCGGGCAGGTGACCGGCTTGGCCTTGGTAATGGCGGATAGTCGCTGGGCCACAAATTCCTCGGCCCGTGCGAGTTCAGCATCAACTTTGCCGTTGAGTCGTGATGGGTTCTTGAACGATTTTTGTGAATTATCTGCCATGACCAAATTGGACCCGAATATCGTTAAAATCTGATTATCCTTAATGGTTTTTTTGGTGGCAATTTCGGCCAGACATCCCCATCTTGGTCACTTATGCCGCCAGAAACTGCAGATAGCCTAGAAACAAAAGGGGAGGCCGCGCCATTTGGCCGGTCTATAGCCCGCATGTTTGCTGTCTTGTTCCGGCCAGCGATGAAAAAATGGCGCTTCCGCATTGTCATGGCTGTGGTTTTGACCTTGGCCGCCAAAGGCCTTTCGGTGATTGCGCCTGTATTTATGGGCAATGGTATTAACCAATTGACGGCCAATGATCTCTCTGTGGGCGACGCCGCGATTGCTGCTGGGATTTCCTTCGTTGGCTTTTTTGCGCTGTTTGCAGGGGCTCGGTTTTTATCGAATGCCTTGCCAACGATAAGAGACGCGTTTTTTACTGCAGTGACACAGGATGCGCAGCGCATTGTGGCGGTAGAGGCCTTTGGACATGCCCAGCATCTCCACCTTCAATTCCATCTGACACGGCGATCAGGAGCGCTCTATCGGATTATTGAACGTGGTGCCGGAGCCATGGAATATTTATTGCGATTCCTAGCATTTAATATCGGCCCAACGCTTGTGGAACTGGTTTTTGCTTCAGTTGTGTTGGCGGCGCTTTATGGCGTCCAGTTTTCGATCGCAGCCGTCATCACCGTCGGTGTCTATGCACTTTTTACGATCGTCGTGACTGAATGGCGAAATGCACAGCGGAGGACGCTCAATGAAGCTGACACGAAACTAAGAGGGATCGCGTTAGACACGCTGGCTAATTTTGAAACCGTGAAATCATTCGCCGCGGAGAATCGCGAAGCGACACGATATGACGACGCAACGCGCTCCTATAACCGCCAATATGTAACGGTGATGCAGTCCCTTTCCGTATTGAATGCGGGACAAGAACTGATCATGACAGGTGGGCTGCTCGCCGTCGCCATTATGGCCGGTTACGGGGCTCTAAATGGTACAATGCAGGCCGGCGATGCCACGGCCATCATTCTTATGTTGCTAAACATATATCGACCATTGAACATTCTCGGCTGGGCATGGCGAGAAATCAAACAAGGTTCAGTAGACATAGAGAAATTGTTTGAGTTTATGGACCGGCGTTCAGAGGTTCTAGATGCTCCAGACGCAAAACCGTTTTTGCCGAAAACCGGAGAAATACGATTTGAACATGTGGGGTTTTCCCATGAAGGCAGAGCCAGTGGCTTGGAAGATGTGACTTTCTCGGCACCAGGTGGTGCATTTATTGGCGTTGTTGGACCTTCCGGTGCGGGTAAGTCGACCATTTTGAAATTGCTGTTTAGGTTTTATGATCCTTCAGATGGGCAAATTCTCATTGACGGTCAGCGGGTCGATAAGGTCACACAAGAATCCTTGCGCAACGCTTTAGGGTTGGTGCCGCAAGAAGTGGTTCTTTTTAATGATACGCTTCGATTTAATCTGGCCTACGCTGCACCGGACACCAGTGACGAAGAAATATTGAAAGCTGCAGAAAGAGCTCAACTCGGTGATTTCATTACCGGGCTACCTGACGGTTTAGAAACGCGGGTTGGGGAACGTGGATTGAAGTTATCGGGTGGTGAAAAACAGCGGGTTGGTGTGGCGCGGGCTATACTTCGAAATCCGCCAATTCTAATTCTCGATGAGGCGACGTCGTCGTTGGATTCCGGCACAGAAGAAGAAGTACAATCTGCTTTGAAAGAAGCATCTCGAGGGCGAACAACCATTGCCGTGGCGCACCGGTTGTCCACAATCGCCAGCGCTGATTTGATTCTCGTTTTGGACAATGGTCGGATTGTCGAGCGTGGTCGTCACGGCGACCTAATCAATAGCAACGGCACCTATGCCGCCCTTTGGCAACGGCAAACGGGCGGCGATGATGAATTCAATATCAGCACAGAGCAATCAGTCCCGACGCGTGTTGCAGAGTGATTGTAGACCCAAATATGGAATTGGAATTGTAGCTACTAAGACAGTTAGTTAACAATTTGCTTGTATCGTTGATGCCAATTTCTAAGGAGATGGCGATGACGATCAAGCCCCCATCGCGGCGTGAAGAATATCGCGACCTAGCGGCGTTTTACGATAGGCAAATCGCCCCATTTTTGCGGAACCATGAATCAAAACGACAAATCGCGGTCAAAAAAAGCGTCATTTCGGTTGCGGTGGCAACACCGATTGCCTTGGGTTTTGGTTTGCTTGGTCCGTTTGGGGAAGCAAACCTTCATTTAGCCGTTTTTACAGCTATTGCTGGTGTGGGTCTTTCAAGCTTTTTTCTAAACAAAGCGCGTGACCAGATTGCTGCAGGACTATTAGAGCTGGTGTGTGGTTTTTTGGGCTTCAACTATCGACAAGAACTGTCTCGCCCTGGGTTCGCTTCGGAGCTTGACCGGATGAAATTGTTTCCTCGCTATAATCGCGAAGAATGGGAAGACGAAGTTATCGGCGAACGTCATGGCGCAAGGTTTGTTTTATGTGAAGCAAATTTGAAAAAAGTAACGCATGGGAAAAACCGGCGCGAAAAAACCGTATTTCACGGACAATTGTTGGTCGTCGACTATCCAAAAGAGTTTCTTGGGGAGACGATTATCAGGCGGGACGCCGGTATGATGAACCGTCTCATGAAGCCCGGGAAAGATTTTCAAAATGTAGGCCTCGTATCATCAAAATTTGAGAAGGCATTTGAGGCGTGGTCAACAGATCAGGTCGAAGCGCGAGAGCTATTGGACCCGCTCGTATTGGAACGGTTTGAAGAACTTGAGCGCCTTTTTGATGGGGCAAAGTTCCGAGCGGCCTTTTCCAATGGGAAATTGTTTGTGGTGCTGGAAAGCGGTGACAAGTTAAACATGGGCAGCATGTTCAAATCACTTGAACAACCAGAACGTGTTGAAATGATCATGAAGGAATTCGATTTGATCTTTGACCTAATCGATGTCGCGTTGAAACAAGTTGATGCGCCGCTATCCGGTGCGGTATCTGCGGCAGCATTTCGGTGATTTCAATAATACTATGGCTCCAACGCAGCAACTATCTCTGCGTTGGAGCCATTCGTTAATGCCGTAAATTAAGCCGCTGCTTGGAGCGGTCCTTCGCCATATTGGTTAGGTCCTTGAGACGGTTGCACAAAGAAATAGATCAGCGCAATCCAGCCTAGGAATGGAATAAATACAAGCAACAACCACCAGCCAGATTTACCAATATCATGGAAGCGGCGCATGCCGACAGCGATATTGGGAACGATCAAGGCTAAGCTAACAATACCGCTAAGTAGTTCGGCCATGCCAATCGCACCGCCGACAAACGAAACGATGATATTGAGGATGAAAACGGCCAACGCCCACCACCAATATTCCGAACGCCGTGATCGGTCGTTGAAATTTGCGTAGTTGTTTAAAACTGTTTTGACGGCCTGCATGAAATCCATGACGTGTCCTTCCAAAAATTGAAGGCCGGAGGATATACCTGTTCGAATCGAGCACAATGCGCTTTTTATCGAACGAGAATCAGCCGTTCAGCCGCGCGGGTAACGCCAGTATAGAGCCATCGAGTAGCGTGCTCGCGAAACATATAGCTTTCGTCAAATAGCACGACGTTATCCCATTGGCTGCCTTGAGATTTGTGGACCGTCAGTGCGTAACCATAGTCGAATTCATCCGCACCCTTACGCTGGGTCCATGGAACAGATTCTGGCCCCTCTAAAAAGAACGGTCTTGGCACGGAGACGTTGACCGCCTTTCCGCCTTCTTCCGGCCGAACAGAAAACCGAACGCGCCCACCACGTGGGGACATGCGGCGGTCGACGGTCCAGATGCCTCCATTCAATAGACCTTTCTTTTTATTATTGCGAAGACACACGAGCTTTTCGCCAGCTTCCGGCGTTTGTTCGTCATGGCCATGGAGTTCGCGCAATCGATCATTGTACCGCTTGCGTGTGCGATTGGCGCCGACAAGAATCTGATCCGCTTCCATAATCTGCTCAGTGGAGATGTCGTGTTTAGAAAGCAGTAGGCATTGGTCAGACTGTTCGTCGAATGCCTCGCCTTCGCGGATGGCCATTGAAAGTCGGATGATCGGATTGTCTGCTGCTTGACGGTGGATTTCTGTTAGCATGAAATCTGGCGCGCCTTCCGTAAAGAACCCGCCTCCTTTGACGGGTGGCAACTGTGCAGGGTCACCGAGCACCAAAACGGGCTTTCCAAACGAGAGAAGGTCGCGGCCAAGATCCTCGTCGACCATGGAGCACTCATCGATAATGATGAGGTCGGCTTTTGACGCAGGCGCATCGTGGCGCAGAGTGAAGGCAGGTTCACCGTCTTCCTCTGCGGTTGATGGGCGATAGATTAGCGCATGGATCGTAGACGCATCCGTGCACCCTTTCTGTCGCATCACATGCGCCGCTTTTCCTGTAAACGCCGCGAATGACACGTCGCCTCCAGCATTTTCGGCAATGTGGCGAGCGAGTGTTGTTTTGCCGGCACCAGCATAACCGAACAACCGGAAGAGTTGTTGGTCGCCAGCTTTGCGCCAGCGCTCCACCTCAAGGAGGGCGTTGTCTTGCTCGGGGGACCATTTCATGAATGTGACCTAATTACTTTTCTGTTCGTCGATCCATTCATTAGCCACGTCTTCAAGAACGGCAATAGCTAGAGATCCATTCCCGACGATCATGTCGTGAAATGCTCGTAGATCAAATTTGGTGCCGAGTTCGTTTTCGGCCTTGGCGCGCAGAGCTTTGATACGCAGCTCGCCAATCTTATACGAGAGCGCCTGCGCAGGCCACGTTATATAGCGATCAATTTCCGACACCACTTCTGCACGTGACAAAGCCGTATTCTCAATAAGGAAATCGATGGCTTGTTGCCGTGACCAGCCCAACGCATGCATGCCCGTATCAACAATAAGGCGATTAGCGCGCCACATCTCGTAGGTTAAACGACCAAAATCACTATACGGATCTTCGTAAAACCCGGCTTCCTTGCCAAGACTTTCTGAGTATAGGCCCCAGCCTTCACCATAAGCAGAGTGATAAAGTGTTTTTCGAAACTCAGGGACATCTAATTCGCGGGCGATCGTAGCCTGATGATGGTGTCCAGGTACCGCTTCATGAAGGCTAAGCGCTTCCAAATTATATAATGGCTGCGCTTTCAAATCGCCTGTGCTGATGAAATAGGTGCCAGGCGTGCGTCCATCGTCGCTTCCGGCGACATAATAGGCGCCACGGCCTTGTGTGCCGCGAATTTCGTAAGTGTTACGCGCAAGTGTACCAAAAAAACGGGGCATTTGGCCATCCATCTTTTTAGCAATGAACGCGGTTTTTTCTAAGAGGTCTTGGCCATCTTCTGCAAAAAACTGTGGGTCATTTCTAAGGAAGGAAAGAAACTCGCGAAACGATCCGTCAAACTCAACCTGCTTGATGATCGCTTCCATTTCAGCACGAATGCGCTTTTGCTCACTCAGGCCTAATGCATGAATTTCTTGGGGCGACATGTTCGTGGTTGTGAAATAACGAATGAGATAGTCATAATATTCTTCGCCACCCTCAAGACTGGTAATCCCGACTTCGGCTCTGCAATTGGGCAAATACTCTTCCACGAAAAAGGTATGGAGCTTGCGATCGCCAGGAAGAATTGCGCTGTTGACAAGGGCTTTGCCTTGTTTTTTAAATTTCGACTGGTCTTTCGAAGAAACCGATGCGGGAAACTCTTTAAATGGCGCAAAGAGACTGCTGTCTTCGGGTGAATCTACAATTAGATCACTAATCGTTTCGTCATACCCTTCCATCGATTGGCAATAATGGGTGAAACCCGTCTCAATGCCCTCACGTAATAAGGCAATGTTTTCCTCATTGTATCTCGGAAAATCGGCCAGACTGACAAGGTATCTCTCGTAATCCTCAACGTTGGAAAATGCCATGTTGTATGGCGCATTTGCAAAATAGGTGTGATAGCCAAATAGGCTCGTGATCGGGAAGAGGTGGTCGCGTTGCTCATAGCTTTCGCGCTCAGTCTCCCGTTCATAGGCGAATAGCTTGAAGCTAACCTTGTCTTGTCCGGTCAGGTCATTCCCATTGATTTCTTCTAACCTTGAAATAATTGATTGATTGAATTGTTGGCGACGCGATCGTGCTTCTTCTGAAAACTCTGGTAATTTACCATTCATCCGGAATGTATCGGGGTCAGTTCTAAAAAATACGCGTTCTTTGGACGCTTCTGCCCAATGATCATCCAGAATTGCATGGAATTGTGAGGTACTATCCGCGTGGGCAACCGCCGCAAAACTGATGCTGGCGATGGTGGTGATAATAGTTGTTTTCAACATGTAGATCCCCAATTTTAATATTATTCCAATTCAATCCAAACAGGTACGTGGTCTGATGGTTTTTCTTTAAGGTCCCGATTTGACGGTGCCCGTTCTTTTCGGTCGACGCCGGCATCTTTGAAGCGATCGGTTGCTTGCGGAGACATCAAAAAGTGATCAATGCGAATACCGTTATCTTTTTCCCATGCACCGCGTTGGTAATCCCAAAACGTATATCGAATACCAGTTGGGTCTGCCTGCCGTAATCCGTCAGTGAGCCCTAGGTTCACTATTTCACGAAAAGCGGCGTGGGTTTCTGGTCGGAAAAGGGCATCTCCTTGCCATGCTGCCGGATCGTGAACGTCTTCCACTTGGGGGATAACATTGTAGTCACCTGCTAGTACGAAAGAATCTTCGTTTTCTAACAGGATTTCAGCGTGAGCTTTCAATCGTTTCATCCAGCCAAGCTTATAGTCATATTTTGGCCCAGGCGCCGGATTTCCATTGGGTAAATAAAGACCACCGACGCGTACGGGTTCCGCACCGTCTGGCATCACCAGAGCTTCAATATATCGGGCTTGTTCATCGCTTTCATCGCCGGGTAAGCCCTTTACGACGTCATCGACGGGGTGCTTCGATAAAAGCGCAACGCCATTATATGTTTTTTGGCCATGTACCTCGACATTGTATGCGCGATCTTCGAATTCCAAGGTCGGAAACTTTTCGTCAATGCATTTGATCTCTTGCAACACGACTACGTCAGGTTTGGTTTCGTCAATCCATTCTAAAATTCGCGGTAAGCGGGCATTGATTGAATTCACATTAAATGTAGCAATTTTCACAGAGATGAACTTTCCGCTTTTTCTTTGACGCGCTCTAGCGCGCTTTTGAGGTATCCAGGCCAGAAAAGTTTGACAAGGAACCAAACCACTGGCTCGGCGATGGGGCCACGAGGGTTGAAAATATAGGTCCAGTCGATTTGTGTCGAATTTTCACCTGTCGTTGTAAAGTGCCATTCCGCTTTCGCGTCACGGACAAGGGGCGCAAGTGCACCCGAAAAATCTGTCAGTTGATAGGCAAAGGTTTGATCAGGTGCAAAGCCCACGAGTTCTTCGCGCACTGATGAACGGTCCGACAATGTGTGAATGCGTATTTGACCCAATTCACTCCAAGGCGCGTCATGTCCATCAACATTGACAATAGCAGGAAGTGGTCCGTGTTTGCGAATAAGCTCCCTGGCGTCAATACCAACTGCAGTACGAAATGTTTCTGCCTTCGGTGCGGATACGAATTGTGACATTGAAATTTGGACGGGCATGAAGGCCTATTCGTTTATAAAGGTCGTAAATTCCTCTACGGAAACACGCGAGGATCTTAACGAGTTCACAGCAGCAGTATTATCGGCATAGCCCAACGCCATACCACAATAAAGCTGTTGTGTGTCATCAAGGTCAAAAAATTTGGCAACAGTTTTTGCCCGTGCTGACCATGCCTCCTGCATACATGTTGCTAAGCCGTTTTCAGCCGCAACCAGTGCAACCGATTGCATAAACATACCGAGATGCGCCCATTGCCCTTTTTCGAATTGGCGGTCGAGCGAAAAGAACAAGCCCACAGGAGCGCCAAAAAATTCAAAATTTCGCAAAAGATGAGCAATGCGCGCTGGCTTGTTGTCGCGCGGGATGCCAAGTGTTTCATACATGGCTTCACCGACCTCAAACCGCCGTGTTCGCCATGGGTCGCTCAGTTTTGGGGGGTAGATCTGGAATTCGGATTCGTCAGCAAAGGGGTTGTCCGCAATCGCCTTTTTAACCGTATCCACGAGGCGTTGTTTGGCGGTGCCCGTCACTACATGAACCTGCCATGGTTGAAGATTGCCGCCAGACGGTGCCCAACGGGCTGTATCAAGTATTCCATATATTAGTGAGTGTTCGACCGGTTTTTCTAAAAACGCGCGGGTCGATATTCTCTTGGTTATAGCATCGCTGACATTCATGGTTATATTCTCTTTGCGGTCGCAACAATCGCCAAGATAACGCTGTCTTGGGGCACCTAATCGTGGCGGCAGTGGCGTGAATTTACAATGGTGAGGTGCAGAGATGCAACGTCGACGATTCAAAATGATGCCAATGGTAACTGTGGCTCTTTTGGCGCTGACGGCCCTTATGATCATGCGCAACGAGCAGTTTATTTTTCGCGATGAAGGGCGATTGGAAATTGCCCCTGATCCGAATGATAGGACCACTGTGGTTTTTACTTGGCGCAGTGATGTGGATGTGCCGATGGCGCGGCGATTTTCCGAAGGGTTTGAAGAATGGGCGGGGAAGGCCGACCGATTCATTATCGATCTAAATTCGCCTGGAGGATCTATTCGGGAGGGAGAGGCAGTAATTCGCGAGATCGAAAAAATGAAACGAACCCACATTATTGATACCCGGGTTCGCAACCGTCGTGCGTGTTATTCCATGTGTGTACCGATTTTTCTGCAAGGCGATCAACGAGAAGCCGCTGCGAACGCACGCTTCATGTTCCACGAACCGACGGCGTATGATTATTTCACAGGTGAGAAAATCAAAGAGCCGGACTTTGAACGGGAAGCGAATAGTCGACGCTTTTTCAATCGCTACTTTGTAAATTCGCCGATGGACCCGGTATGGCGTGATCAGCTCGCCGATGAGTGGATTGGGCGTGATGTGTTTCGCACGGCGGAAGAATTGGTAGATGAGCGTTCAAATATTGTGACGCATATCAAATAGGCAAAAGTTACGGCCACTTCGCTTCGGGCGGCAATGATGACAAGATTGAATTGACATTACCGCCGGTTTTCAGGCCAAAAGTCGTGCCGCGATCATATAAAAGGTTGTATTCCGCGTAGCGTCCGCGCTGAATAAGTTGTTTTTCACGGTCATCATCAGTCCATGGCTGATCCATGCGTTTTTCCACTAAGGCAGGATATGATTTTAGGAAAGCACGCCCAACGTCTTGAGTAAAAGCAAAATCCCTTTCCCAGTCGCCAGTGTTCAGACGATCATAAAAAATACCGCCAACACCACGTGGTTCATTCCGATGCTTCAGCCAAAAATAGTCGTCACACCACTTTTTGAATTTAGGAAAATACTCGGCGTCATGAGGGTCGCAGGCTGATTTCATTGCAGCGTGGAAGGCGAGGGTGTCTTCATGGGTTTCGGAACGATAATTCGGGTGCATAGGATTTAGATCACCACCGCCGCCAAACCAGTTTTTCGTTGTTACGATCATGCGCGTATTCATATGCGCGGCGGGCGCATGCGGATTTCGCGTGTGAGCTATGAGCGATATTCCAGATGCCCAAAATCGAGGATCGTCCTCTGCGCCGGGAATTTGTTTGCGAAACTCTTCAGAAAACTCGCCAAAAACTGTTGAGGTATGAATGCCAGCTTTTTCAAACACACGGCCATGCAACATACCCATAATGCCGCCGCCCTGGTCTTCGCTCCCGTCGCCTTTTTGCCATGGTGTTTTCTCGAAACGACCCGCAGGCATATCCGAATAGAGGTCGCCAGCGGCGTCTTCGAGGTCTTCGAAGGCCTTGCAAATCTGATCGCGTAGAGATTCGAACCAGCTTTTCGCAGTTTGTTTGTGGTCTTCTATATCGGTCATGTTTTAGTCCCAGCCAATCTGTCGCCGTGCCTCTGCTAAGGCCACCGCCGCAGCCACCGTGATATTGAGGGAGCGCGCTTCTGGTGCCAATGGGATGCGAAGTCGCGCATCGACTGCGGAATGAACCTGGTCGGGTGCACCCGCGCTTTCCCGGCCCATAAGAACGATATCGTCCTTTTCGAACGCATAGTCCCAGATGGTCTCAGAGGCCTTCGTGGTCAGTAAAATCAGCCGGGAGGGCTTTGCCGCCGCCACAAATGGCACCCATCCGTCATGGATAGTTGGAGGGGCCAAATTGCCGTAATCCATCGCCACGCGACCGATTTTGCGCGAATCAAGCGGGAAGCCACAAGGGGCGATAATGTCGAGCTCGGCCCCAAAGCAGGCGGCAGCCCGAATCGCGGCCCCAACATTCTGGGGAATATCTGGCTGGTAAAGCGCTAGACGCATTGGATTTTCCTATCAGTTTCGGAGCTGAACCAGCTTCGCCTCGCGACGCTAGGCCGCAGCTCCACGCAGCCTAGACTTCGTCCATAAGGTGCGCTTAAAACTCGCGCAAACTCAAGAAGGTGAGCTTTCATGTCGACCGCCGATCTTAACGAAGACAGCGAACACACGCGTCGCGACTTCATTCATATTTTTGGGGCTGCTACGGCTGCCGTAGGTGCCGGTGCAGTGGTGTGGCCTTTGGTGAGCCAAATGAACCCGGACGCCTCCGTTTTGGCTCTATCGACGAAAGATGTCGATTTGTCAGCGGTATCTGAGGGGCAGGCTATTAAAGTGATGTGGCAGGGCAAACCTGTATTCATCCGCCACCGGACAGCGGAAGAAATTGAAGAGGCGAGTGCAACGTCTGTAAGTGCGCTGAAAGACCCGATTGCTCGAAATGACAATCTCAACGGATCAGAGCCTGCTACCGATGAAAATATTGTAACCGGCGAGAATGGAGAGGCCCGACCGCAGTGGCTCATTCTTGTGGGTGTGTGCACCCATCTCGGCTGTATCCCGCTCGGAACAACGTCGGGGGAAAACCGCGGTGAGTTCAACGGCTGGTTCTGCCCATGCCATGGATCACATTACGACCTAGCCGGTCGCATCCGCAAAGGCCCAGCACCTGAAAACCTATTGGTGCCGCCTTATCAATTTACTACCGATAGCGTCGTCAAAATCGGATAGGGGAAACAATCGCGATGAGCCATCCTTCTACTTATAATCCCAGTACCGGCTTTGAGAAATGGCTGGACAAACGTCTCCCCATCGTTCGCATGGGCGCGGATTTCATGGATTTTCCGACACCAAATAACCTGAATTATTGGTGGACCTTTGGCGGGATTTTGACCGTCTGCCTCGTTGTGCAGATTTTGACTGGTGTCATTTTGGCGATGCATTACACGCCGCATACTGACATGGCGTTTGCAAGTGTCGAACATATTATGCGCGACGTGAATTACGGTTGGTTGATGCGTTATGTGCACGCCAATGGCGCATCCATGTTCTTTATTGCGGTTTACATCCACATGTTCCGCGGGATCTATTATGGTTCATACAAAGCGCCGCGCGAAGTTGTTTGGATGCTTGGTGTTGTGATTTACCTATTGATGATGGCGACAGCCTTTATGGGATACGTCCTACCTTGGGGCCAAATGTCTTATTGGGGTGCGACCGTTATCACCAACTTGTTCTCAGCGATCCCGTTGGTCGGCGAAGATATTCGTACGCTTTTATGGGGTGGCTTCTCAGTTGATAATCCAACATTGAACCGCTTTTTCTCTCTGCATTACCTCTTGCCATTTGCAATCTTCGGCGTGGTGATGCTGCACATTTGGGGATTCCATACGAGCGGTAACAACAACCCATCAGGCATTGAGATTAAGGACGTTAAGAAGGACACCGTCCCATTCCACCCGTATTATACGGTGAAGGATGGTTTCGCGATTGTTGTCTTCTTGATCCTGTTTGCAGCATTCGTTTTCTTCAACCCGAATGCATTGGGACACGCTGATAACTACATTGAGGCGAACCCACTTTCGACACCAGCGTCAATCGTTCCAGAATGGTACTACTTGCCGTTCTACGCGATCTTGCGTGCGATCACTTTCGACATCGGACCGATATCGTCAAAACTTGGCGGCGTGATCGCCATGTTTGGGTCGATCTTGATTTTGTTTGTATTGCCATGGCTCGACACATCGAAAGTGCGTTCCATGCGCTATCGGCCGGTTGCACGGATGTGGTTTTTCCTATTCGTCATATCCTGCATCGCGCTTGGGTATCTCGGCGGCAAACCTGCCGAGGGTACTTATGTGATGTTTGCACAAATATTCACGGCCTATTATTTTGGCTTCTTCCTGATCATTCTGCCGTTACTTGGGATTATGGAAACGCCGAAACCATTGCCGCGATCAATCTCAGAATCCGTCTTGAAAAAAACCGGATCCAGCGCACCTTCGGGATCGCAACCGGCACCGGCGGAATAGGGACCAGAAAAGAGCATGACCATGATTTTACGCACCCTACTGATCTCTACCATCGTTGGCTTGGCGGCCATCAGCTCTGCAAATGCGGCTGGCGGTAAGGCAGAAAAGCTTGAACACCAACATTGGCATTTCGCTGGCCCATTCGGGACCTTTGATAAGGACGCTCTGCAGCGTGGATTTCAGGTTTACGAAACGGTCTGTTCGAGCTGTCACGGACTAGAAATGCTGTCATTCCGCAATCTCGGCCAAAAAGGAGGCCCGTTCTATTTGGCGAGCTGTCCTGCTGGCGTGGCGGAAGGTGTTGATTGTTCCAACCCGAACGACAATCCCGTGGTGAAAGCAATTGCGGCGAACTACAAGTTTCAAATTACGGATGGCCCTGACGACACGGGCGACATGTTCCAACGTCCAGCTGTTCCTTCAGATCCGTTTCCAAATCCATTTGCGAATGATGCGATCGCACGTCTGGCCAACAATAATGCATTGCCACCAGACCTCTCATTAATGGCAAAAGCGCGCCACGGTGGCCCTGACTATATTTACTCATTGCTCGTTGGTTATCGCGATACGCCGTCGACAGTCGATGTTGCTCCGGGGCAATATTACAATCCGTATTTTCACGGCGATATGTCTCAGGCGCTGAAACCAGAATATATCGATGAAGAGGGTCACGCGCGCGAGGGCATTGAAGTTCCACTTGGCGGTGTATTGGCGATGGCACCTCCACTTCAGGACGGCATGATTGAATACGCTGACGGGTCACCTCAAACGGTTGAGCAATATTCGAAAGATGTGTCTGAATTTTTGATGTGGGCTGCAGAGCCAAAAATGGAAGCGCGCAAATCTCTAGGTATTATGACGCTTGTCTATCTCGTGATCCTGGCGTTTCTGCTTTATTGGTCCAACCGCAAAAATTGGTCGAACCTAAAAAAATAACCGAGTGGATTCCAGCAAATGAATGATGCAAAACGAGTTCTCGGCATCATTGGTGGATCTGGGATTTATCAGATGGCAGCATTGGAAGGTGTCGAGCGCATTGCGGTCGATACCCCGTGGGGTGCGCCATCAGACGAGTTGGTCCGTGGGCGATTACATGGCGTCGATATTGTTTTTCTAGCACGCCATGGTGTTGGGCACCGGCTGTCACCAAGCGAGATCAATTATCGGGCAAATATTGACGCACTAAAACGTGTTGGTGTCACGGATGTCATTTCCCTTTCTGCCTGCGGTTCATTTCGCGAGGAGCTATCGCCAGGTACTTTTGTTCTGGTTGATCAGTTTATTGATCGTACGACCCAGCGCGTAAAATCATTTTTCGGTACTGGCTTTGTTGCCCATGTATCGATGGCACACCCAGTATGTTCCAGTCTTGGCGATTCGCTG
>JAJFGD010000261.1 GCA_021776315.1 Hyphococcus sp. | reverse complement strand
AAAGATAGCCGGGCTGAAGCTTTGTCAGGCTTATCGGCAACAGCATGGCGTTGATTACGTTTCTGCGATGCCCACAAATCTCTACGGACCTGGTGATAATTTTGACCTCCAGAATTCTCATGTCATCCCGGCGCTATTACGCAAGGCCCATGATGCAAAGACGCGTGGTGAGAAGAACCTCACAATCTGGGGGTCGGGAGCGCCGCGCCGGGAATTTTTACATGTCGATGATTGCGCTGATGCGCTTGTGTTTTTGCTGAAAAATTATTCCGACACCCAGCATGTGAATATCGGCTCCGGGACGGATATAACCATTGCCGATCTCGCACGGCTGGTGATGGACGTCGTAGGGCTTAAAGGTGAACTTGAATTCGATCGGTCAAAACCAGATGGCACGCTTCGCAAGCTCATGAGTGGCGAAAAACTCGCCGCGATGGGCTGGGCGCCGAAAATCGATCTACAGAACGGATTGCAATCCGCCTATGAATGGTTTCTCGCCAATCATGAAGGCGCGCGGCTGGGCTAAATTTGGAATTGTTATAGCACTACCGAACATAAACGCCGCGATAAGAGATCGGGCGCGCCACGTAGAGCGGCGAATTAAGGCTCATACGCCTCCCACTTTTCAATATCAAAACCATCCCGATAGATCTCGAGATCCATTTCCTTTATGATGCGGTCGTTGACAAAAATCATGTCTGCCTGAACAAGCCGGCGGTCATAATAGCAAAGATCGACAAGGTCGAAGGGCTGGAACCCGGCGCGCACAATGAAGTCTGCACGCTGAACAATATTTTTGATGCCGACTTCAACACAAATGACGCTGCAATCATCAAGGACTGGCCCTGCACCTTTGAGGATGTCAAGCTCGGCGCCGTCAACGTCGATTTTGAGGAGGAAGGGGGCTTGGCAGCCGCGTTCCTTGACGAGGCTCGCCAGGGTTTTCGCCTGCACTTTGCGATAGGTAGGGCCATCACCATCTGTATCAGTGATTCGTGCGTGGGTAATTGGTGTTCCGTGACGAACGGTTTTGGTTTGCATAGAAACTTCGCCGTCGCGATCCGACATGGCCGCAATAACCAGATCGTATTCAATGCCTTTCTTGTCATAATTCTTTCGGATTCGCGGCGCGAATTCCTCAATGGGTTCAACAAGAACATGGGGCCGGTCTGGGAATTCCTGCATCAATGGGCCGGTACAAGTCAGAACGCCAATGTCGATGACTGTGTTCACAGGCACGCCCATTTCTTTTAATCGCTGAAAGGCTTGTGTTTTCAGCGGCAGGCGGCCGTGAGCTTTTTTGCTCAAACTTAGTATACCTTTTGGCTGCTCTACTGACTTTTGGCTGCCTCTTGCTTTGCGCCAATTCAAAAAACCTAGCTTCATATTTTGTACTTTTGGTGAGCCAAATTCCCTAAGGTGGCGTCGGTGATACTCTGCACCATCAAGCATGATCTGCAGGTGATATCCAGCTTAGCGCAACAATACTGCAGTCCCCACAATATTTGATTCAGGGGTAACCAATTCTGAGAATCTTTCAGCATGCCACGCATTTTTAAAGACGCCGCAGCTTCTGGAAACTCATCTTCATACTTTCGAATTAGTGCATAGTGGTCGGGGATGCGGTTATATGTGATCATGTGGCAGCGCTTAACTCTTAGAGTGCTTAAAATACTTCGGCCTTGATGTCGCGATCAAGGCCAACAAAATTTCGGTCTTTATTTCTGGGAATGATTGAAAAGCACCCGAAATCATGAAGGTAACTTGTCCGCGCGAGTGTCCAGTTATTTTCGGCGAGCTGCATATCTTCGATCACGTGGTTGCGGATATGGTCATCATACATCTGAAGTGAATTCGATCTGCAAATATAGCATTTGTTCGCCGAAATTAGGAACATTTTGAATGCGAAGGGGTTGTCTAACAAAAATTGATACACAGATGCGGTCAGTTGGGGATATTTAAAGCTGAAAAAGTCATCGACGCAGATGATGCCATCTGCGGAGAGCAAGTAAGCTGCCGTCGATAAATCGACCGCCGTTGCGTAGCCTGTGTGTTCCCCATCGATGTGGATCCAACGCAAAGCGCCTCTGTTGCCAGCAAGGCCGGGATCACGCAAAGCATTGACCGAATTCATCGTCAAAAAATGAGCATTCTCAGGTTTTACCAAGGAAATCTGTTCTTGCGCCGCCGGGATTTTGTGCAGGTCAAGAAAGAAGCCTGGTTCGTCGGGCGCTAAATAGAGGGCAGATAAAAGAGCCGATTTGCCTTGGAAAACGCCGATCTCAAGCATCCCGCCGCCGATATTGTGCTCTTTCTGGGCAGCGAACAGAAAGTCCCACGTCGCCATCGCGAGCGGCATGAAAAAACCGTCTAAATCGGCAAATTCGCGCTTGTATCGAGTGAGTTTTTCAGTTGGCATAGGAGGCTTACCCTTGCATTCGGCCAGGCATATAGGGCTGCCATTTTGAAATATCGAAACCGTCGCGATAAACTTCGAGGCCGCGATCGCGAATGATGTCATTGCGCATAAACACCATATCGGTTTGTACAAAGCGACCATCATAGTAGCTGATATCCACAATGTCGAATAATTGGAATCCGGCCGAAGCCACCGCTTGGGCGCGTTCGAGAATGTTTGCGTAACCGGTTTCAATCACCACGACGCTGGTTTTTTCGAGTGTTTTTTGGGCACCCTCAAGCACGAGTAGCTCGGCGCCGTCGACATCAATCTTCAATAGGAAAGGCTGATCCAGCGACCGTTCGGAAATGATAGTATCTAGCCGCTGAGTTGGTACAATCCGGTGTTGCGCATCTTCGTCGCCATCGGACGTGATGCGTGCATGGCTTATGGGTTTGTCTTCATACACAGATGCTGTTTTCAGTCGTACTTCACCATCGCGATTGGAGATTGCCGCATTCACGATTTCAAATGACACGCCAGCGCGCTCATAGTTTTTGCGCATCTCATCCAAATATTCGACAATTGGCTCCATCAGAATGTGAGGTTTATCCGGAAACCCGCGTAATAATTCATATGTGCATGTTTTTACGCCCACATCGAGGATGGTGCCAATCGGTGCATCAATTTCACGCAGCTTTTTAAAACAGTCATCCTTAGTCGGGTGACGCATGATCCACAGCCCTCAATTTGTTTAGCTTAGATTTTGGCAAATACCAGCAATACTGATCAAAGTCGATACATGCGCGTCCAATCCTGACGACCCGAAATTTCGCTTATTCCTGCCTGTAAGCCCGCTATGCTGGACGGTAAGGCGCGTTTGCCTTAAGTGCTAGTTTTTGGTCGTCGTACAACAGGGCGTGGCTTTGCCCCGCCTGGAAATTGCTCTAGACCGCAGTAATCGCAGCTGTAGGGAAATTTTGAATGCGTCTAGTGATTGGCATCGGTGGAAAATCCGCGCCTGGCTCGTCTTTTTCTATCGCTGTTGGCGATGGTAGGCCTGTGGTCGGTTTGCGAGAACTCGCACCGGCTGGCCTGTCTGCGTCTTCCGGTGAGGCGTCCGCTTTAGAGGTATCAGAAGCGCGGGCGCGTTTTCAAGAGCCTGGCGACAGTGCTGTGGCGGTCTTGGGCGAGGCTCGATCCTGGGCGATTGTGGAAGGACTAGTAAACGA
>JAJFGD010000027.1 GCA_021776315.1 Hyphococcus sp. | reverse complement strand
GTGGCATAGGCACGGCCAAGCTCGTCGATTTTTGGTTCAGGCAGTACATCTTCTTCTGTAACCGCCTCAACGTCAGCGCCTTCAGCGACAACGTCTTTGAGATCTTCCAGAGAGGTCGTGCTCATGGGTTAGATTTCCCTCTTGTTCTTGGGGTTCATGGCCGCAATATCCAGAACTTCAGGCTGTTGAGCCTCATGTGGATGGTCTGTGCCAGCATAAATCTTGAGATTCGTCATTTGCTTACGGGCTAGCGGCGAATCCTTTGGCATCATCCGTTCAACGGCTTTCATCAAAATCCGCTCTGGGTGCGCGCCACCGAGGATCTTGTCCATGGTGCGCTCTTTGATGCCGCCCGGATATCCGGTGTGCCAGTATAATTTCTTGTCCGTCATCTTCTTGCCGGTGAAGACCACTTTCTCAGCATTGACGACAACGACATGGTCGCCACAATCAACATTGGGTGTATAGCCAGGAAGATGCTTGCCGCGCAGATGCTTTGCGATGATTGATGCGACACGGCCCACAACTAGGCCTTCTGCGTCGATAATCACCCATTTTTTCACTACATCCGCCGGTTTCATGGTGTAGGTTTTCATGTTGGTAATCCTGAATTTCAGAGCCAGCGATTGCCCAAAATGGAACCCGCCAGCAAGATCAAGCGCGGCAGGTACCCGATCGCAACGAACCCGTCAACAGTTTTCAAATAAACAGCGCAAAAACAACAACATATTTATGTGGTATGTGGTTACCGTTGTTTCAAAGGCTTCATTATCTAGTTCTTGACGCCTCCGCCCACGCACAACACAAAGGTGGCCATCAAAGCTCCGGAGTATGCATATGCGTTTGGCTGCCCTCGCCGTTTCAGGCCTTTTTGTTCTATCCGCCTGCGGACAGGAAAATGATGCCCCCGCGACCGTCGAAGCTGAGGTCGTTGCGCCGATTGCCGTGGCCGCGGCTGACCAACTAACAGAGATTAACGGGCCGGTAACAGGCATAGATTTTTGGACCCACCCCAATGTCGCTTTCAGCAGCTTGCTGATCATTGCTGGCGAAAATGGTGTCACCAGCTACAATATAGAAGATGGCAGTGAGGTTTCGACCATTCCGGGCGTTAGCGCAGTGGGTGCAGCCGTCAGCTATATTGGCAATGGGCCGCGGGCACGGGGGCTCCTCGCTTATTACGACCGTGATGCCAGCGCCTTCAGCATATTTGAAATCGACAATATCACGCGCAACTTCAAACCTGTGACAGGCGACATCGCCATTCGCGGCAATGTCCGTGGTTTTTGTTTTGGTCGCGGCGTCGACGCAGACGGGCCGACATTGGCAGTCCTGCAAAAGGGCGAGCTGACCCAATATGAATTTAGCCTCGACAATGCGACGCTGACAGCATCGGCCAGCGCCAAAGAAACGGCACCTGATGATGTTGTGTCCTGCGCCATCGATGGTGTTGACGGATCTATTTTTGTTGCCCGGGAAAACGGTGCGGTTCATCGACTGGGAACGGATGGTCCCGGCGAACTGTTTGCAAAATCCACAATCGACGCCGTTGGCGACATTGCGGTGCTCAGCGCAACAAATGTCGCCGAAGACGGATTTTCATATTCTGGACAAGTCGTGGTGCTCGACAAAACAAACGCCACCATGCACGCTTTTGATCGCGCGGATGGGAGCTTGCTTGGGAAAATCACGATCGGTGAGGCATTTGAAATTGAAGCGGTCACCGGCGCGAATGTAATGGGTGCAGTTAGCGCAAATCTTGGTGCCCTCTATCGCAATGGAGCGATCGCGCTAAGCCTTTCCGACGGGGATAGTGCTGTGCGCTTGATCCCCGCAAACGGCCTCATCAATGCGCTTGGTCTGCCCGATGGTGATGCATTAAGCCCGCGCGGCATTATCGCAGAGCCAGAAGAAAGCGACCTTTTGATACGCACAACAATCCAGCCAGAGTGATCAGACGTTTTCTGGGTGAGCGAATAGCTTATCCACCACAATGATTCCGATTTGAGAATTCCACAATCCGATGGCGAGTTCATGGCCATCACTCGAAAATGCTAGGGACTGAATAACAAGGCCAACTTGCCGTTCGGCCAAAAGCGATCCAGACGTCGCATCCCAAATTCTAAGATACCCCTTTTCATCACCTGTTGCGACCATATCGCCATTGGGGGAAACCGCCAGCGCCCGCACCCAATAAGAGGCAAATCCATTTTGGGCCCAATCGGTGGTGCCGGTCGTTGGTGTAAAGGCTCTAATACCTGACTTGTTTTTGGATTGTGAAGGTACAAACAAACGATCGCCCGCCGGCGAAAATGACATTGTCCACATGCCAAGAATGTCATCTGCCGCGTCAATGATCTTTGCAGAATATGATTCCAACCCGTTTTCAAAATCAAAAACCTCAACCATTGTTTTGTGGCCAGCCTTGTCATCATAAGTGCCAAGCGCGGCCGAAAGCATCATGCCATCGGACGACATTGAAAGGCCATTTCTGATGGGCGCAGAGGTTTTAATTTTTTCAGCCTGATCAGGTTGGTCAAGCACTAAAACGTCAATCTCCCTTGCATCTTCACTTGCCAGCGCCATGCGACGACAACCATTACCAATTGCAATATGCTCATAATTTTTTCGTTTTAGAATACGTTCGTTTCGCTGCCCAATGTTCACCATGCGAACACCGTGAAGACCGGTATCGATGATTGCTCCCGGTACCGCACAATATGAAAAGCCAGAAACATCTTGCGCAAGTGTCTCTGAAAATCCGCCGTCTTCACTCCACAATAACAAATCGCCATTGTGTTGCAGTGAAATAATTCGATTGTTGGCACGATCAAAGGCTATATCCGTTGCGAGGCTTGGCAAAGGCGCTCGATTATTGTGTTGGCGCGGTTCACCCAGCATTTTGTCATATTGAAGATTTGTTATGGGGGCTGCCCGCTCGCATGAGGCGAGCGTGACGAAGAAAGAAAAAATTAATATCTTCAAAAAGCTCGACATTGTCCGCCTCTTCCTGCTTGGAAAGAGGCATAAAACAATGTTCCTGAAAAAACGTTATTCCCGTTGGTTCGCGTTAATTATTTCTTTCAAGGCCTGGACACTGTCCCAGCTATCAAGCGGATCATGTGCAATTTCAATTTCAGGAATAACACCGCGACGGGAAGTATCTCCGCTCTTGCGTGTGAAAATGTAAATCGGTGCTAAGGCCTGCAGCCCGGTATTATTAAGAAATTGGGACTGCACTTGCCCTGATTGATTTGCCGGTCCTTCAGTTTCCTCACCCGCGATTGTCGCGATCTTGTAATCTTGGAGTGTCGACGCAAAGGCGATCGCTTGTGAATAAGTCACCGCCCCAATCAACGCATAGGTCTCACCGGTAAAGCGCAATGGATTTTCCAGGTCTGGTGTGATGGTGAGCTGGAATGGCACATTTACCACATCGCCGATTTCAACGCCTGGAATACGATCCACATTTTCCGCGGTAATACGTGCCCGTAAACCAGATATTGATGAGAATGGTTTGTCAGTCAGGTAGTTCATCAAGAGATCACTGACGTCATGGGCACCGCCGCCATTTTCGCGCAAATCAATGATAAGGGATTTCACACCCGTTACTTGAATTTCAGCAAAGGTATCTGCTGTAAACTGAGCAAATGCATCCTTGTAACCGATATCAAAACTCTTGACGTAAAAATATCCAATATCGTCACCCAGCTGTTTGAAGCTAAACACATTACCAGCATCATCCAAATTGTCTTGTGATCTTTGCTCTGCCTGAACAATTTTCACCCGCCCATTCCGCCGAACCCGGACCACATATTTGTCAAAACCACCATATGCGATCCAGAAATATTCGGGGAAGTATCGTTGCAAAACGAGCTTTTGAAGCGCTTCTGACTCGCCGCGCATACGCGGCATTGTTTTCTCAACAATGTCGTCAGCCAAAACACCATTGATAGAAATAATTTTATCACCGGCGACAAACCCCGCGGCGTTTGCCCCGGTATCAGCAATACGCAACTGGCCATCATTGTCGAAAACAATGGCAGCAGGAAAAAGCATCCCACCCTTTTTTTGAAAATCCTCAAGCGCCGCCACTGGACGGCGCAATCCAATGTGGGCATCGCCAAATAGCGGATTGACGAGCGCCATCGCCATCCATGCCTGACGCAAGGTGGCTTTGGCGGGCAAATTCTGGCGCACTTGCGCCACCTTACTGTCCAGCGCTTCGAGGTCAGCAGAATATTCAAGGTCTGGATGCGTTTGCTTCACAAATTCGATGAAGGCATCAAGATCTTCTGAAATCTCTGCCTTCGAAAAAGTATCTTCGGAGAATGTCGACGGTGCATAAGTCGTGCATCCCATCAAAAACAATAAACCAATACCCAAAACGTAGTTTCTACTACCAACCATCATTTCCCACCTATTAGCGTTTTGCATTGACAATTCTTGTTTCCGTGCACGCGATATTGACACGGTCTTCTATTGGTACCTCTAGAAAGGCCGCTATTGCCTTTTCCATGACAGCGTTCAGATCAACACCCATGTCATCAAACAATTTCTCGAAAGCAGAAATCGCTCCCGCCAGGCAGTCGCGCAAAATTGCCACTTCCTTTTTCCCTTTTTTAGTCAGCTTAAGAATGTTTCTTCGGCCGTCTTGCGGGTCCGCAAGTTTCTTTACCAATCCGCGTTCGATCAAAAGCGTCACCCGTTGCGCCACAAGTTGATGTGGTTGCTTTAGCTCATTGGTGATGTCGGCGATTGAAAAATTCTCACGTTCGTCAATCAGCAAAATCGTAAGATTGGCCCGGGCCGGAAAACTCAAACCGGCATTTTTTAGGTAGATGTCGCCCTGATCAGAAAGGATCTCCAATAACCTGCCCGAGCGATATCCCAAGAAAGCAGCACTCAAAGAATGGGTGGTAAGAAATGACATCGGGCGGATGTTCCTTTTACACAATCTATTGCGCAATTGATTGCATAAATAACCAATGGCGTCAACGACAAAGCGATTTAGCGACAGAAATGTCAGTTATTCTGCAGGTTTGCAGCCATGGGCTGCATAAAGCGCAGCAGTGAGCACGAGCAACGCCCCTGCTTGATGGATTAGGCCGAGCGCAATTGGTGTCGCCGCAAGAAGCGTCCAGATTCCCAAAACGATTTGAAATCCAACGGCGGCAAGGACGAGCCTTGCGCTCGACTCAAGGCCTGTCTTGCGGGCCGCAAACCAAAACCAGAGCGCACCTGCTGCGACGAAATAGGCACCGATCCGGTGGTTGAATTGTACTGCCGCAATTGTCTCGAACAAATCATTAAACCCCGGCGAACCAGCAAAATAGCCTTGCGGGAAAAAGGCACCATCCATTAGAGGCCAAGTGTTGAATGTGCGCCCTGCGCGCAAGCCAGCAACAAAGGCCCCTAAAATAATTTGTCCAAATACAAGGATTGTCAAAGCTAGCGCACCAAGGCGCAAGTTTTTGGGCACGATGACTTTCTCAGTCGGCCAGAGATCAAAAACGAGCCAAGCCATCAATGCAAAAAGAAAAATCGCAAGGGATAAATGAGCGGCTAATCGATATTGACTGACATCGATACGATCCGCGAGCCCCGACTGAACCATATACCAGCCAAGCAACCCCTGCATGCCACCAAGAATGAATAAGCCGAACAGTTTTATCGTAAGGGGTTTCGTCGCCTGTTTGGTCGCAACAAAAAAGATCAGGGGGAAGAGAAATGCAATCCCAATGATGCGGCCGAGGAAACGGTGCCCCCACTCCCACCAATAGATTTCTTTGAATTCGCCAAGGCTCATCCCGTAATTGACCTGCTGATATTCGGGAATGGCCTTGTATTTTTCGAATTCGGCCAGCCAAGCTGTCTCACTCATGGGCGGGACGGCTCCCGTCACGGGGCGCCATTCCGTAATCGATAGACCAGAATCGGTAAGGCGCGTGGCACCGCCGACGATCACCATAGCGGCCACAAGGCCGCACATAACGATCAACCACAGCGCGATCCGCCGCGCGGCTTTCGGTGAAACTGCGCCGGCGTTTTGCATGAGG
>JAJFGD010000260.1 GCA_021776315.1 Hyphococcus sp. | reverse complement strand
TTGTTGAGATGCAGCGTCAATTGATGAAACAGCTTGGGGTTTCAACTAGTGGTACTTTCGCTCTTAGCGATGCGGCGCTTGGTTTTGCCGCTTCCAATTCTATCGGCACAACCGGTGGCCTTGGATTGGACGGCGTCAAACTAAATACTGGTGATCTGGAACAATTCAATGCATCACTTCAGGCATTTGAATCCAATGGTTTGGTGCGTGTTCTTGCTGAACCAAATTTGACAGCGCTGTCTGGTGAGTCAGCAAGATTTCTTGCGGGTGGTGAGTTTCCAGTGCCTGTTGGACAAGAAGAAGGTGTAATCACTATTGAATTTAAAGAGTTTGGTGTCGGTCTCGGTTTTACCCCTTTGGTCATGGACAAGGGGCGCATCAATCTCAAAATCTCAACGGAGGTTAGTGAGGTCACAACGGAAAATGCTTTTTTTGTACCGGGTGCGACATTGGTTGATGAAGATGGCAATAGAACAACAACTGCCGGGCTCTCTATCCCAGGCCTATCTGTAAGACGAGCCAATTCTACCATGGAACTACCGAGTGGTGGTAGTTTGATGATGGCGGGCCTGTTGCAGGAAGATTTGCGGTCGACGATCGAAGGTATTCCAGGAATGAAAGATGTCCCGGTTCTAGGGCAACTATTTCGCAGTCGTAACTATCAAAATAGCGAAACAGAACTAGTGATTATTGTGACACCATACTTAATCGACTCCGCGCATGAGTCTGATCTGCTTGATCCGACAAAGGGATTTGTACCCGCGAGCGACGCAGAAACGATTTTGATGGGCAACATCATCTCCAAATACGGACTTGCAGGCTCTGGCGTTGCCGAAGCGTCATTGCAGGGTCCAATGGGTTTCATCTTAGACTGAGAGGACTGAAGAATGTTCACGAGTAATATGAGATATGCAGTTCTTTCGCTAGTGGCTTTTTCTGCTACGGCTTGCACTAGCGGTCCATTTAATGGGCCACAACATGCCGCCACTGTTGCAGAAACGCATCCGATTTCTGTGGATAGTCAAGTGGTGACACTAACACTCGACAACGACCAATCGACAACAGAACTATCCAGCGTGGATCATGCACGTCTTCGCGCTTTTGCTAATGCCTATATGCGAAGTGGTCACGGCCCATTGACGGTGACCGCACCATCTGGAACATCAGCGGATTTTGATGGTCAAGAAACAGCGGCGGATATTCGCAATGCACTGCACGAAGCTGGAGTTCCTTGGTCCGCTATTTCTGGCGCGACCTATCGGACAGGAAATTCAGAAAGTCAGCTTATTCTTTCCTATACACATTATGTCGCTACGGCGAGCGAATGCGGAATATGGGAAGGGCTAAAAGGGCGCGATTATCGAAACCTGCGCACACCAAACTTTGGCTGCGCTACACAAAACAACATTGCCGCGTTGTTGGCCGATCCGCATGACTTGATCGCACCAGCAAATGAGACGTCTCGTGATGCTGCATCAACTGTTCGGGCGATTGAGGCATATCGTGATGGTGAGCTGACCGGTTCACAAACCGACGGGGAGATCAACGCCCAGGTTTCAAATTGATAGAATCGCGAAACCGAGCGGGAATCGCAGGGAGAATATAATGAAGAACGCTGCTGAAAAAACTTATCAGCCAGATGATGAAGAGGGGGTCGCCGGTAGTGCTGCCAGCCTT
Organism: Hyphococcus sp.; assembly: GCA_021776315.1. Lineage (GTDB taxonomy): Bacteria > Pseudomonadota > Alphaproteobacteria > Caulobacterales > Parvularculaceae > Hyphococcus. Next base: position 6,687 of record JAJFGD010000260.1, on the reverse strand, counting down.
GGTGCTGATGGCGGCCCGCTTGTCAACGTTGAGCAAGCAATAGATCAAACTGGTAATGAGCTTGATGAGATTGCAGATGCGGATGCGTGGCTTGACGAAGAGTTATCTGACGAAGAGCTTGCGGCTCTCGGTGAAGAAGATTTTGATGACGCCGAATTCACTGACGAAGAGTTGGCAGCAGTTGGGCTTGAACAGAGTGACATCGAAGAAGAGTTTTTTGACGATGATATCAATGCTGTTTTTGATGATCCTGTTGTAGCGTCAGCAGCACCGGAAGCGACGCAAGAGCCTGACATTGTCGCGCCAGTTGTAACGTCTGAACCGGTTGCTCCTGTTGAGCAGAATGTTGAGACTCAAGTCGACGTGGTTGAGCCATTGGAGCCGATAGGCGAAGAAAACGAACTGCCGCCGGCAACGCCGAAAGAACAACTTGAAGATACTGCTACAGATGAACTGCAAGAGGGTGTTGGTGCGCTTGTTGCTGCGACTGGAGCGGCATTGGATTCTGCCGGTTATGGCGGCGACATTACGGATCTTGGGGACGAGGAAGTTGATCACCGGCCGGTGCCACGCATTTCGATTCATGCGTTTTGTGAAACGCCAGCAACGACCGCTTTACTTGAAAAAGCTGCTGTAGATCGGCGCCTTTCGAAAGCGCATTTGACTATTCATATGGGCGGCCTTGCAAAGGCAGTTGATCAATTCCAGTCATCCTCCACACCAAATTTGATTATCCTGGAGACATTGGCGACCGGCACAGAGATTTTTGCGCAGCTCGCTGAGCTCGCGGAAGTGTGCGACCCGTCAACAAAAGTTGTTATTGTTGGTCAAGTCAATGATATCATACTCTATAGAGAGCTTATCCGGCAGGGCATTAGCGAATATATCGTTCGTCCTCAATCGCCACTTCAGATCATAAAAACAATTGCAGAGCTGTATGTCGATCCATCGGCACCCCCGATTGGAAGAACTATTGCATTTGTAGGCGCCCGGGGCGGTGTTGGCTCCTCTACACTTGCACATAACATTGGTTGGTGCGTGGCAGAGGAGTTCAAAAGCCATACAGTAGTTCTCGACCTCGATTTACCCTTTGGAACCGCAAGCCTCGATTTTGATGAAGATGCATCAGCAGGATTGGTTGAAGCGTTGACCTCACCTGAGCGTTTGGATGATGTTCTCCTTGACCGTCTTTTGCAAAAGCATACCGATCATTTGAGCCTATTTACGGCTCCAAGTGTATTGGATCGCGATTATGAGCTTGATGATCAGGCATTTGAGACTGTCCTTGACGTTGTTCGTGGAACTGCACCGACGGTTGTTGTTGATGTTCCGCATGTTTGGACGACCTGGTCCAAGCGTCTCCTTACAACTGCGGATGAGATCGTTGTAACCGCTACACCTGATCTCGCTGCTTTTCGAAACACAAAAAACTTGATCGATATTTTGAGTGCAGCACGTCCGAATGATGCGGCACCTAAACTGGTTATCAATCAATATGATCCGAAAGCTTCAACTGTGCAGCCAGAGCAATATGCAGAGCATGTTGGGATTGACCCTGTGCAAGTGTTCAACTGGGAACCGCAACTTTTTAGCGCAGCGGCGACCAATGCGGCACCAATCATGGAAGTTGGCCCAAAATCAAAGACGGCAGCATCGTTTCTAGATCTGTCTGCGCAGTTAATTGGTCGCAACGATGCGAACATTGCAAAACCAAAATTTAGTTTGTCTGGATTGTTTAAAAAGAAACGGTAACCTAATCGATGTTTGGACGCAGAACAGCTCCACTTGAGACACCTCCGGTGTCAGCGCAATCCGTAGCGAAGCCAAAGGCAGGAGCGAAAACTTCGGCAAAACCGGCGGCGAAGACGAACGCTACGCCGTCAAAATCCTCTACGCCGCCACCCCCACCGCGCGTCGACAATGCAAAAGCTGAAAAAGCAAGCCAAAATACAGCCGATGTTGGTGGTCGCGGTGAAGACTACTTCAAAACGAAGACTACGATTTTCAATGCTCTCATAGACACAATTGACTTATCTCAATTGTCTCAACTGGATACCGAATCGGCTGCAGAAGAAATTAGAGACATTGTCAATGAAATCATTTCGATCAAAAATGTTTCAATGTCGATTGCAGAACAAGAAGCGCTTCTACAAGATATTTGCAATGATGTCCTTGGCTATGGCCCACTAGAACCATTGCTGGCGCGAGACGACATCTCCGATATCATGGTCAATGGTGCGAACCGAGTCTTCATCGAAGTCGGCGGTAAAATTCAGCTCACCAATGTGCGTTTCCGCGACAATGGGCAACTGATGAACATTTGTCAGCGGATTGTGAGCCAAATCGGTCGCCGCGTCGATGAAGCCAGCCCAATTTGTGATGCGCGTTTGCCAGATGGTTCGCGCGTCAACGTAATTGCACCACCATTATCAATTGACGGTGCAGCGCTGACCATTCGTAAATTTAAGAAAGACAAATTGCGGATCGACGATCTCGTGAACTTTGGCTCAATCTCGCCGGAGGGTGCTCGGGTTCTTGAAATAGTAGGACATTGTCGGATTAATACCCTCATTTCTGGTGGTACGGGTTCAGGTAAAACAACATTGCTAAACTGTATGACGAGTTTTATCGAACATGATGAGCGCGTCATCACTTGCGAAGATGCTGCTGAATTGCAACTCCAGCAGCCACATACGGTGCGTTTGGAGACACGCCCCCCCAATCTTGAAGGGCAGGGCGAGGTGACGATGCGAGACCTTGTTAAAAACTGTCTTCGTATGCGTCCAGAACGTATTATTGTTGGTGAGGTTCGTGGCCCTGAAGCTTTTGATCTTCTTCAGGCAATGAATACCGGTCATGATGGATCTATGGGAACGCTTCACGCGAACTCTCCTCGCGAAGCTCTGCAACGTATTGAGTCCATGATTACGATGGGTGGATACAACCTTCCGTCGAAGACAATTCGTGAAATGATTGTTGGCTCTATCGACGTTGTAATTCAAGCAGCGCGTCTTAGAGATGGGTCGCGTCGAATTACTCATGTGACCGAAGTGCTCGGTACGGAAGGCGACACGATCATCACCCAGGACCTATTTGTCTACGATATGTCTGGCGAAGATGATGATGGCAATATTGTTGGAAAGCATATGTCTACAGGCATTGCCCGCCCAGCTTTTTGGGATCGTGCTAAATATTATGGCAAAGAAGCAGAACTTGCAGGCGCCCTTGACGCTGCGTCGGAGTAGTTAAAATGGATCCACAGATCCTAGTATTGATTGTTTTTGGAGCGATGGCGATCGGCGGGCTCGCCATTGTCGTGATGGCTCCTACGCCAAAAGACAAAACAAAAAAACGCCTTGCCTCCCTTCAAGAGGGAAAGCAATCACGCCGCTCCGCCTCAACGGGTCAAACTGAAGCGCAAAGTAAGGAGCGACGTCGAAAGCTTCAAGATTCATTGGCGGCTATCGACGACAAGACCAAGAATTTAAAAAAGAAAAAACGTGTCTCCATCGACCAGATGCTTGAGCAGGCTGGTTTGGCGTTCAAGCCTAAGGATTTTTACATTGCCTCACTTATTGCGGCTTTAGCATTTGGAGCATTGGGGCTGATATCCGGTCAGAAGCTGTGGATTACAGGGTTGATGTTTGTTGTTGGTGGCCTTGGCTTCCCGAGATGGGTTGTGAATTTTTTGCGCGGGCGCCGCCAAAAGAAATTTACGAACGAGTTTTCCACGGCCATCGATGTGATTGTGCGTGGTGTAAAATCAGGGCTTCCTGTTAATGAGTGTCTTAAAATTATTGGTCGAGAAGCTCCACGCCCTGTATGTGATGAATTCCATATGATGGTTGAAGGGCTGCGTATTGGCCTAACTCTTGAGCAGACATTGGAGAGAATGTTCGAGCGAATGCCGTTGCAGGAAGTAAAGTTTTTCGGAATCGTTTTGATGATCCAGCAAAAAACCGGTGGTAACCTCGCGGAAGCGTTGGGCAACTTAGCGGCGGTCTTGCGATCGCGGAAATTGATGGAAGGCAAAATCAAGGCCCTGTCTTCGGAAGCTAAAGCGTCGGCATATATTATTGGGTCTTTACCATTTCTGGTGATGGGGGCGGTGAAAATGTCGACACCGGATTACTTGGATCCGTTGTTTATCACTCGCACCGGCAACTTTATTTTGATTGGCGCTGGTATTTGGATGTCGATGGGCATTTTCGTCATGAAAAAAATGACTCAGATAAAAGTCTAGGAACACACCCATGGACGCAATTATTAACGCCGTTACGGATCGTGAATTCCAAGTCGCATTTTTGGTTTCGATCGCCTCCATCGCAACCGTTTTCACGATTGTAATGCCCTTTTTGTCGAAAGATAAACTGAAGGAGCGGATGAAGTCAGTAACTTCACATCGGGAATCACTGCGCCAACAACAGCGTGAAATGCTGTCGAAAAGTCAAAGTAAAAGCCTGCGAAATACGACGCCTGAAGGGGCCATCAAAGGGATCGTTGAGAGTTTGAAACTCTTGGAAGTATTTGATGCTGATGCAGCACAAAAAAAACTAATGATGGCTGGGTTTCGTGGTCAAGGGCCGGTCTTTACATTCATGGCCGCGCGGCTTGGCCTACCATTTGTTGTAGCCATTTTAGTTGGAGTTTACGTCTACTTACTTGACGGGTTTGAACTCGATAGTTTCGGACGGCTTTTGGCGACTATTGGCGGCTTTTTTTCCGGATTTTATCTGCCGAACCTTTATGTCTCGAATGCGGTGACGAAGCGCCAACAAAAGATCCAGTTGGCCTGGCCGGACGGTCTCGATCTTTTGCTGATTTGTGTTGAATCCGGTATGTCTATTGAAGCAGCGTTTCAAAAAGTCGGTGATGAAATTGGCGACGGTTGCCCCGAACTTGCAGAAGAGCTTGGACTGACTACCGCTGAGCTCTCATATCTTCAAGAACGCAAACAAGCCTATACAAACCTTGCTGAGCGCACAGGTATTGGTGTTGTAAAGGGTGTTACTACAGCGCTGATCCAGTCTGAAAAATACGGAACGCCGCTTGGTCAATCATTGCGCGTTATGGCTACGGAGAGTCGTGACTTGCGTATGCAAGAAGCCGAGAAGAAAGCAGCCGCCTTGCCACCGAAGCTAACCGTCCCAATGATTGGTTTTTTCCTGCCGGTATTGTTCGCGGTTATTCTTGGGCCGGCAATCATGCAGGCGATGAGTCTTTAGTCAGCAATCTGTTTTGCGATACTAATTCCCAATTCAAACAATTGGACAGACTGGCCCGTTTATCTTGGATGCAGCCATTTCGGTAGCAGGTCATAGGGATCAAGGGTGGGGTCTGCTTGAAAATTTACCCCGGCATCTTTGAGCATAATCTGCAACGAACCGTCCTTGTAGGCATCAAACACTTCAGTGCATCCTCCAATGAGCTTCCCACCCACAAATATTTGCGGGATCGTTTTCATTGAGGTTTGCTCTTCAAGCGCTGCACGAATCTGACCACCCCAGCCATCTTCCTGATATGCTGCCGAATCAAGGTCTACGGTCGAATAGTCGATCCCTAATTTTGAAAACATTTTACGTGCTGACCAACAAAATTCACACCATTCTAAAGCAAAAAAAGCGATTGGACTTTGCGCATTGTGCACAGTCATATCAACAAATTTCCGGGCTTTTTCTGTAACTGTAACCTTGGCTGTTTCAGTCTTAGGGGCTGGCGGTGTGTTGCTTTGATCAAATCTACAACTTGGAGTCGATCTTGAAATCTCGATCTCGCTTTCAGTCATATCCGCTGGAATGTCTTCGAATAACGGTGTTGAAAGATAACGCTCACCCGTATCCGGGAGCATGCATAAAATGTTGGCTCCATCAGGTGCCATCCTCGCGATCTCAAGGGCTGCTGTAAACGTCGCCCCTCCGGATGTGCCGACAAAAATCCCTTCTTGTGTGGCCAGCGCTTTGGACCAACGAAGCGCTTCCTGACCATTTACCGGCAAAAACTGATCGACAAGATTGTTGTCTATAGCTTCGCTGGTGATTTTCGGAATAAAGTCAGGTGTCCATCCTTGCATCAGATGGGGGCGAAAATTTGGGTGACTATCCATTGGCGCGCCGACACTGTTGTATTGGGTTTTGTGACCACTTCCTAGGATTTGTGCATTATCGGGTTCACACACGACAATCTTGGTGTCTGGCCGCTCTTTTTTTAAAACACGCGCAACGCCTTGAAGCGTACCGCCAGTTCCCGCACCTGTAACCCAGTAATCGAGCGCCATGCCGTCAAAAGTTTCAATTATTTCCCGCCCCGTGGTGCGCACATGGGCGTCTGGGTTTGCGGGATTTTCAAACTGTCTTGCCAAAAACCAGCCGTGTTTTTCGGCAAGCTCTTCAGCTTTCTTATACATCCCAATTCCTTTTTCGGACGCCGGCGTCAAAACGACTTTGGCACCGAGAAATCGCATCAGTCGCCTGCGCTCAACCGAAAAGCTTTCGGCCATAGTGACAATCAATGGGTATCCCTTTGCGGCACAGACCATGGCGAGACCAATGCCTGTATTTCCACTGGTCGCTTCAACTACCGTTTGCCCTGGTTTTAGCGAACCGGATTTTTCAGCTGATTCTATGACGCCCAAAGCAAGTCTGTCCTTTACAGACCCCATGGGATTAAACGCTTCGATTTTTACAAATA
>JAJFGD010000259.1 GCA_021776315.1 Hyphococcus sp. | reverse complement strand
AACAAGACCACATCGCTCAGCTTCTTCGGCGTCCATCATACGACCTGTAAGGCACATTTCCATCGCCTTTGATTTACCTATGAACCGGGCCAACCGTTGTGTGCCACCGGCACCCGGCATGGCACCAATTGAAATTTCCGGCTGGCCAAATTTTGCATTATCGCCTGCAATGATGAAGTCACACATCAGCGCCAATTCGCATCCACCGCCGAGAGCATATCCAGCAACAGCCGCGACCACAGGTTTACGCGCTCGAGAAACCTCTTCCCAATTTGCGGTAATGAAATCTTCTTTAAAGACTTCAATATAATCTTTGGACGACATTTCTTTGATGTCAGCACCGGCTGCAAATGCTTTTTCTGATCCAGTAATGACCATACAGCCAACGCTATCGTCGGCTTCAAATTTTTTCACCGCATCTGTGACTTCGTCCATCAATTGGCGATTAAATGCATTTAACGCTTCCGTTCGGTTTAAGGTAATCACCCCAACGCCAGCATCAATTTCCGTCAAAATGCAATCGTAGCTCATTTCTAATCCTGTCTTTTCTAATAAGTCGTTTAGGCACCATGGCCAATCAATTTAATTACTTCTTCACGTGCCTTTTGGTCATCGCGGAACACACCCATCATGCGGCTGGTAGTCATGGAAACGCCAGGTGTCATCACGCCACGCGCTGTCATGCATGCATGGGAAGCTTCAATGACCACCGCCACGCCTTGTGGTTCCAATACTTTTTTGATGACGTCGGCGATTTCGGCCGTCAGGCGTTCTTGCACTTGGAGCCGCCGCGCAAAAGTATGAACCACACGGGCAAGCTTTGAAATACCAACGACCTTGTCTGTCGGCAAATACGCAACATGAGCCTTTCCGATAATAGGCGCCATGTGGTGTTCGCAATGAGAGTGGAACGGAATATCCTTCAACAGGACAATATCGTCATACCCGCCAACTTGCTCGAAAGTGCGCTGAAGATATTCCTCAGCGCATTGTTCGTATCCTTGAAAATATTCAAGAAACGCATCCACGACACGACGCGGCGTATCTTTTAGCCCTTCTCGATTTGGGTCATCTCCGATCCAACGGATCAGCTCTCGAACGGCCTCCTTCGCACGCACCCGTTCGTCATCAGTTCGCTCTCTTGGCTGCGCAACCATTAGTGGCTCCTATCGCTTGTCAATCGGGGTAACATCACGTTGTGCAGGACCGGTATAATTCGAAAGCGGTCGGATCAATTTGTTATCGCCCAATTGTTCCATAATATGGGCAGTCCAACCGGTTATTCGGCTCATCACGAAAATAGGCGTAAACATTGGAATCTCAAAACCCATCAGATAATAGGCTGGACCTGCTGGGAAATCGAGATTGGGATAGATACCCTTTTCTGAAACCATAGTTTCATCTAGCGCGCGGGACATTTCCCAATACATTTTGGCTTCATCGGAGCCGATGATATCCACCATAGCCTTAAATGAATCCGTCATCGTTGGTACGCGACTATCACCTGACCGATAAACGCGGTGACCAAAGCCCATGATCTTTTTCTTCGTCGCCAACGCATCGAGCATCCACGCTTTCGCATTCTCAGCTGACCCAACCTCTTGCAACATATACATCACGGCTTCATTGGCACCGCCATGTAGTGGACCTTTGAGTGACCCGATCGCGCCCGTTACCGCTGAATAAATGCCTGATAGCGAGCTAGCTACAACGCGCGCTGTAAATGTAGAGGCATTAAAGGAATGCTCCGCATAAAGCGTCATTGACGTATCAAAACATTTGACCGTCTCAGCTGCAGGCACTTCCCCGAAACACATATGAAAAAAGTTTTCGGAAAAAGGCAAATCAGCCTTTGGTGCAATCGGTTCCAAGCCATTGCGCAAACGATAGTCTGTTGCAACAATCTGTGGGATTTTTGCATAAAGGCTTAGCGCACGATCATATAGTTTATCTGTCGCGTGATCTTCGATTTCTTTGTCTTCTAAACCCAAAAAGCTAACTGCCGTACGAAGCGTCGCCATTGGGTGCGCACCCTTGGGGAACTTTCGCATCACATCGATGAGATCATCGGTCAGACCACGCAAAGAGACTTCGCGTGCATTGAAATCTGCAAGCTGGGACGCGGTGGGTAGTTCACCATTCCAAATAAGATAAGCAGTTTCTTCGAACCGACACTGAGTTGCCAGATCTTCCACGGCGTAGCCGCGATATGTCAGTGAGTTGGTTTCTGGCATCACCTTTGAGACTGCCGTATCGTCAGTCATTACACCGGCAAGGCCGTATTTGATGTCTGCTTGCGTCATACTATCTCCTGAAGTGTTCTACGTTAGACTTTGTTTTTGATCGCACCTGCTGTTGGATCAAAAGTGACGCCAATCCAGTTCATCAAATATGGAGATGATTTCAGGACCATATTTCATAAGGACAAAGACGGTGGCTCACGTGAAAAGGTTATTATGTTGCGGTGCGTTATCCTACATTACCGGCAAGAAAGAAAGTCCTCTCGCCAGAACGTTTTTTATTTAAATATCAATGGTTTATGATAGGCACCATCATTAAATGCCGCGCTCCGTGCGGTATGCTAAGCATCCGGCTTGACGCGGCAATAGAAAAAACGGTTATGCCCCTATTTCAGCGGCGTATCGGTGATCTGGAAATTATAAATCGACTCATCAAACTTGTTATAGTCGTGATAACGAAGCGTTTGATAAAGATCGCGCCGATGCTGCATCTTATCGAGAATCCCATTTTGATCACCATCACTCAGTATACGGTCGAGTCCAGTGTCACAAGCACCCATCGCCAAACGCAATGTCGTCACTGGATAGATCACTACATTGAACCCTAGCGCCTCGAGTTCTTTGTAACTTAGGAGCCGCGATTTTCCGAATTCCGTCATATTCGCGAGGATCGGTACATCCAACGCTTTGCGAACGGCTTCAAATTCGGTTTCCGATTTCATAGCCTCAGGAAAAATCATATCCGCGCCGGCATCAACATAGGCCTTCATGCGATCAATCGAGGCCTCAAGCCCCTCTACAGCGCGCGCATCAGATCTCGCGATCAATACAAAGTTTGGATCGCGCTTTGCGTCTGCTGCCGCTTTGACACGCTGGATCATAATGTCTGTAGGGACAATCTCTTTCCCGTCGAGATGACCGCATCGTTTCGGCATCACTTGATCTTCGATGTGACACCCTGCGAGCCCCGCATCCTCCATCATCATGATCGTTCGTGCTGCTGCCATCGGCTCACCAAACCCAGTGTCGATATCAATAAATGACGGCAAGTCTGTAACCCGTGCAATTTGACGACCACGCTCAACAAATTCTGTCATTGTTGCTAGACCAATGTCGGGCAAACAAAGATCCGCTGCCATGACCGCGCCTGAAATATAGACGCCGTCAAACCCCTCTTTTTGTTCAATCATTTGCGCACAGAGCGGGTTAAACGCTCCCGGAAACCGCAACAGCTTTCCTGATGCGAGACCATCACGAAAATTTTGGCGTTTTTCAGCAGCAGTTCTTTGCGTAAACAACATTTAAGACCGTCTTTCTTTTTCAAACCGCGCTATTGCGCCGGTTTATCCTCTTTATCCTTCAAACACATTGCCGTCGCGAGCATTGTGGCGACATGTGTCTCTTCATCATCGGCATTGGAGTAAACATCAGCGCGGACAATCACGAGTGTCCGTCCTGGTTTGATCACCTCAGCTCTTGCAATTAGTTCAGGCCCGCGTGCCGGTGCCAGCAAGTTCATTTTAAACTCAGTCGTCAAAACTGTGCTGTTCGCTGGCATCACTGAATAAGCAGCATAACCGGCCGCATTGTCCGCGAGGGTCGTCGTGACGCCTGCATGAAAAAACCCATGCTGTTGGGTCATGCTCTCATCAAAGGCAACCGCCAATTCACAAGCGCCCTTACCAATGGACCGAAACTCAATGCCGAGCTTCCTCATAAAGCCCTGTCGCAAAAAACTGTCGCGCACGCGCTGTTCAGCTTCTGGTGAAAGGGCTTCGATCATCTATTTAAACTCACTAAGCTTTGCGCCAACGCGCTTACCCATTTCCTCCCCAAGGGCCATGAGGCCACTGGCGGGTCGGATCATCACTTCAAATTCAACAATCAAACCATCATCGTTGAATTTGATCAGGTCGACACCCTTTAACTGCTTGCCGCCAACATGTGCACTAAATTCCAAGGTCGCATTTTTGCCATCGTCCGTGAAGAATTCCCGATGATAGGTGAAATCTTCAAAGACATTGATAACCGTCGATAAAGCGAGAGCCAAAGCATCACGCCCTTGATAAGGCGTATGGGCAACAGGTGATCGAAACATTGCATCGGGATGAATGATCTCATGCAGCGCCTCAAGGTCTTTTGATGCAACCATTTTATGCCAACGTTTTATCGTAGCTTGTGCTTTTTCTTGCGCCATCAACCTTAGCCCGCCTTGTCAGTTTGATTTATTCAGCTGCCCATACAAAAGAAGTTCAATTTGTTACCATCCAAGTCACGGACATACCCGCAACTCATGGCACCATCCATGCGTGGGCCGGCTTCGCCCTCACAGGTTGCTCCCAAAGAAATGGCTTTGTCATAAAGCGCTTTGACCTGTGCAGGGTCTTTCGCCGCGATTGCAATCATATTACCGTTACCAGGCGCTGCATCATCGCCATTATATGGCTTCGCGATGGCAAACATCGGCTTTTGCGGATCAACACCATAGGTGACAAACCCACCGTCAGGCATTTCGAACATGGATTTCGCACCCAGCTCCTCAAAAAGGGCTTCGTAAAACTTTCGGGCACGAGGCATGTCATTTGTGCCAATGGTTGAATATGCAAGCATGCTGTTCTCCTAATGAAATCTGAATTGAATTTTCGGCTTTCGGTTAAAAAATTCCTTTTGCCGGATTTTCAACGAGGTATCCCGCTGGCGCGACCGGATTGAGCGTCAGGACTTGTTCTGCGCTTAAGTTAGGAAGCTGTTGCACCAAATCAAGGAAGCGTTCGCTTTCAGAAGCATCCAGAATGTCACCAGTCAAGGTTTTGAACTTCTTGATATATTCAGCGCGGGCAAATGGTCGTGCACCAAATGGGTGGGCATTAGCAATGCCAAGCTCATCTTCGATCACGCGGCCATCTTCCATCGTCACCACAACCCGGGCCCCAAACGCTTTTTCATTGGGATCTTGCGAGTGGTAACGACGCGTCCATTCCGGATCTTCAGTCGTCGAAATTTTGTGCCACAGGCGCACCGTATCTGGACGTTGAGCTCGTTCTGGCGCGTAAGAATTCACATGGTGCCATTCACCATCCTGCAACGCGACCGCAAAGATATACATGATCGAGTGATCAAGTGTTTCACGGGATGCATTCGGATCCATTTTCTGAGGATCGCCAGCGCCCGTTCCGATCACGTAATGCGTATGGTGCGAGGTATGGAGCACGATCGATTTTACATTATCGAAATCGCCAATTTCCTTACCCATGCGGAACGCAAGATCAATCAACGCCTGCGATTGATATTCCGCAGAGTGTTCCTTGGTGTAAGTATCAAGGATCGCACGTTTCGCTTCACCCGCTGCTGGCATCGGGACGTGATAGCTTGGACCATAAGGGCTTTCACCTTTGTCCCGTGCGGTGCGACCGTTTAGGATGTAAGAAATCGGACCATCTTCGCCCTCATAGGCTGGGCTCGGTGCACCCTCACCACGCATACAACGGTCCACCGCTTCAATGGCGAGCTTACCTGCATATGCGGGGGCAAATGCTTTCCATGTCGAGATCTCACCTTTACGCGACTGACGCGTGGTGATGGTTGTGTGTAGTCCTTGCTGTACTGACTGATAAATAATCTCAGTTGGCAAACCGAGAAGCGTTCCAACCGCCGCTGATGCCGA
>JAJFGD010000258.1 GCA_021776315.1 Hyphococcus sp. | reverse complement strand
CGATGAAGATGGCCGCTGGAGTTTTCGTTTTCGAAAGTGGGATAGTGTCACCAAGTCACAGTTTTACTTCAAAAACGGTAAGACTTGCTATATCTTCAAGGGTGGAGTGAAAGGGCAAGAAATCTGTATCTACATTTATCGCAATCCCAAAGGCACACGCGAGGAGAAGAATGAATATTTCTTAACGGACGTATTCGATCTCTATTCATTCTCGGTCGTTGATTGATTTCCTGGTTGCTTTCTACGGTTCAACAATTGGCCGCTTGGGTAAATAACGCTCTATATCTGATCAGAAAACTATCCAAACAGCGACATGCTCAATCTTGTAGATGTGGGCTCGGAGCCGTCATTCGGTCACCGCTCTGCTAACCAAGGTTTTTGCAACAGTTTTCTGCACCCTGTAGTTTCAACAGCTTAGGTGTCGCAAAATCTTGTCGCAAAAAGATTGGTGATTTTATCGTTTACGGTCAGATTTGATTACTCCAAAGTAGACACCTATATTATAAGCTGCGCTCAGCTTCGATTACATGAACTTAGGAGAAACCGCGATGCAATACCGGATAATTGAGTGCTGGGGTGAGTCGTTTTCACTTGGCAGTAGTAAGCTCCAAAAAGAAGTCAACGACGCTATCCAAGATGGATGGGCTCCAATTGGAGGCGTCTCTGCGGCTTACTCCGATAACCCAGTTTGGGGCGAAATGTGCAGTGTGTTGCAAGCCATGTCAAAAGATTAACATGGTGGTTTAAGGGTGCGCCAAAAACCATCGTTTTTGCAACACCACACAATTTCAATCCGTCAATTTTTTCCCCACCTATTGACCGTTCCCTTTGTTGTAATTATTCTATACATAACCTTTTTTATGTTACTATTAATGTGATACAATACGGGTATGAAATTCGCACCGAAAAAGGACAAGCCATTGCCACTTGTTGAACCCAAACTTGGAGAGCTAACAACTGGGCGTGTGTTCGAAGTGCTCAATAATATTCGAGCCGAGAACGTCTGGTTGGCAAATTTCTCATCTTTGAATACTCGTGAAGCCTACAAACGATCCGTGGCTTCGTTTGTCGCCACGATTGGCATCAACACACCCGAAGAACTTTATAGTGCCTCACGCGCTCATATAATCGCCTGGCGCAGCGCAATGGAAAAAGCGGGGCTTTCTCAAGCCTCAATTGCCAATCGCTTGTCTGCGCTATCATCGTTATACAAACATCTGACCGATACGGGATTGGTATTACAAAATCCGGTTTCTGGCGTGAAGCGACCAAAAACCGGTAATGCCGGTATTGGTGCAGGCAAGTCCCCTGCCCTGACCCGCAAGCAGGTGCGCGCCATGCTGGACGTGCCGGACATCAAAACTCTGCAAGGTCTGCGTGATCGAGCATTGCTGCATATCTATTTCTATACTGGTGCTCGATGTTCGGAACCTGGTCGTCTTAAGGTCAAAGACATCCGTTTTGACCGAGAGTACACCGTGCTCGACCTGACTATCAAAGGAAACAAGCGTAACACCATCGCCATCCATCCAGAATGTGCCATGGCAATTCGAGAATATCTGGAAGTGGCTGGACATTCTGAAGACCCCGAGGCTTTTCTCTTTCAACCAGTCAAAAACGGTAAGGTTGGACACCCGTTAACTCGTGTTCAATTTTATCGCCTGTTTGATAAATACGCTCGCTTGGCCGGGTTACCGGCGGGTGTGTATCCGCATGTTGCCCGTGCAACCATGATTACCGAAGCCTATGAGGCTGGCGTACAGGGCGAAGCCATCCAACGCACAGTTGGCCATGCTTCGATTACCACGACCGAGGGGTATAACCATACGGCCAAGAAACATCGCGAGAGTGCCAGTTTGAAAATGGGGTATTGAATAGTCACCTTATGATACAAAAAAAGCGAAACAAATTTGTGAGATCAGTAGAAAAACTTATGCATTTTCGATGTGAATTTTGTAATAAATGGTGGACAGTTGGTGATGCGCCTATTGATAAAAGGGTATGGTTCTGCCCATGGTGTGGAAGAAAATAAATACCATTATATTTTGGTACTATTGCGAGCGTCCGGCGAGTCCCGCCTAACGCGATTGATTTTCGTGCGTTAATGTCCACTTATCTTAAGCGCATGCATAAATGCCCAAAATCTCAGGTAAGCGCCTATCTACTACTTTAGTAATGCTTCCAAATTATGAACACTTTTTTGTGTTTTATCATTATTACGAACCGTAATGCCAAATTTTATTGCTGTTACAGTCAAGCTTAAAGGCTGATTTCCTATTGCGGCAACTCCAGCTGTAATCGCTGCCTCTTTGTATTGCTTATTAATCAATTGGGCAGAAATTTTTCCTGCATTGTATGCTATTTTCCCGCCCGGAACAATTGTTGTCGATAATCCAATGAATGCCTCTACTGCGCTTATCGATACTATTATTTTATCTATTTTGAGATTTCTTTTTTCGATTGCAAGCGTTTTCCTAAGGCCTTCCTTATATTGTTTGTCCCCCGTCAGCATTCATGAGACAGATTGGTAAGTTTGCATAAGAGATGATTTGTGGTTCATCGTAACCCCTAAGGAGCGAAGATGAGACAGAAATCAGGAACCCGGGGATCGGGTTCAGAAAAGATGATCCGCACAATCAAACGCAAGACACGTCGCCAGTATAGTGCCGAGGAAAAGATCCGCATTGTGCTGGATGGCTTGCGCGGCGAGATGAGCATTGCTGAGCTCTGCCGTCGTGAGGGTCTTTCCGACAGCATGACCAACAAATTGACGAAGGAGTTTCTTGAGGCTGGCAAAAAGCGTCTGTCGGGCGATATGGTGCGTGAGGCATCAACGGACGAGGTCAAAGGCCTGCGCCGTGAAGCACGCGATCTGAAAGAATGCGTTGCTGATCTCACGTTAGAAAACCGATTACTCAAAAAAAGCATGATTGCGGATGGGGAGGATATCGAATGAGATATCCGGCATCGGAGAAGCTGGAAATCATCCG
>JAJFGD010000257.1 GCA_021776315.1 Hyphococcus sp. | reverse complement strand
AAGTTGAATCCAAATTCGCCAAGTCTGCCTCCGTCGCAGGCGACTTATGCTATTCGATTATGCCTAGCGAGTTGTAAATATTGCCGCAAGAATGTGCGTTGCGGAGCGCCAAGAAGGCAACGTGGCGCGACAGGATTTTATATCGAGCAGAACGAACGAAGCCGCTCATTTATCCGCGCGTGCAATTGCTACAATTCTTCGGCGAAAAATAATTCGGAATCTTCCGGCGTTACGCTCGCGATCTGCGCCTCCAAGTCACAAAAATATTGCTGAACCAAATCGCAGTCGCCGACAGGAATATACCCATCAATCGCGGCTAGCGACTTCAGGTGGTTTTCAATTTTCTTTGCGGTTTGGCTGATATCACTGAAACCCATTGAGCCACTGCTGCCCGCGATCTTGTGTGAGATAGCGATTGACCGCTGAAATGCTTGGCAGTCTGCGGGTTTCACCGCGCCAATTGCGAGGAACAGCGGCCGTGCAGCATCAATTTCACGAATCAGGTTTTTGTGATGTTGATCAACGAGAACACGCAGTTGTCGCTGCAACGCGCTTTGCTGTTGATTTTCTGCGCATTCGTTCAATTTTTGAATCTTTCAAGAAACGAGCCAGTGGGTTGCCAGTCAACAATATGCCTAGCAGGCAATCTCTTTCCTCTCATCAGAATGATTTCCGTCACCAAAAAGCACGGTCTTGTAAAATGCCAAATCTTCGGGAGCGACGGACAGCAATAAAGTTCTGAATTCGGCAACGATTCGAAGCAATCGTTCGACTGTCGCATCATCAAGCTCTGATGCATTGGCTTCGGCTTCGGCTTCATGAAAGTACCGTTTCACACGCGTCCCGAATTCACTAGCCATCGTGAACCCGAGCGCGCGATTGTCATTTTCGATGTTTTCAATATACCGAATTGCCGTTGCGATCGCGCGTTGGCTTTCACCAGGATTGCTTTTTTCGAATTTCATGCAATCGGTTATTGCTTCGGTTTGCTGTGCAAGAAGCCTGCGCGTGATGTTCGTGGCCGTAGTGCAGAACTCACGCGTGCGATCTTCAATTTCTTTTCGCTTGCTTAATCCTTGCAGCAGCTCGTCTTTCATCTCGTCGAGATTTATATATGCGGTGCGGCGGGACAATTGGCTGCTGATGCGCGCCACCAGAACCTTCATATTCACGGGCTTCGTAACATAATCATTTGCGCCAAGATGCAAGGCGCGCACAAATCCGGCTGCCTCGCTATTTGACGTGACCATCAATATCGGCAATTCGATTAGCCGTTTTTTCGCTCTCATCTTTTGAAGCAACTCAAAGCCGCCCATCTCCGGCATAGACAGGTCCATCAGGACGAGCGCGATATCCTGCCGGGAAATAATTTCCAATGCCTCTGTGCCGGTTGCCGCAGCGATCGGCGTATGACCAGCCTTTTCGATGTACAATGAAAGTAAACCGCGGGCGTCGTCGCAATCGTCCACGATCAGAATTTGAGCTTTAGCCGGCATCGTCATTACCCCTCTGACAAGCTCATAAGCGCGTATATTTTGTCCATCGCACTCAATGAGCTTTTCAAATTTTATTTGGCATAGAAAAGACGCCAGAAAGTTATATAAACTTGCCGAGATAATCTGCGTGTTTTTATAAGGTTAGCAATAGTTTGTTAGCGGACGTTAATTTTTACCTTTCTAACCGTGCCAAGATTTTTCGGTGTAGAAGGAAAATCCGCTCGCCGCGCGCCTCAATAGCGTCGCAGATTTTGCGCAACAACAATTTCGACCCTGGCGTTGTCGTCCAGCTTAAATGATAAACGGACATTCAAGAGACTTCACGTTCAAATACGCTTGTTGGATCGGTATTTTCCCCGCCCAGCAAAAAAGGACGCCAACCCGCTTCGAGGAATTCCTGTGTCGTAAGAGCGGTGGTTGGCCCTTTCTAGCTGGACGCCATTTTTGCGCCCAGTGACGTGCCCTGAGCCGCCTAACCGGCTAGGGAAAACCGGTGGTCAGCACTTCAAGCTGTTTGAAATCAGTGGCCTAAATGGTGCCGCAAGAGAGAACCTAACGATATTATACGACGTTGTTTTCAATACATTTTCAAATGCACACTAGGATATAGCCCACCTCTCCGTCCACCTTAGGCAATGAGTAGCTATACCAATGGTGACACTCCTACGCGTCCTTGCGTATACTTCGCTTGCCTGGGCTTTGTCGAAGCCTCGGACATCATGATGTCCTCCTTATCTTGGAGATCGTTATGATGAAGGTACTATCGAAGCGCCAACTGAAGGACGTAATACCGTACTCACTGTCACACATCGCACGGCTGGAGAAGGCGGGGAAGTTCCCCAAGCGGATACAACTCGGCGAAAACAGAGTGGGATGGATTGAAAGCGAAGTATCGGATTGGGTTCAAGCACGGATGGATCGCAGAGACGCTGCCTAACTGACACTCCCGAAAGGGAGAGAAGGATGGTCGGGGTTCGCTCCGGCCATCTTTTTATTAATCACAATAATTTTGTCCTTTCAAAATGACATTAGCGCCAATCGGTGCGTATTTCCGGCGTCGTCCGAATTCATATGTACCAGCATCACCAGGAGCTGCCCTCGCGCTCTATCGACGACAAGAGACTTTTCGAGTTGGCACACATGATTGAGAAGCTGCTGCTTTACGTCCGCTGTGATTGTCTTCTTTTGGCGAATAACGCCCCGTCCCGCTTACGTCCGATGATAAAAGGTATCGGACATTTCTTTTTGGCTTAGCGCCCTTGCCAATGACTGCTTATCGCCAAAAACGGACAATCGCCAACTCAGATAGGAATTGTATAATGGTGGTGCGCAATAGGCGACGAACGATCTGACTTGAGGGGCAAATGTACTTATTCATTCAAAATATTTCTCGCTTCATCCGAAGGTCTTCTATCCG
>JAJFGD010000256.1 GCA_021776315.1 Hyphococcus sp. | reverse complement strand
CGGGATGCCGCACCGTGGTCGTCTACATGTTTTGGCTGCGGTGATGGGTAAGCCGTACCATCACATCTTCCACGAGTTTCATGGTGGGTCCGTGACACCTGATGAAGTCGAGGGATCGGGTGACGTTAAGTACCATTTGGGTGCTTCATCAGACCGTGAATTTGATGGCAACAAAGTCCACCTTTCATTGACAGCAAACCCATCACATTTGGAAGCGGTTAATCCGGTGGTGTTGGGTAAGGCGCGCTCGAAACAAGATCGCATCGAGGCACCAGATCTCGACATGCCGCGTACGCATGTTCTACCCCTATTGTTGCATGGCGACGCTGCCTTTGCCGGGCAGGGGATAATTTCAGAAGGTTTTGGTCTGTCTGATCTGCGCGGTTATCAAACCGGCGGAACAATCCATTTTATTGTCAATAATCAAATTGGCTTTACGACCAGTCCTAAATTCGCGCGCTCATCGCCCTATCCGTCCGATGTGGCTAAAATGGTTGGTGCACCGATCTTCCATGCGAATGGTGACGATCCAGAAGCAGTGGTGTTTGCAGCAAAAATTGCGATTGAGTTTCGCCAGAAATTCGGTACCGATGCGGTAGTCGATATGTTCTGTTATCGCCGCTTTGGTCACAATGAAGGTGACGAGCCGAGCTTCACACAGCCGCGGATGTATAAAACCATCAAAGGTTTACCGTCATCGCGCAAAATCTATGCGGATCGCCTTGAAAGTGAAGGCGTGGTTGCTGCTGGTGAAACAGATGGTGAGCGCGAAAAGTTCCGACAATTCCTGGACAGTGAATTTGCCAGTGCCAATTCTTTCAAGCCCAACAAGGCTGATTGGTTGGATGGACAATGGTCTGGCTTTGTGCCCCCGATTGATGATGATCGTCGGGGCAATACAGCTGTTGAGATGGATGATTTACAAACCATCGCAAAAGCACTGACGCATTACCCAAGCGATTTTAAAATTCACAAAACCCTTGCACGAATTATCGCGCAAAAAAAGAAAACCCTCGATCAAGGCTCCGGCATTGATTGGGCAACGGCTGAAGCGATGGCGTTCGGGTCATTGCTGCAAGATGGGTTTGGCGTTCGTCTTTCCGGACAAGATTCACGGCGCGGAACTTTCTCTCAACGGCACGCAGTTTTTGTCGATCAGGAAACTGAGCAAAACTATACCCCTTTGCGGCATTTGGATAATGCGAACGCGACATTCGAAGTGCATGATTCAAACCTCTCCGAGTTCGCGGTGATGGGTTTTGAATATGGGTATTCGCTCGCTAACCCGAAATTCCTCGTCTTGTGGGAAGGTCAGTTCGGTGACTTCGCGAATGGTGCGCAAGTGATCATCGACCAATTTATCTCTACGGGCGAGCGTAAATGGTTGCGGATGTGTGGCCTCGTCTTGTTATTGCCGCATGGATATGAAGGTCAGGGTCCTGAACACTCATCCGCGCGACTAGAGCGTTTCCTGCAACTTTGTGCGCAAGACAATATGCAAGTCGCGAATTGTTCAACACCCGCGAATTACTTTCATATTTTGCGCCGTCAAATGCGCCGTAATTTTCGCAAGCCTTTGGTGATCATGACGCCGAAGTCGTTATTGCGTCACAAGCGTTGTGTTTCGACCCTCGATGAAATGGGCCCAGGCTCGTCATTCCACCGGGTCTTATGGGACGATGCGGAATCTCGCCCTGGTTCAACCGTTAAGCTCGTGTCTGATGCCAAAATCAAACGGGTCGTGATGTGTTCCGGAAAAGTTTACTACGATCTTCTGGAGGAGCGTGAAAAGCGCGGTATTGATGACATCTATTTGTTGCGCGTGGAGCAATTCTACCCATTCCCGGCGCATTCAATGATTGAAGAATTACAACGGTTCAAAAACGCCGAAATGATTTGGTGTCAGGAAGAGCCGAAAAATATGGGTGCATGGTTCTTTATGGAGCCAAACATCGAATGGACGCTGGATCAGATCAGCGCGAAGCATAAGCGTGCGCGCTATGTTGGACGGGCGGCCTCAGCGTCGACGGCAACAGGTCTCGCAAGCCGTCACAATTTAGAACTAGAAGAGTTTTTGGATGAAGCGTTAAAGGTTTAAGACGCTTTCCAGACGGAGAAAAAAATAATGGCAACCGAAATTCGTGTTCCTACGCTTGGCGAATCTGTCACCGAGGCAACAATAGGTCGATGGATGAAGAAAGAAGGCGAGGCCGTCAAAATTGACGAGCCTGTTGTTGAGCTGGAAACGGACAAGGTTTCAGTTGAAGTACCAGCACCAGCCGCAGGCATTCTCGCCAATATTTCTGCGGCCGAAGGCGACACGGTTGAGGTCAATGCATTGCTTGGTGCCATTGACGCCGCCGGTGCAGCGGCATCCGCGGCACCAGTGGCTGCTCCTGCAACTTCAGCCACCGCCAGCGGTGGCGAAGAAATTGAAGTTCGGGTTCCTGCTGCGGGTGAATCGGTAACGGAAGCAGATATAGGCGAATGGCTGAAGAAAGAAGGCGACGCGGTTGCCCTTGATGAGCCAATTGTTAGTCTTGAAACAGATAAAGCGGCGATGGATGTTTCAGCCCCAGCGGCGGGCGTATTGAAAAAGGTCGTCGGTAGTCAGGGTAACACCGTAGAAGTGGGTGCCTTGCTGGCCGTGATTGCGGTCGGTGCGAGCGCGGCCAAAACAAATGGCGCGGCTCCGGTTGCTACGTCAGCGCCAACAAGTGCTGCGCCCGCATCAAATGATCTTTCACCCGCGCCACGCCGGGTCGTGGCTGAACGCGGTCTTGATCCATCAGCGATTACCGGCACAGGAAAAGATGGCCGCATCACTAAGGCTGATGCTATGGCGGCAACACAAAATGCCCCAACACAATCACGCGCACCAGCACCACCAAAGGACCTCGGTCCTCGTGAAGAACGGGTGAAGATGTCTCGCTTGCGCCAGACCATTGCGCGTCGCTTGAAAGAAGCCCAAGACACTGCGGCGATGCTGACGACATTTAACGATGTCGACATGACCGCGGTAATGGATCTGCGCAAACAATATAAAGAGCTGTTTGACAAGAAACATGGCATCAAGCTTGGTTTCATGTCCTTCTTCGTGAAAGCGGCGGTTCATGCTTTGAAAGAAGTGCCGGATGTGAACGCGGAAATAGATGGTACGGATGTCATCTACAAAAACCACTATGATATTGGTGTTGCGGTTGGGTCTGACAAAGGACTTGTCGTGCCGGTTGTGCGTGATGCTGATCAAAAATCCATGGCGGATATTGAGCTTGAGATCGCAGAACTTGGTCGACGTGCACGCGCTGGCAAGCTGACCATTGAGGAAATGCAAGGTGGGACATTCACCATTTCCAACGGTGGGATTTATGGGTCGCTTCTGTCGACGCCAATTCTCAACCAGCCACAATCTGGTATTTTGGGTATGCACCGTATTGAAGAGCGTCCGATCGCCCGCAATGGTGAAGTGATTATTCGTCCGATGATGTATCTGGCACTTTCCTATGATCACCGGATCGTTGACGGCAAAGGGGCCGTGACATTCCTGGTTCGTATGAAAGAAAACTTGGAAGATCCACAGCGTTTGTTGCTCGACCTGTAAGTCGACATTTGTACAAGCCGCTTTTATTGAAAACGAGAGACCGAATGACCGAACAATACGACGTAGTCATCATTGGCGCGGGCCCTGGTGGCTATAATGCGGCGATCCGTGCAGGACAGTTGGGTTTGAAAGTCGCGATCATAGAAAAGCGCGACAACAAAAAACTGGGCGGCACATGTTTGAATGTGGGCTGTATTCCATCAAAAGCGCTTTTGCATGCGTCGGAATTATACGAGGCGGCTGAAAAGAACTTTGAGGGGCTTGGTATCAAGACTGGCAAGGTTTCTCTCGATCTAGTCCAGATGCTCAAACAAAAAGACGATGCGGTCGAAGGTTTGACCAAAGGCGTCGCATTTTTGATGAAGAAAAATAAGGTCGACACCTTTATGGGTGCGGGCGAGATTATCGCGCCAGGCAAGGTTCGGGTGAGCGGTGATGAAACTGTAGTACTCGATACAAAAAACATCGTTATCGCAACTGGTTCAGAAGTCACACCACTTCCGGGCGTAGAGATTGACGAACAGCAAATTGTTTCATCAACCGGTGCATTGTCATTCCCAACCGTGCCAAAACATCTCGTTGTTATTGGCGGCGGTGTGATCGGGTTAGAGCTCGGTTCCGTATGGCGGCGTCTTGGCGCAAAAGTCACTGTGGTTGAGTTCTTGGATAAGATCTTGCCGACTATGGATGGTGAAGTTTCAAAACAGTTTCAGCGCATCCTGAAAAAACAGGGTGTTGAATTTAAATTGTCATCCAAAGTGACAGGTGCTGAAAAACTGAAAACGAAAGTGAAACTAACGGTAGAGCCTGCGGCTGGCGGCGATGCAGAAACTATTGATGCAGATGCTGTGTTAGTCGCGATAGGGCGTCGACCCTATACGATTGGTCTTGGTCTCGAAAAAGCTGGCGTCCAAATGGACAAGCACGGCTTCATCGTCACGGATCATTTCAAAACAACGACGCCAGGCATTTGGGCCATTGGTGATTGCATTACCGGGCCAATGTTGGCGCATAAAGCTGAAGATGATGGTGCTGCGTGTATTGAGTTGATTGCGGGCAAAGCAGGGCACGTCAATTACGATCTCGTCCCGAATGTTGTTTATACCTATCCTGAGGTGGCAAGCGTCGGCAAAACCGAAGAAGAATTAAAGGCCGCCGGTATCGACTATAAAACTGGAAAGTTTCCTTTTGCAGCAAACAGCCGAGCAAAGACTAATCATGAAACAGATGGTTTTGTGAAAGTCATTGCCGACGCAGCAACTGACCGTGTGCTCGGTGCCCATATTGTCGGTGTCGGGGCTGGTGAGCTGATTGCGGAAGTTGTCAGTGTGATGGAATTTGGTGGTGCGTCCGAAGACATTGCGCGCACCTGTCATGCGCACCCAACGCGATCTGAAGCGATCCGCCAAGCGGCAATGGGTGTTGAAGGGTGGACGATGCAAGCGTGATTGCGTCGAACGAGAAAACCTTTTCAATTCGCGCGATAGAGCGCCGTGATATCACTGGGCTGCATCAGTTGATGTGTGGTCTGGCAGATAATGAGAATGAACGCCATTTCCTGACCGTGACGCCAGAACGTCTGGCTGAAACTGGTTTTGGTGAAACGCCTAGCTGGCAAGGTTTTGTGGTTGAACACGACAATGCGCTGGTTGGATATGCAACCTTTACCCAAGATTTTCATATTTGGAGTGGTAGTGCGCGCATTACCTTAGACGACATTTATGTGGACCCTTCATTTCGCAGCCACGGTCTTGGCGAGAAATTAATGCGGCAGATTTTTGAGCGAGCCAAATCAAAAAAAGCCTATGTGAGCTGGTCGGTACAACCGGGCAATGAACGGGCGATCGCCTTCTATCAGCGTCTTGGGGCGCAATATCGCGTGACTGGCAAATGCGGGTGGCGTGGGTAATTCACGGCCTTTTCGCCGCGCCTTCCCAATAGATGCAAGCACCGCTATATCTCGCAGATGGCATTCCAAGCACATGACCTAGTCGGGTTCGTCGGCGTTTCCTTTATCGTCGCAACGTATTTTTTGTCACAGATTGGCCGCATGAATGTGAACCGGCCACTTTACCCGGTGCTGAACGGTATCGGTGCGCTGTTCATTTTGTTTTCGCTCTATTTCACCTTCAATGCGGCGTCATTTGTGATCGAGCTGTTTTGGTTGGCCATCAGTATTGTCGGCTTGGTGCGTGCCTTGCGGCATAAAAATATTCAGAGCAAAGATTGAAACCAACTTTCGAGGGGATAAAAACATGCAGATGAAAAAAATAGCAGCGGTCGCAGCAACTGGGGTTCTTTCCACCGTAATCTTGACGTCACCAACGACGGCGCAAGAGATGCGTCCGGTCCTTAACGCGTCATCAGCGCAAGCGATTGTCGATGGTTGTCGTGACTATGCCGATGAAAAGGGGTGGAATCTCAATATTGCGGTTTTGGATCAAGGGCGAAACTTGCAGGCATTTTTGCGTATGGATGACGCGCCGCTCGGTTCCATTGAAATTGCTCAATGGAAAGCCAATGCAACAGCGTCTTTTCCACGGGCGACGAAAGGCACTGCTGAGCGCGCCCGCGATTTTCCAGCACTGGCAGCGGCACCCAATATCGCCATTTTCGAAGGTGGCGAAGCTATTTTTAGCAATGACGGGGTCCATTTGGGTGGCGTCGGGGTTTCCGGTGCGGCCGGGTCAGAAGACGCTGAATGTGCCCGCGCGGGGATTGCAGCCGCTGGTCTTGCTCATTCCAGGGTAGAAAACGACTGATCACGGGGAGGTCCAGCAACGCGCTGCCCCGATTTCGCCGTAAATTTTTCGTTGTTTGGGTCCCGGCGGCACTGCAAAGCGCTGGCCTCGCACCTAAAGGCTGGATTTTTCACAATAATCCGGCCTAGAGTGCGCGTTACTTTGCGTGTCAGGAGGCTGGCACTGTCAATAAACAGGGGTGTTGGCACAACCGCGAGAAAAACTCAGGCGGATGTCACAAGACAAGGGACGAACAATCCATGAATGTCATTTTAATCTTTACGGCGATTGGTGCCGTTGGCCTTTTAAGTGCGCTCTATCAGATGCGCAATCAGCCAAAAGGCCTCTACATCTTATTCTTCGCCGAAATGTGGGAGCGCTTTTCCTATTATGGTATGCGCGCGCTGCTCGTCTTTTATCTAACGAAACATTTTCTCTTCGATCAAAGCGCCGCCTATGGGCTTTATGGTGCCTATACGACCCTTGTTTACATTACGCCCGTCATTGGTGGCGTATTAGCGGACAGATATCTTGGTCAACGCCGAGCGGTAATGATTGGTGCGGTTCTCCTCGTGCTCGGTCATATGGGGATGGCGATTGAAGGCGAACCGACAGTGCCTGGCGGTGAGCCAGACGGTACGATTTTAAATATTTTCTACTTCTCTCTCGCCTTGATCATCATGGGCGTGGGTTTCCTCAAAGGAAATATTTCCGCGATCGTTGGTCAGCTATATGCTAAAACAGATACGCGCAGAGATAGCGGTTTCACTTACTTCTATGTCGGAATCAATGCCGGTTCATTCTTCGGCGCGCTCTATGCCGGTTACCTCGGTGAAACTTTTGGCTGGCAATATGGCTTTGGCCTCGCTGGAATCGGCATGCTGCTAGGTCTAATCGTTTTTGTTCTTGGTAAACCTCTCCTCGAAGGAGCAGGGGAATCCCCAGATTTGGCGCTTTTGAAAGCCAAACGGTTCATGGGGCTGACGACGGAAAACCTGATCTATCTTGGTACGGTGGCCATGCTCATCGCTGTTTGGATCATGGTCCGCGACCAAGGAACGGTTGGCTTGTTCCTCTATGCCTCAATGGCGGTGACGTATATCTATATTCTGGGGCGCAGTGTGGTGACGTTAGAACCCCATGCGCGTGACCGAATATTCGCGGCCTTATTCTTGATCACCATCCAAGTGCTATTTTGGGCATTGTTTGAACAAGCGGGCTCGTCACTCAATGTATATGCAGACGAACAGGTCGACCGGACGCTGCTTGGGCAAGAAGTGCCTGCATCGGTGTTCCAGTCACTCAACGCGATGTACATCATCTTCCTTGGGCCTGTGTTTGCTTGGATCTGGAGTTATCTCGGCAATCGCGGGATGGAGCCCTCGGCACCGCAAAAATTTGGCCTTGGGGTCATTCAGCTTGGGCTCGGCTTTCTTGTTCTTGTTTGGGGTGCGACTTCAGCGACTGGTTTGACGCCGGTGATGTTTATCTTCTTGATCTACCTTCTGCATACAACGGGTGAGCTTTGTCTTTCACCGGTTGGGTTGTCAGCGATGACACGATTGTCGACGGCGCGCATGGTTGGTTTGATCATGGGGGCCTGGTTCCTCGCATCAGGTGCGGGTAACTTCGCTGCAGGGATTATTGCCCAAGCGACGTCTGGCGAAGGTGTCGATGGTGCCAATCAGGTTCTGGAGGTCTATTCCAATGTGGGTTGGATGGCCGTTTGGATCGGGATTGGGTTGATCGTCATCTCGCCATTGATCAAATATCTAATGCATCTCGATACGTTGACGGATGATGAACATCCGCTTGCGGGTGAAAGTGAGCTCGCTCAACCAGGTGCTGGCGGGGTGATCCCACCGAAGAAATAACCTTAGTTTCACAATAAATAAAAAGCGCCGGTTGGGATTTCCAGCCGGCGCTTTTTTTGTGCCGCCAATTTTAGCACAAAGAAAAACGCACATCCATTTTTGCTAAAAGCGCGATGGATGTGCGTCTAATGAATTTAGATTTTGTCGACCGAATTACTCGGTTGCTTCAGCCTGCTTTGAGACTTCAATCATCGGCACGTCATACGCACCTGTGTAGTCAACAATCGACGCAACGCCGACAGCAGCCAAAACTAACAAAATCAACCAGATGATAGCTTGCATTGTGATATCCCACCCTATTTTTTACAAGTTCCCAAAAGGCACATTAGCGCAAAACTTTTGCGGACGATAGCACCCTTAACGCCATGGGCTGCGAAATTGATTTTCAGCCCGAAAAACAGCGGATTCTATGGTTAATTGCCGAAACTGCCGGCGGGGCCTGGGAATACAATCGGGCTTTCTGCGCCATCATTGGCCACCGAAGCGACCCCAAACAAGTAATTATCGATGACAATATTTTCCAACACCACTTCCGTTACATCACCAACATCGCGTGAGTATGTCCATTGTGATGCGTCCGTTAGACGCCAATATACTTTGTACCCCGATAGGTTGCGTGCGGCGCGACCTTCGGGACGTTCCCAACGCAAAGTTGTCGATGGTTGCACTGCCCCCTCAATTTCCACGCCTGAGGGAATGGGTGGTGCAGCGGCAATAGACGCGAGCGCGACGACATTTAAGGAGGTTAGTTTTCGGGCATAGTCAAAGTTTACGCCCTCCAAAACGTCACCATATTTAATGCCATTTTCTTCACGCAAATCTTGGTGTTGGCGTTCGTAATGTTCATGGGTCTCCATGATCCGAACGCCTGGAATGCCGACAGCATTGAATGGGCGGTGGTGTCCGCCGCGACTAAAGCGATCAAGGCGATAGACCATCATCACATCGAGGTTAGGAATATATTGGTCAGCAAGCCGATCAATATAGCGGGCGAGATTACGTGATGGCGAATCTACCTCGCCGCCAGTAAAGCGCCGCAAGCGTGCTTCTTCTGCCGTTTCAACAAATCGTGTGCCTTCCGAAAAAACCCGGGCAGTGGCATTGTCGATAACCCCATCTAAGCCTTCAATGTTGCCAATCATGTCATTGTTCAGAACGGCCTTAATGCGCCAGCCTTCTTGCAATGCATGTTGCGCCACGATCTTGCCGCCGAACAATCCCTGTTCCTCACCAGATAAAGCAGCATAGACGATAGTGCCGGCAAATTTTTCCTTTGAAAGCACTCTTGCTGCCTCCATGACGCCAGCAAGACCCGATGCGTTGTCGTTGGCGCCAGGGCTGTCTGACGTGCCGTTCAGCGGATCGGAAACGCGCGAATCAATATCGCCCGACATCATCACCATCCGGTCCGGGTCGAGCTTGCCGCGTTGAATGGCAATGACATTGACGACTTCCGTGCGTTCAGGGATGCGCGGTTCGCCCTCAACAAAGTCAGAAACGTAAATCACCTCAAGACAGCCGCCGCAATCAGCTGAGATTTGGTCAAATTCCGCTTTGATCCAGCGGCGAGCAGCCCCAATGCCGCGGGTCTCCGATTCGGTCTCCGACAGCGTGTGCCGGGTGCCAAAACCGACTAAGGTTTCGATATCCGCTTGTAGGCGGTCTGCGGAGACGGCGGCTTGTAGGGTATGCAGGCGGCCGTCAATTTCGGCCGCGATAGCATTTTGACCAAGCGAAAGAATAGCCAATCCAGCGAAAAAAACGCGCATATACAACTCCTTAACGATCTGGCTGTGTGACAAAATCTGTTGCATTGCAGCAACCATTGTTCACGATTGTGACAGAAGTCTTGCAGCTAGCGATGCGTTGATGCAACATCCTTAACGGGATATTATCTTTAAGGGCGAAATTCCTGTAAAAGTCTTTGCGCCTAACGGGTCAAACCCGGTAGGACGAGATGGCGTAGACATTAAGCCGCGCGATGTGTCGGCTGTCATTTGATCCACCTGAGGAGGGGAAACCATGAAACTAAAGACGACATTGCTAGCGGCCGCCGCCATGGTTGCGATTGCGCCTGCTGCGCAAGCTTATGAAGGCCTATATGGCGCGATTGGTGCCGGGCTCAGCTATATGGAACCAGACCGGGACGTTAGCAATAACGGACCAAACGGCGCTGGACCATTCGCTTTCGATTCGAGTGCAGATTTCGATCGGGGTATCGGCATCTACACAGCGCTTGGTTACGACTGGGGCAACAGCCTTCGTACGGAACTCGAATTTGCTTACCGCAACAATGACATCCGTCACCTGACACCAGATCAGGCCGGTTTCAGCGGTTGGCCTGATGGTTCAATTGGCGGCGACGTGAAATCACGTTCGATCATGCTGAACTTCCTATATGACTTCGACTACAACACCGACAACGGCATCACACCGTATATTGGTGGTGGTCTTGGTTTCGCGAGCCTCGATCCTACAATCCTTGGCTCTACGGCAACAGGCGCACCGGGTCCTAATCCAATGACAATTGGATATGGTAATTCGCAAACGTTGTTTGCTTACCAAGGTATCGCTGGTATGGCGATCCAATTGGCGGAACGTTTCGCGCTTGATCTTTCTTACCGTTACTTCGCAACGAAGAAGGGTAACTTCACAGGTACGCTAAACGGCGCACCAGCAGCGTTTGACGCAGGGTACAACAATCACAGCTTGATGGCTGGTCTACGTTGGAACTTTGCAGCACCGCCTGCTCCACCTGTTCAGTACAAAGATTGCTGGGACGGTTCGAGTGTACCAATGACATCTAGCTGCCCACCAGAACTGGTTGAGCAAGCTGATGCGGATGTCGATGATCTCGATCTCATCGTGTATTTCGACTACGATAAGTCAAACCTGACATCTCAGGCTTCTGCCTTGATCCAAGAAGCGGCGTCACGGGCTCTCGAAAATGATATCGAGACAGTTGTGGTTGCTGGTAACACTGATACGTCGGGTTCTTCAGCATATAACGAAGCGCTTTCTGAGCGCCGTGCACGCGTTGTGCGTGATGCGTTGATCGCCAATGGCGTTCCTGCTGATCGTATCGTGACGCAAGCATATGGTGAATCAAACCTCGCGAAGCCAACACCAGACGGCACACGTGAGCCATTGAATCGTCGTACAAACGTAACGATTTCATTCCTCTAAATTAGAGCGAGTGCATTCAAATTAAGCCGGCGCAACATTGTTGCGCCGGTTTTTTTATGAGCCGAAAATTCCAAACATGCTGAAACGGGCGCGATTGGCAATAGCTCATCGTTTTGTTTTAGATAAGTTTAAGGTGCATGTAGGGTGAGGAAAGCGGCAACGCCGCTGCGGACTTGATGATCGATCGCATCGGTCAAATTTTCCGGCGCGGCCCCTAATAGAAGTTGGCTATGGAGGGGTTCTGTGATCAGCGCTCCCAACCGCCATAATGCGGCTTGGGTATCATCAATCTTGAACGCGCCTTTCTCCGCCAAGCGTTCCATAATTGGCGTGCATTGGTTGACCATCCACTCCGGACCATGGCGAAGATAAGAGCGACCAATTTCCGGTGTGCGCCCGGCTTCAAAAGCCGCGATGCGCCGCAAAGCCAAAGCTTCCGGTTGTAAGATGCCCTCAACAAATTGTCGGCTGAGTTGTAAGATAAACTCATCAGGGGCGAGGCTGGCTTCGATTTCAGCGACGTCCACCGGCAAAAGATTGCGGCACGTCTCTTCAATGGTTGCGCCGAACAATTCTTCTTTCGAATTAAACCGATTATAGACTGTACGTTTTGATACGCCTGCAGCCAGAGCAATCTGGTCCATGCTGGCCCCATCAAAACCATGGGCCAGAAATGTTGCCCGGGCACCGCGAACGATGGCCAAGGTTTTTTCGTCGTCTTGGTCGAAACCTTGTGCCGCGTCTACAACCATTAAATCTGCCCCCGCCCGCTTATATTCAATCGATTTTGGACCATAGCGGATCATGGGTGGTTTGGGCCAGGGTGGCGGGCAATTGATCTGCGGCATCAAGTCGATTAGCGGATTGTGCAGTGCGATCTTTACCCGGCGTTAACCATCGTTCTTGATGCATGGGGGATGGGCCGGTCTCGAACAACAAAGCGCCGAAAACACACTCACCCAGTGCGCCGCAAAAAGCGCCAAAAGCGGGGCTATGCTGGCGTGGTCGCCGATATCGGCGTATTTTTCCTAAGTGCGCTAATCGGCGTTGCTGGGTTGTTTGCTTATTTCGCGCGGGATTTGCCAGACACCAGTTCTCTTTGGCGCGATACGGGCGCTCCCAAAATTACATTATTGGCGGTTGATGGGTCGCCGATCAGTATTCATGGTACCAGTATGGGCGCACCCGTGCGGCTTGCGGATCTACCCCATTATGTGCCCGAGGCAATCCTGGCCGTCGAGGACCGCAATTTTTACCACCATTTTGGCGTTAATCCAGTGTCAGTTGTGCGGGCACTGATTGTTAATGCCCGAAATGGCGGTGTCGTACAGGGCGGATCAACGATCACGCAGCAACTTGCTAAGAATTTGTTTTTGAGTGCTGATCGTACAATCCAAAGAAAAGCGCAGGAATTTTTACTAGCAGTTTGGCTAGAGCAAAAATTCAGTAAAAAAGAAATCCTGACCCTTTATCTCAACCGCGTTTATTTTGGCGCTGGTGCTTATGGTATTGATGCGGCGAGCTTTCGATATTTTGGCAAACCTGCGAGTGATCTAAAAATTGGGGAAGCAGCGGTTTTGGCCGGTTTGCTGAAAGCGCCGTCCCGGTTTGCACCAACATCAAACCCAAAAGACGCAGGACGGCGGGGGCGTCTCGTGATCGATCAAATGGTCGTTGCTGGTTTTATCACTGTCGCGGAAGCCGAAGATATTGTTGCACAACCCATTTTGCTTGCAACACCAAGGTTTTCTGCAGCGCCCTATTTTGTTGACCATGCATTACGCCAAGCTCGATCGCTGGCGGGGGATGTTGATGCGGATCTGACCGTTTGGACGACATTCGATCCAGCGACACAAACCGCTGCTGAAATGGGACTGATCGCCGGTGTTGCGCGGGCGCAGAATGATTTGTTCGAAACCGAGAGTGCTGTTGTGATTATGGATGGTGAAGGGGCCGTTCGTGCAATGATTGGTGGGCGCGACTATCAAGTCAGTCAATTTAATCGCGCGGTGCAATCGCGCCGTCAGCCAGGCTCGGCGTTCAAACCATTTGTCTTCTTGTCCGCGATGGAGGCTGGGTTTCTTGCGAATGATACTGTTCTTGATGCGCCTGTGCGGGTCGGCAAATGGTCGCCGGCGAACTACAAAAACAAATATTACGGAGAAGTGTCTTTGCGTGAGGCGCTGGTGCGCTCTCTCAACAGCGCTACCATACGCGTGCAGGAATCGACGGGTCGGGCCGCTGTTCGAAAAACAGCCATGTCGATGGGGTGGCCGGGTACCCTTAATCCAGGTCCGTCGCTGGCGCTCGGGGTGGATGGCATATCGCCCATGGGGCTTGCTGGTGCTTATGCACCATTTGCAAATGGTGGATTGCGGGTTCAATCGCGGGTTATCGATCGGATCGAAACTGCGGATGGGGACCTAATCTATGAGACGCCGGGATCCGTGTTGGATCAGGCATCGTCAGTTGCGTCGATTGAAGCGGTTAATCAAATGATGCGTGCCGTTGTTGCTTGGGGTACGGGCAATGCGGCGGCCGTCGCGGGGTATGAGGTGGCGGGCAAAACCGGCACGACCCAAGATAGTCGCGATGGCTGGTTTGCCGGTCACGCCGGTGGTCTTGTTTGTGTTGTTTGGGTCGGGCGTGATGATAATGCACCAATGCAGGGTGTGACCGGCGGGCGGGCACCGGCTATGATCTGGCATGAGATTATGACACGTGCATTGCCGCCACGTTACGTCGCGCCAATCATTGCGCCGGTCATCGATCCTATGCCTGCCAGAGATGTGGAACCAAAAACCGATGCTATTGCGGAGTTACTCGACGCCACGGGGTGATGCGTTTTTAGTGACGACGCCGTAAGAAAAAAGCTCTCCCCCTTTTTCATCAAACCAATTTGCCGCTTTTCGCGCGTCTATGCCGAGCCCTGCTAGCTTGCGCCAAAAAGCGGGCGAGTGATCCATATGAATGAGATGCGTGCATTCATGGGCGGCGACATAGTCCAGCATCTCTGTGGGTGCCATGATCAACCGCCACGAAAAAGATAGTACACCATCAGAGGTGCAAGATCCCCAGCGGGTTCGGGTGTCGCGGATACGGATGATGCGCCGCTGCTTGTTCAACTGT
Organism: Hyphococcus sp.; assembly: GCA_021776315.1. Taxonomy (GTDB): domain Bacteria; phylum Pseudomonadota; class Alphaproteobacteria; order Caulobacterales; family Parvularculaceae; genus Hyphococcus. The sequence continues at coordinate 6,375 of JAJFGD010000256.1, read as the reverse complement.
CGGCAATAATGATCCACCCGTTCGTTCAATATGGAACGCGCCTCGCGTTTCATCCAGTCAACGATGCGGCGATTGATATGTGCAGCGTCGCCGCCAACACAAATACTTGGCTCTGGGTAGGTTTCAACACACACGGGTGCGCGTGGGCCACCAGATCGAACAATTTTATGCATTATCCCGCGATATGGGATCCGCATGCCTTCAGCAAATTCTCTTGCGCGCAGACTGTCATCAAGCTGCGAGGCGATCCATTCCTGGCGATCTGAGGCGAATCGAATCGCTTCAGGAACACTTTTTTGTGAAGGGGCGGTGACTAAGATTTCCCCAGCAACAGGGTCCACTTTCACAATAAGCCGCTTAGCGCGGCGGTTTACCCGGGCCACCAGCGGCACGCTACGCGCCCCGATATTGATTTGTGTTCTGGTAATGTGATTAACGGACATGGGACTATACTTTAACGTTCAGCATATCCTCGCTTGTTTTGAGCAAAGATCAAATTGAAAATCTGTGAAATTCAATAGATCTGAGTAAACGTGTGGTGTTTTGGAGCAATTTTTTAAATGGCCAATCCTGTTATGGGTGCAAAAAAACCGAAAAATGCGGGTGATAAAGCCTCTCCATCGGTGACACCGATGATGGCGCAGTATTTTTCCATCAAGGAAACATCTGGGGACGCGTTGTTGTTTTACCGGATGGGTGATTTTTATGAGTTGTTTTTTGATGACGCGGTCACCGCTGCTAGCGTTCTCGATATTACGCTGACGAAACGTGGCCAACATGGGGGTGATGGCATTCCCATGTGCGGTGTCCCTTTCCATGCTTACGAATCTTATTTGGCGAAACTGATCAAGGCCGGATTTAAGGTTGCCATTTGCGAACAGATGGAAGACCCAGCGGAGGCTAAAAAACGCGGATCGAAATCAGTGGTGCGCCGTGAAGTTGTGCGCACGATAACCCCCGGCACGATCATTGAAGATTCGCTCTTGGATTCGCGATCAAATAATTTTTTATGTGCGATTGCGATTTTGCGTGGCGGCGATGACGCATCAATTGCATGGGTTGATGTATCCACGGGTGAACTGTCGGTGCGCGAGACGAATGAAGTGTCGATTGCCGCTGACCTTGCCGTAATCGCGCCGAAAGAATTGATTGCCCCCGACCATGTCGATGGTGAGGGATGGAACGCAGCGCTGTCCGCTTTCGCAGCCGCTGGCGCCCTTACCCAATGGCCCCCGCAACAATTTGATTCCACGGCCGGACAGCGCCGTGTGATGGAAGCTTTTAACGTCGCCTCGCTTGACGGGTTCGGTGATTTTTCACGGGCTGAATGTGCGGCCTTAGGGGCCCTTCTTTCATATGTTGAAGTGACCCAGGCCGGGCGGATGCCAGCATTGAATGTGCCGCGCCGGGTATCATCATCTGCGGCAATGGCAATTGATGCGGCAACCAGGGCCTCACTGGAGCTGACACAGGCACAAAGTGGTGGGCGCAAAGGGTCACTATTATGGGCGATTGATAAAACCGTGACGGGCGCGGGCGCACGGCTTTTGGCCAGTCGCTTGGCGGCCCCCCTGACTGATGCGCGTGAAATCAATGGCCGCTATGATGCGGTGGACTTTTTCCATCGCGCCGATGATTTGCGCACGTCATTGCGAGACATCTTGAAAAAAACACCGGATGTGGCGCGGTCGGTATCTCGTTTGTCGCTTGAGCGCGGTGGGCCGCGTGATCTGCTCGCCATTCGCGATGGCCTTAACAACGCACGGCTTGCAGCCCGTACCACCGAGGACGAGAAGAACCTCGGCACCATTCCCCAGTCGCTTGCGCAAACCATAAACGCGCTGGAAGACAAAAATGGCGATGGGTTTTCGGCCCTGATGACCCGCTTAAAAGAAGCCTTAACGGAAGAACCCCCTTACCTTGCGCGTGATGGTGGGTTTATTGCCAAGGGATATGATCCAGGTTTGGATAGCGTTCGTGTGCTGCGTGATGAATCGCGACGTGTTGTTGCCGGATTAGAAGCGGGCTATCGCGAACATACTGGTGTGAAAGCGTTAAAGATCAAACACAATAATGTGCTCGGCTATTTTGTCGAAACACCGCCATCTCATGGCGATAAATTGATGGCGCCGCCCCATAGTGACATGTTTATACATCGACAAACATTGGCGAGTGCGGTGCGATTTACCACGGGCGAACTCGCGGATTTAGACGCAAAAATTTCACGGGCTCGCGATGAAGCCTTGGCACGTGAACTAGAGCTATATGACGAACTTGTCGGCGTTGTGCTTGCGCGCCGTGAAGCCATTTTGGCAGCGGGTGCTGCTATGGGCGAGATTGATGTTCACGCGGGGCTCGCGGCGCTCGCGCGAGACGATGATTATGTACGCCCCACCGTTGATCTGACGAATGCGTTTCATATTAAAGGCGGGCGACACTCCGTTGTTGAGCGTGCTCTGCGCGCCGACGGAGCGCCAGCCTTTGTTGCCAATGACTGTATGCTCAGTGACGATGGTGCGGAACAACTTTGGTTGATTACCGGGCCGAACATGGCGGGTAAGTCGACATTTTTACGCCAGAACGCCTTGATTGCGATCCTGGCCCAGGCTGGATCTTTCGTCCCGGCAAGATCTGCCCATATTGGTGTCGTAGATCGGGTTTTTTCCCGCGTGGGAGCATCGGACGAACTCGCCCGTGGGCGTTCGACCTTTATGGTTGAAATGGTCGAAACGGCCGCGATTTTAAACCAAGCGACAAAACGATCACTCGTCATTCTGGATGAGATTGGTCGGGGGACGTCGACTTTTGACGGACTGTCTATTGCCTGGGCCGCGATTGAACATTTGCATGAGGTCAGCCAATGCCGCGGGCTGTTTGCTACCCATTATCACGAGCTGACGGCGCTATCTGAGCAGCTGGGGCGGCTCGTCAATATGTCCATGAAGGTGCGCGAGTGGAAAGGTGACGTAGTCTTCCTCCATGAAGTGGGGGTGGGCCCGGCTGATCGGTCTTATGGTGTTGCTGTTGCGCGTCTGGCGGGGTTGCCTGATCGCGTGGTGGCGCGGGCTGAGGCCATTCTAACGCTTTTGGAAGAGCAGCGAAAAACCGGTGGTGGCATTGATGAGCTACCCCTATTTTCCGCAGCGCACGTACCGTCGACCAATGCCCCTACGGGTGCTATCGATGACAATGCGCTGGAAGTCGCAATGGCCGAGATTGACCCAGATGCGTTGACGCCGCGAGAGGCGTTGAATGTGTTGTATCGGTTAAAAATGATCAAGAACGAGACGACTTAGGAAAGCGACCTTGTCCTGACGATTAACTCCAGATCACGGTTGAATTAAACGGCGCTGCACGCGACAATGGGCATTGATCAAGCCTGTGGTACCTAAGGGGCCAATTCCGTGTGACAACTCATTCGACATCTAACGCACGCGGATTATCGCCCAAGAGCGCTGATTTCACAAAGGCGCTCCAGGATGCATTCGATACGGAACGGGCCGGTCAATCATACGGCGCGGTGGGAAAATTGCTGCGCGAGCGATTGCCCGTCCTTCGAAAAGATCCATTTGAAACCATATTGCGTGGCGACCGTATTGCCCGTCACCATGCGCAATCGATTGATGATCTCATCAAAACGCTTTTCAACTTAGCCCCTATTCCAAAAGGAGCAAAGCGTGGAGAGGTGACGGTCTGTGCCGTCGGGGGGTATGGGCGACGAATGTTGGCACCATATTCCGATGTGGATTTGCTGTTTTTATACGGGACCTCCGACGCAGAAGAAATTCGTGGTCAGGTCGATTCCTTGCTTTATCCATTATGGGATAGCGGTATCAAAATTGGTCATGCCGTGCACACCCCCAAAAGCGCTGTTGAGTTTTGTAAAGAAGATATGGTCGCGCGTACGGCCTTTCTCGATGCTCGCTTTTTGTGCGGCTCAAAAAAGATATTCAACGATTTCGAAAAAAACTTTGATGGACTGCGGCGTCGGACGATCCGGGAATTTGTTGCTGCGAAGCTGGAAGAACAAGAAGAACGTCAAACCCGGGCTGGTGAAACGCGCTACCTCGTTGAACCTGATGTGAAAGAAGGGAAAGGCGGGCTGCGTGATCTACAAATGCTGCGCTGGCTTTATAAATATGGCTTTGGTGCTGAGATTGGAGCCAGTTCAGCGATAGACAAAGTGATGGATGCCTCAGAGCGACGTGCCTTGATCAAGGCAGAACATTTTTTATGGTCTGTGCGTACGCAACTACACGATCTTCGTGGGCGCGCAGATGAAAAGTTGGCCTTTGATATCCAGCCACAAATTGCAGAGCGGCTCGGCTATGCAGACAGAACGGATATGACCGCCGCAGAACGATTGATGAAGCATTATTTCGTCAATGCCGTTGAGGTTGGGCGACTAACCCGAATTTTATGTGCGCGGCTTGAAGAAGCGCGCACCAAAAGACTGCCGCATTTTCCGAAGCTGTTGCCAAAGCTTTTGCAGGCCGATGAGGCACCTGGAAAACCCAATCTGCGTATTCGCAGTGGCCGGCTTGATTTTGAAAGCGTGGCAAAAGCCCGGCGGCAGCCGCGAGATTTGTTTCGGTTATTTCGGGCATTCGGGAAAAACCCAAAGATTGATTTTCACCCAGACGCGCTCGCCATCGTTTCGGAAATGCTGCCAAGCGTGACGTCGACAATTCGTAAAGACCCGGTGATCGGGAAACTGTTTAAAGGTATTTTACTGGATTCCGAAGAGCCAGTTCGGGTTTTGCGGGTGATGACGGAAACTGGTTTGCTCGGAAAATATATTCCGACCTTTGGTTCTATTGTTGGGCGTATCGATTACGGACTTTACCGTCGTTATACGCTTGATGAACATGTGTTGCGATGTATTGGTTTGTTGGGCCGACTGCGAACTGGAGAATTAAAAGCAAAACACCCATTTGCGACCCAGGTAATGGGCACTGAAAAAGATCCGATGATCTTTTTTGTGGCTGTCTTGCTCCATGAATCGATTTGGACGGTGAAGAAAAAGTCCATCACAGAATCCGAAAAACTGATTACTCGTGTGTCCCGGCGTTTAGGTTTGGATCCTGAGGATGCAAAGCGGGTTGGATGGGCTGCGGCTAGACATTTATTGCTCGTCAGAACCGCAGAACGCCGCAATTTAAGCGAGACCCACGCAATTTCAACCTTTGCCGAAACCGTCGGTGATCGCCAGCGCCTCGATTTAATGTTGGTGATCAGTGTTTGTCATTTGCGCATTGTGAGTGACCATTCCTGGGACGAAGTAAGGCGTCGCCAAATTGCGGAACTTTATGCGGGCAGTATTGCTTGGTTTGAAGGCGGCAATGACGGTCTTGAGGAAAGACTAAATCAACGTGCAGTGAATGCGCGTGCACAGATTAAAACGCAGCTCAAAGATTGGACCAGTGAAGAAAAGGAAAGTTTTCTGGAGCGGTTGACCAATCATATGTTGCGCAGCGCAGAGCCAGGAATTCTAGTGCGCTTTGCGCACCTGATACGGGCTGCAGAAAAAGATAGCGCCGCCGCGGCCGTGACGGTGGCACCGCGCGATGGCGATCTTGAAGCGATTGTTTACGCAGATGACCGCACGGGTCTGTTGGCGGACCTGGCCGGAGCGATTGCTTCGACTGGTTTGAGTGTTCGATCCGTACAAGCATTGACGACACAAGATGGCAAGGCACTTGATATTTTTACGATCCAGTCAGCCGATGGTGCGCCTATGGATGATTTAGAGCGTGCCGGCCAGCTCCACCAGTCATTGCTTTCCGCCGCGCGCGAGACGCCAAAGAGCGCTCCGAAGCCGACCCGCCAATTCGGTGATCGCCGCGAAATATTTACAGTCGAACCCGTTGTCCGCGTTGAGCTTGAAGCTTCTGAAGATGCCAGCGTGGTTGAAGCGGAAGGCCTTGATCGCCCTGGTTTGCTATATGATTTGGCGCATGCTGTCTCTGATCTCAATGTTGCTATCACGTCAGCCCATATCGCCACCTATGGAGAGCGGGCTGTCGATGTGTTCTATCTATGCGATCGGGCGCAAAAGAAGATCACGGATCCCAAGGTTTTGGGTCAAATCGAAAAACGCTTGCTGGCGGTGCTTTCCGCTGGTTCTAAGACGTGAACCGCTTTAACGATTTTCGCCTCAATTCAGTTTTATATGTGTGTCGATGAGCGGTAACCTTTTCAAATCTCTAGCGACCGTCAGCGGCATGACCATGATCAGCCGTGTCCTCGGTTTTGTGCGCCAGATTTTGATCGCAGGTGTAATTGGTGCCGGTGGCAATCCCGTTGCTGATGCATTTTGGGCGGCGTTTCGTTTGCCCAATATGTTCCGCCGCCTGTTTGCTGAGGGTGCGTTTC
>JAJFGD010000255.1 GCA_021776315.1 Hyphococcus sp. | reverse complement strand
TCAGGAGCGGCAAGTATTCAATGATCGAACACGAATTCAAAACAAAAGCGACAAAGCAAACATAACTGTAATATGCCAAAATGATGGCACTTCATTATCAGGAGATTATTGCCATACATGTGGCCAAAGGGCCGATGAGCCGCGCCGCGCTGTTATCGGATTAGTGCAAGATGTTTTTGTGGACACCCTTGCTATTGATGGAAAATTGGCGCGCACCATTTTTCTGCTGCTGATCCGACCGGGAAGATTGGCTAGGCGTTATCTTGACGGTCGGCGTGTTCATTACTCTCCGCCATTCCGGCTTTATCTTTTTGCCAGCGTTTTCTTTTTTCTAACCGTTTTTTGGAACGCAAATTTTGATAAACTAGACCCTGGTACACCAGCCACTAGCAAAGAAGTGCTGGAAGAAATTGCGAAAGATGACCCGGAAATAGCGGAACTCTTAGGGGGGCTTACGGACCGGGGTGCGCCAGTTGAGAACCCGAGAGTTGATTACGGTGGTGCGAATAATGATACGCAAGCCAAAGAATCAACAGATGCGGAATATACAGGCGAAGATGGTCCGAGTGAAAATGGGTCTCGGGACATAGATATTACCAAATCGTCGTGGGATGAAGTTTCTTACTCCGGGCCCGCATGGCTTGAGCCGCACTTGCAACGCATGTTCGAAGCCGCACAGCGTGCTTTTGAGGACCCTCGCTTGTTCATTGCTCAAGCACGGGAGTACTTGCCCCGCGTTCTGTTGTTAGCACCCGCATTCTACGCGTTGCTTTTATTTTTGTTGTATATTTATAGAAGAAAATTTTATGTCTATGACCATTTTGTAGTCGCGCTTTACATGCATGCAGCCCTCTACGCATACCTTTTGATATCTATCTTGGCGAGCAAAATACCAGTAGCGGGAGGTGTAATCTCCGGGTTAATAGTTGTGTGGGCGCTACTTCAACCCTTTGCGGCTCTTAAACAGGCTTACGGATCAGGAACCATCTCTGCTCTCTTAAAAGGGGTGATTTCAACCACCATTTATTCTGTGGGCGTGCTTATCATCGTTTTGGTAGGGGTGAGTTACAGCCTTTATCAAAGTTAGATCGCATCCTGGTGTTCTCACGCGGCTGTGAGCGGCGAACTGTTTGCCTGTGAGGTTGAGGCTTTAAAATGAAACAATATTCGTCACAATTGTCGTATTATTTTCACAGCCTCTGCAAGCGCACAAAGCGCAACGGTGAAAACGGTTCGTCTTGACCCAGAATTGGGTAGCGAGGACTTCGTGCTTTATGAGAGTGCCGATGGATCCGCACGCACTCTAAAAATCTGCGCAAGTAGTGATTGGCCTGTTTGGGTGAGGGTGTGGGGGATTTCTGGGGTCCAAATAGTTAAACGCGAAACATGCCGCATATGGACTTCGGAGCGGATTACTCTGGAACGTCCTGAAGGCGCAAATTTTGCCAAGGTTCTAGTGTTCGTCACGTACCGGTATTTGGGACTTTAGGGGATTTGTACCGATCCCTATCAATAACTCTATCCGGGGATAATGTCCCTTGTTTATCACGCTGAATTTCCTATTTTTCTGATTAGGTTCCCTGTTACTTCGAAAGCCAATCGCTGTTTGGCCTTCCATCGGAAGCGATCTCATGGTTACATAAAACCGGCTATGCAAGGTGAGATTCCTCGCTGGTTGGTGCTTCGACAATAGTCAATGCGCAGGTATATTAGCGAATGAGAGGGGAATCATGGGGACATACTCTAACACTGTAAGAAGCCGTTTCCTTTTGTTTCTGATGATTTTTGGGAGCGTTGCTTTAACTTCGTGTGCGTCTGCAGAATTAGCTAAAACTAATTCTACTAACGAAAGAGTGACAATAGTCGTTGGGGATCTTCACGGCGACTACAAGGCTTTTGTATCTATCATGAACGAAGCTGGTTTAATTGATGACACTGGCCGATGGAGTGGCGGAAATTCCCGTTTTGTTCAAACGGGTGACATTCCGGATCGCGGGCCCGACACTCGTAAAATTTTAGACCATATGATGAAGCTTGAAAAACAAGCGAAGCGATCCGGCGGAGAAATAGTCGCGCTGATTGGAAATCATGAAGCGATGAATATAACCGGAGATCTACGCTATGTTGATTCTGGTGAGTATGAGGCTTTCGTAGATTTAACGTCAACAAAGCGTCGTAACGACTTTTATCGTGCGAACCGTGACAATTTTACTGATTATTATCTAGACAAGGATCCAACGCTGAAAAAAGAGCAGATTCGCGCTGCTTTCGATACGGACTACCCTCTTGGCTATGTCGAACATCGCCGAGCGTGGGCGCCGGACGGAAAGTACGGAAGTTGGGTAATCTCACACAACGCGATTCAAGTTATAGATCGCACGCTTTTTGTTCATGGAGGCATAAGTGAAAGCGTCTTATCCAACTCAATTGTCTCCCTAAACTCAAAAATAAAAAAAGCCCTCAGGAAAGAGGGGGCCACAGAGATTTTGACAGATGAACGTGGCCCATTATGGTATCGTGGTAATGCGACCGAAACCGAAACCGGCGCTATTGAAATCGAGACGGTACTTAAACATTACAATGTGGATCACATTGTGATTGGCCACACCCCTTCAATGAATGGCATCAAAATGCTCTATGACGGTAGGGTCGTCGTCGTCGACACAGGTATCGCCAGCCACTACGGAGGAAAAAAGTCATTTCTTTCGATCAATGGAAATACGTTCACGGCCAATGATGATGGTCTTGAAACAGTTTTATTTGTATCGGAGCGCGCGCAGTGAGGTACATCTTTATCGCTTTGGCGTTTCTATGTAGCCATCTATCGGTTGCCTATGCCGGCGACCCGACAAGTTTATTTTCGAATGAAGATGTATTTTCCATCACCATAGTTGGGCCTATAAATGAATTAGTCCGCAATATGGAAGAAACGCCTGAGGCTTATCCCGCGATGCTAAGTGTCGGTGAGAATAACGCCGAGGCACATGACATAACTATTTCTTCCAGAGGAAAGTCACGACGCAAAAAAGAAACTTGCAAATTTCCCCCTCTGCGAATTCGCTTCAATGAAAAACCTGAAATAGATTCCCTGTTCCACAAGCAACGATCTCTGAAGTTAGTCACTCATTGCCGCAAATCCACTTCGTTTCAACAATATACACTCCTTGAATACACAGCATACAAATTGTTTAACGAGAAAACGGAAGCAAGCTTTCGTGTTCGGCTAGCGAATGTTTCTTATGTGGACGAAGAGAGCCAAAATGAAATTGCGAACCGCATGGCATTTTTCATCGAAGATGTTGACGATGTTGCAAAACGCATCGGTATGAAGAAAGTAAAGCGGAACAACGTACATCGAACACATCTTGATGAGAATGCTGTAGTCGATTTTATTCTTTTTCAGTATATGATTGGTAATTTGGATTGGAGCGTTCTGAAGGGGCCGTCTGGTGACGAGTGTTGTCATAATGGAAAGTTAATTGGCGCCTCCAAGGAAGCTACTAGGGATTTGATCCCAACTCCGTATGATTTTGACTATTCTGGTTTCGTTAACGCCCCATACGCTCTTCCGCCCGAAGGAATGGGTGTGCATAATACTCGCCAAAGAAGATTTCGAGGATTTTGCTACCAGAACTCAGAAACCATAATCGAAGCGGCAAACTATCGCCAGCGCAGAGACGAATTCTACTCAATAATTGAATCTACGCCGGGGCTTACGCAGCGCACAACAAAAAATGCCAAGAAGTATTTAGCTAGCTTTTTTGATGACATTGCGGATGATAAATCTATTCAAAAGAATTTGCTTTCTCATTGTCGAAAATAGCGGTCAGCGAACTTTAATGCGGTGCGTAAACAGTGATTGTCCCGCTTTTTTTGCCGCCTTCATCTGCGATAGCGATTGCGCCTGTTTCCATTATGGCGAGCCCCTCCGCTTGTGGGTGTTCAGACGCTGAAAACTCCAGATAGTTAATAAGCCGCCCATACGGTGTGATCTCCAACATCGCCCCAGCGTGAGAATCTAGTATCAATAGGTTTCCTGTCTCAAGGTCACGCTCTAACCCCGATGGGTGCAGTGTGTTTATTGGACCACCAGCGGACATATCTTTTATCGAAACATCTAGCCATGGCTGAGGAGGGGAAAGTCGATTGGCTATAGACCAGTGATAGATAACGAGGCGATCAAAGTCTTTGTTCGATCGGGTGCGTTTGCACAGAAGCAAAAACCCATCAATATTATCTGGTGCAATGCCTTCTATCTCACAAATTTTTCCAAGGTTTGTGTCGTAGACATTGTACGGAATTCGCTTTCGATGAGTGTCTGGTCGCGCTTCATAAAGCAAACCATCACTGGTTACGAGATAAATGAATTCACCTTTTATCGTAATGCCTTCGAAATCACCTTCCACCGTCGGCTTCCCGAATGCAAAAGACCTGATAACACTGCCATCTTCTAGGCTAATCTCGTGGACTATTGCATGCTCGTCATTATGGGCAAAAACGGCATTAGGGCCACTGGCGACAAGACCTGATACTTCTGTCAGTATGCGCTCTAATGTAAAAATGCGGTTAGCATGCGTTGTATCGTCGATCGCAATCTTTGACTGCGGTTCCGCATCTGCATTCTGAATTGTGATCAGTAGGAATAAAACTAAAAGTGGAACTTTCCTCATTTACTGTTCTCTTCATTGGGCGCAGCCTTATGTTTTTTTGCTGCATGGCGCATATAACGATGCGCCCCTTTTCTTTCACCGTAACGCGACATCCACAAAACTAGAAAACAAAAATTGAAAGAAATTGACAAAACGATGGCAATTTCAAGGGCGCCAATCCCAGCTGCTAATCCTATTCCAATTGCGCTCAGAATGAAAAGTGCGTCTCCAGAACTTTTTAAAGTATTGCGAAACCTCACGCCACCCACGATGCCAGCTAACCCAAATGCCAGAGCAACACTTTGGTGGACCATTATTACAATGCTTGTAACCGCGATTGGCAGTATCATGATTGTTTCGACCAAAGATTGATCATATTCTTCTTGAGTGCGGATCGCCATATATGTCCAGCTTAGTGGCCACACGCTTAGTAGTGCTCCGCATACGGCAATGGTTAGCCAAACAAGGCTGCCCTTCAAACTGCTCACGCTTTCGGCGCCAATTTCAATGGAGTCAAATGGGTCCGAGGAAGCTCCCGAGAGCAAATCCTTTGCCCCACCAATCGGTAGAAAGCTCTGAAAGTCCGGCACCAGCGCAATGCCGGCGAAAACTAAACCAGTGACCGAAAGGTAGTAAATTGTTAGCCTACTGGCGAGTTTTGACGCACGCATCCAAATCCCCTACGAGTTATTTGATTGGAAACTGTACTGTAGTTTGCACAAAAGGATAAGCCTTTCAAAGAGGGTCCTTGTTGGGTAATAGTCTGGGCCAGACGAGTTGCGTACTTCCATATAGGCATATTGAAGGGGAGTCGCCGTGAAAGTACTTATGTTGGGCGCGATTATCGCGTCAATGTTCTGCGTTTCAAAAACCAACATCTCTGTAGAGCCTGATGTTCATATCAAACATCAATGCTACGACGAGCTGATGTTTGGTGAAGAACGAATTATTACTACCGTGAACACAATTTTATGTGATGCGCAGAACGCATTTGCTTATGACAGTATTGAGTGTTTTTGGGATAACCTTAAAGTAGGTTGGGCAGTCTTGCCGGCGTCGGGTGGGTCATAATAAATTGTTTTTTGGAAAAACAGCATTCACCAGCCCGTTGAATTAGTTGACACAAGCTAAAACGCCTATAATAGATTATATCTGAGAACGCAGCGCTCTTAGTGTTTACTCCAAATTCCCAGTTCTCATTTTATGTTCCCAATTCTTTTAAAAATATTCCCTGTGTCCTCCCAAAAAATCTATCCGTCCAGCCTTCTCAGGACATCCATGCGTCGGGAAATATGCAAAGTCGAATTTATTTGTCGTGAATGCTTACGCCGGGATAAGATAATTTCGAAGCATCACAACTTGGAAAGTTGTGATCCAAAAACGGCATTTAGAAATCGAATAGACGCCGACACAGGTTTGCCCAAATAGATTGCTCAAAGGGTGCTGTATAAACATCACGAAATAGCTCAATATGCCATTACCTGATACAGTTATGGTATTTTCTCTGGAATAAAATGCGGTGTGCAGACTTGGTGCAAAAAACTGCATGGCCCCTGCTACATATTGCATATCCTGACATTGTAATCTTTGTTGATTAGTGCCTAAGGTACGAATTGGGGCAACGGGGTTACGATCCTTAAGGCGGCGGGGGCTGGAGAGCTTGGCTAACAGTATAGAATCTGATGACCGGTGCGCGGGAATGCGCCGCCGCATTCCATTAGTGGCCGGCATCTGTATGTTTTCAGCGGTTGCGCTGACCCCGTTATCCGTTTTCGCTCAAAAGATTGATAATTCGGTCGCTATTCCGTCGACCGTTCGGCCGGGCGCAATTGAAGCTCAGTTTAATGTTGACGTGGCTCCCGGCCTGACGATGGCGCCGACTGTTGTTTCTCCCTATGAGCTGGAACAACCTGAAGAGGCTGGCGAGATCGAGTTTTTGCTGAATGAGATTATGCTAGACGGGGTAGTTACACTTTCGGAAAGCGCAATTCGATCGCTTTATGAAAAACAGATCGGTGCGACCATTAAGTTGTCGGTTGTATTCGAAATCGCGCGTACAATTACCCGTCATTATGCTGATGAAGGGTATCCGTTAAGTCTTGCATACGTACCAATTCAAGAAGTTGAAGACGGCAAGGTTCGTATAAGAGTTATTGAAGGGTTCATCGGCGACGTTGACATATCTGCGGCGCCAAGCAATGACCGGGGGAGGCTTTCCGGGATTGCCGAGAAAATCAAAGCGGAACGGCCGCTTACGCAAAAATCATTAGAGCGTTACCTGCTTGTCGCCAACCAGCCGCCGGGTTTGAGTTATACCGGCGTGTTAGAGCGCGGCGTCTCGCCAGAAGCAGGCGTGAAGATGACGCTGCAAGTGAAGCGCAACAGGTTCGCGGCTGCGGCTGGCGTAAATAATCGGGCATCACGCGCCGTCGGGCGCGAACAATTCTACGG
>JAJFGD010000254.1 GCA_021776315.1 Hyphococcus sp. | reverse complement strand
CTTTGGGGGGTGGACAAATTGTCCTCCCCGGGTGGACAGCTAGTCCGTATGGCCGGACAAAATGTCCATATATCAATACAGGAGTAATACAGTAGGCCCAGCTAAAAAAATACAAATTCCAATTGGGAAAAACGAACAAACTTTCTCATGTCCTATCGGACACAATGACCTTTAGTGGTCAAACTAATCGCGACAAATCGCGATTTTTTAATCCAAAGAGGGTACCCTGGCTCGGGGTACCCAACACGAAACAAATGTTTCGAAACTTGGCTTTATCAAGCCATAAACTAGCTCCGCCAACTGTCTCGGCTACCGCCGACTTCGATGCATGACCACCTTCCAATAGTCGGGGCTGGGACATGGTTTTGCTAAAAGACAAAACCAGCCTCATACATCGAAGTCGGCGCTACGCTAACCGACAGTTGGCGGGAACTAACGTAACCTAACCAACGAACGCCACATCCACATACGAGCTGGATGGTGGTCATGCCGCCAAATGATCGAGCACGCCATCAGCACGTACTGCCCGTCATTTGTGTAAACACGTCAGTACGTAGATGGTGTCTCGATCCTTTAACGCCCAGCTCAAAAAATACCCCCGATTATAGTAATTATAATCGGGGGTAACGTAATTAACTTGGGAACACAGGTATCGTGCTCCGTAAGAACTCATCATCAACTGTCGCTGGGTCTTCTCCTTCAGGTAGAACAACTGAACGAACGAGCAGATGTCGACTAAGCTGAAAGATGATTTCACTTTCGGCTTTTGCGATAAGCGTTCGGGTCTTTTCATCTGGCGCATCATTATCCAACAACACCGTCACTGATTTGAAACCCGACTGAACTAACAACTGAATTTGAGCGTCAGACATTGCTGTGCCAACCAGGGCAACTGCAGGCATTGAAAGGCTATGTAATCGAATAGCGTCAAACACGCCTTCGACAACAACGACATGCTTGGAATGTCCTTTGACCCGATGAAGATTGAAAAGCTCAAGCTGCTTATGAAATCCTTTCGGCAGTTTGTACTTCGTTTCTTTGTCAGGCACGGGATCAGCTATATGTCGACCAACGTACCCAACAAGATCGCCATCAGGATTGTGATAGGGAACACACCATCTGCCTTTCATAGTGCCGCGAGAACAATATCCCATCTCAAAGCGTTCAATGTCGGTTTCAGTAAGATCACGACTGCCGCCATACTCATGCTCGGGATCAAGCGTTAGCTTGAAATCGAGAGGTGCATTTTTCTGCGAGGTCGCTTCGTCGGCCGCTTCCGAATCTGCTTCGTCCGCGGGTTTTTCACGCTTCGTACGTCTTGTACGTACAGGTTTCTTCGGCTCCGCAGAATTGTCGGCCAACCGTTTTCTGGAAACTCTTTTGGTCTTGCCTCGTTTCGGAGGCGCTAAGTCGATACCGCAGATATCGCTGATCACTTCCGAGGCTTTTCGCAAATCATCAGTTTCCTCCATTGCAGCGACAAAATCGAGAATGTTTCCTTTCTCGCCACAGCTTGCAGCATGACAATGAAACTTCCCATCAGTGATGTTGATCGAAAAGGATGGGTTTTCATCCTCATGAAATGGGCAACAAGCACGACGCTCATCGCCAGCGTTATTTGTTTCTAGTTCATAATGCGCAAGAATTGCCTCGATATCGGCGTTTTCCCGCACATATTTGAAGTCAATGTACTGAGCCATCGGTCATTCCTTTCCCTTACAGATGATTAGACTTCTCCTGGCTCTATGGTGCCAGAAGAGACGGCGCTTGTGATCTGTACAAAGAGGGAAACCATGTTCTGCTTTTATCTGTGCAGAACTCATGAATTTGACCGCTTAGAGTGCGGTATACTCATTGGTAAGGGAACCTTAGGGTTCGATGCTTCTAACCCCGTGCTACTACCACACTTCCAAGAGCCGCCATTGTGGCAGGAATGATTTTTAATGAACGAAATACACAAACGTTCCCACTATTTCATTCGACGCTAGAGTTGTGATCGGACTAGCGCGGGCTTCGAGTTATGGAGCGCAATGATCACATAACGCTTGGCGACTACGAAGGGACGTTTACGCGCTGGCAAAATATTCCGCTAACACTTTCGCCTGATGCTCGGCTGCGTCAGACCTTTGTGGTGGGTCAGACAGGAACAGGGAAGTCAACGTTACTTGCGAATATGGCGATTTCTGACATGCATGCAGGAAACGGTTTTATGCTTGTCGATCCACATGGAGACGAGGCGCGACGAGTGATTGACTACGTGCCCAAACATCGCATGCGCGATGTAATCTATCTCGACCCATCGAATAAAAGCGACGCATTTGGTTTTAATGTTCTTCATAACCCGCGGGACGACGAAAAGGATCGTTTGACCCAGGAAGTGGTAAACACCTTTCGCTATCGATGGAGCGAGAGCTGGGGTGCTCGTATGGAAAATATCTTCAAACACTCTATTCGCGCGCTGTTGGATATTCCTTCGCATGAAGGCGGCGCGACACTTCTGATGCTTCCTGCATTTTTGGCGCGCGCCGATTATCGTGCATGGGTGCTTCGACAATCAGATACGCCTGCCGTTCAAGATTTCTTTCAATATGAATTTGAGAACTGGAACGAGAGACAACGACATGAGTTCGTTCAACCAATTCAGAACAAAGTTGATGCGTTTCTTCTATCACGGTCGCTACGCAATGTACTCGGCCAACCAAAAAGTACGATCGACCTTGATTACATCATGAACAACCGAAAAGTGCTGATCATCAATTTGGCGAAAGGTCGGATTGGAAAGGATGATGCCGACACATTAGGTTCTCTCTTTGCCACCGCACTACAGATGGCTGCTATGCGTCGTGCGTCATGTGACGAAGACACGGAAGAACATCGCGTTCCGTTTTATGCATACTTCGACGAGTTTCATTCGTTTACGACAGGATCGTTTGCATCAATCCTTTCGGAAAGTCGAAAATATGGAGTAGGGTTATTTCTGGCGGCACAGTATCTCGATCAAATCGAAGTGCCCCAAGTGCGATCAGCAATCTTTGGAAACGTTGGGAACATTATTTGTTTTCGAGTGGGTAATGATGATGCGCAATTTCTTGCGCCGACTTTAGAGCGCCCGTCGAACGATCTGGAATATCTGTATACTGGCGAGGCGCGTGTGAAGGTGCTGCAAGATGGCATTCCCGTTACTGGTCATCTCACGACGTTGCCGATACGCCACAACATATATGTCGGAAGGGCTAAGCGAGTGCGTCGGCATTCGACGCATCGGTATACGACTGATGTGCGTATAATAGAGCACTATCATCATAAGTGGGCGACGGCGCTTACGAATTTGGAGGAGCAAGAAAAACGGTCACGACGGAAGAAGTCGGCAGGAAGGAACAATAAGCAAAGGAGAGCAGCGAAGGTGGAAAAAACGAAATAGCAATATTCGACATGTTGCATTACGATCAGGGCATAGAAGAGACGGCTTAATCTACAGATATGGCAAGTGAACATATTGATTGGGCTGCAACCGGATCGATGCTTTCTGGAATTGGTGCGATTATAATGCCTATTTTTGCAGTCGGTGTAGCGCTTTATGGATACAACGATTGGAAGAAAACGGGAACGCTACAAATCAATTCGTGAAATCGCGCTTGAAACGCTTTCTCATCTTTGATGAAACAAGAGTTACGATTGACGAAATTCGATCTCATATATCCAATTGAATAACCGTTTTGCGCTGATCTCAATGGGTCAACGCAACACCCGCATAACACTGCAGCACTCGGGTTTCGGTTCAGAGAATATTACACGGCGTCCAAAATGTAGGAGCAGCAACTGAATCCGGTGAACGAACAGGTAGCTCGAAAAATCGGCTCGCGCCGGGATAACTTGTCTGAGCAGGCGATTCGGGCTGTCGTAGGGATCAGGGTGCTATCGTTCCAACGCAAAGGAACACTGGGTCACTGTGAATCTTTAATTATTACTTTGATTCAACGACAATTTCACCAGGCAATAGCTTCCCGACAAGGTGTTGCATTGACCGGTTGAAATCGCAGGAATAGCGGTCGTTCGGCAATCAATGGCAACTATTGGCGCTTTGTTGACAAAGGCCACCTTGTTTTTGAATGTCTGTTATGTGGCTTTGGAACGTCATCAAGGTTATTGACCTGGAACGATTAAATCTAGGTTTACTCGGAAAACTGCCATAAGTTATTTGCTGCGAACTTTCTGAAAGTTGGCGCTTAACTAGGATCGACGTTTGCCCAGTCGTGGAGTGCTATGCGAAAACCGTTTTATTTTATTTTGTTGTCTGTTATGGCGATTTTCGTGGTTGGATTCGTTGCCGTTGTTTGGATATTGCAGCCGCCTAAAATTGCAGTGCCGCCACAACAGGACCGGTTGATTTCAGACATCACTATTATCAACGCTGGTAATCCGCCAGCACCACATCAGACGATTGTCATTCGCGATGGCCGCATCGCCGATATCCGCGATACTCTGGTTGAAGACGGTGAGCCTCTCTGTTCGGGTTGCTTCGTTACGCCGGGCTTGATCGACGCTCATGTCCATACGCCTCCAAGTTCGGCCATTGGCAATCAACGTTTGTTCGCACTCATGTATTTGGCTTTCGGTGTAACTAGTGTCCGCGACGTGGGTGAATCAGATGGCAGTATTGGCGCTTTGGCCGCGCGACTAAATGGCGGACGCATTGTTGGCCCCCGTATGTATCGGTGCGGTCCAGTAATAGAGGGTGACCCGCCCACTTGGCCGTTCGCAACTGTTGTTCGAACAACTGAAGATGGCACTGCTATCGTCAATCGGCTAGCGGATGAGGGCGTCGATTGCATTAAAGTTTATAATGAGCTGAGCCTAGATGCTTTTGAGGGGGTCGAAGCTTCAGCGCGTGAGCACCGCATACCGCTTATCGGTCATGTGCCGCATAGCGTAGGCTTGGCGCGCGTTCGGGATTTCGAATCCCAGCACCTCACCGGGATTCCATATTTGAGTTTACCGCGCCCTCCGTCCGGCTGGGATATCCGCAACGAAGACGTATTAGCCTTGAGCAGCGATGATATTGATCACGCATTAAACATTGCATTGGCCAACAATATTTCGTTCACGCCCACACTCGCCAATTTCCAACTGCGGCTAGTAGCGTCAGATTCAAGTCGTTTCCCGCCAAGCGATGGAGCGCAGCATTTGCCGACGCTTTGGGCTCCGGCCTGGGACGTTCTTGCGGGGCATCCCACAACGGTTGAGGAAATTGATCTGCAGCAAATGGCCAAAGAACCTATGATGGAGATCACTCGACGCGCCCATGATCTTGGTATTGATATACTTGCGGGCACCGACACGCTTATGCCTTGGGTTGTGCCGGGGGAGGCACTGCATATGGAGTTGAATGCATTGGCAGTTGCTTTGGGCGACAACGAGGCCGCGTTTAAAGCTGCTACCGTTGTGAATGGCCGACATATTGACGCTGGCCAGATCGGCGTCCTAACCATTGGCGCCAAGGCGGACATGCTCTTTTATACGTCGGACCCACGAACCGATCTGCAAAATTTGCGCAACTGGCATTACTTGATCATTGACGGCCGCCTTAATCGACGTGACACAATTGATGATTGGCTTGCACAATATGATAGGCATTTTCAGGGATCCCTCTATCGCACAGTACTGGGAAACCTCGCAACTTTGCTGACCATGCCATACCGCCACTCGCAGGCAACTGCACCATGACAGGTTGCCTCTTATTGCGAACGACCACACTCGGCGAACTATCCTTCATTCAAATCTAATTCTATGAATGATCGCTTTTCGCCAGAAGGCGACACTGAACCGAAATTGGGGAACGGCTGGTTCGGGGCATCTCAGAGACGTAGCGCCCGATCGACCTATTTGGATGACGTTATGGCGCAATCCTTGGCTCTGCGACACTCACAACCAAGCGCCTCTTTCAACGCGTTTCGCTGCGCAACAAGTCGTTTAATTTTTTGATCTGTTTCGGACAATAGCTCTTCGAGTAGCGCCTTCATCGGCTGGCGGGATTTCGAACGTTTGATCCAGGATGGCTTCAGGGTCCTCATTTGTTGGATACTCAGTCCAACGCTTCGGCCGCTCAAGACGATCTTGATGACTTCTATGTCAGACCGCATGTACACGCGGCGACCGCTATGGCGAACGGCAATCGGAATGAGCCCCTCGGACTCATAGTATCGCAGCGTCGACGTCGCCACTCCAAGTTCGGCAGCGACTTCGCCAATCGACATCATCCTGAAAAATCCCTTTACTTAAAGTGCACTTTAACTGGTAGGCCATGCTTGATGTCAAGGAGAACCGAAATGGACAAAATCGAATTTAGCCAGCTTCCGTTTATCGTTCGGATAGTGACGTGCGTCAGTATGTTTTCGGCCTGGGTATTGTTCGCTGAATTCGTTATCGACAGATACGGCTTTGCAAAGCACATCCCATTTTATCGGATTGCTAATGTATGCCCTTACGAATTCCTGATTGCCGGGTTGATCGGCGCATTCTGGGTCGTCGCTCATAGGAAGCATGTTCGCGCGGACTGAGGAGGTCCCTTTCCTAACGTTATTCGCCTGCCACGAGGCAATTATGCGACGAACATCGGTAACTTCTACCAAGATCACGA